>JAULYI010000186.1:0-26198 GCA_032117915.1 Kapaibacterium sp. (SeqCode) | reverse complement strand
TGCCGCCTTTGACGCCAATACTACGGTAACGCTGGACTTACAGCTTGCGGTGCACGCTGGTTACGACGCCCAGGATGCGCATATCGTCGTGATCGCCCACGGAGATCGGCGCATACTTGGGATTCTCCGGGATGAACATCACGCTGCCGTCCGGCTGGTACTGCAAGCGCTTAACGGTAAGGTCGCCGTTGAGCCATGCCACTACGATGTCGCCCGATCGTACCTCGCGCCCGGCGTCGATCACGAGCATGTCGCCGGCAAAGATCCTTGCCCCCTCCATACTATCGCCGGTGGCGATGACGGAGTAGGAATCCTTGGGATTGGGGATCCAGTACGACGTAAAGTTGAGGTCGGTGCCCTCATCCTCCGAGACAGTAGGCGAATAGCCACAGGGGGCAGCACCAAAGAACAGACGGATGGTGCCAGCGTCGTTTCCAGAGATCTTTTGCATGGTCTGTCCTGTTAGGAAGATGTCGAGGGATGTGATCAGCGTCCGATGGCGTTTGCAACGAGCGTATCGGCGTTAGAGCCGGAATAGTTCGCCTCGTCGATAAACGTCGTTACAACATCGTCTTTGAGCTGAAAGAAGGCCGGCAGCTTGGTCAGCGTGAATCGGTCTTCGTACGGATGCCTGTCTGACGTGCCTCGCACGGAATAGACTTCGATGGCCGAGGTGTCGATACCGGCTTCCATGAACGTCTTCATGACCTGCGGGAACAAGCGCTGCGTTCCGGTGCAGGAACACGTCGGACGCACGAACATCATCACCTTGCGGTTGCTACCGAATCCCCGCCGCACAGCATCGACCATTGTGGCATTTGGTGTGTAGGCGCCGGTTTCTGCCGGAAACCAAACATAGCCTGCGCTACTGTTCAGATCGCGCATCGTCAATCGTTGGGCGATGTATTCAGGGGTCTCATCCGTGCATGCAGCGAGGAGTCCGCAGCAGGCGACGGTCAAAAGCAGTCGTTGTATGGTGTTCATGGTGCGCATAGAGTTATCCACAGCGTTTTCAACATACAAAAATGTTGGCTTGTGGCGTAGGGGACAACGAAAAACCCCGGCGTTGCCGGGGTTTAGAAAGGGGCTGGATCAGGGGTGGGCTTACCACTTCATGATGTTCACTTCATCGACGTAGATCGTCTGACGCTTGCGGAACAAGGCTAGGACGATGGCCAGGCCGACGGCTGCCTCGGCAGCGGCAACGGCCATGATGAAGAACACAAAGATCTGGCCGGAGACATCACCAAGGAAGGAGCTGAAGGACACCATGGTGAGGTTGACGGCGTTGAGCATGAGCTCGATGGACATGAAGATGATGATGGCGTTGCGACGCGTGATAACGCCGATGACGCCGATCACGAAGAGGACGGCACTGAGGATGAGATACCAGTCGAGCGGAATGGATTGCAGCATGCTCAGGCTCCTTCCTGCAGATGACGCTTGGCAAGAACGACGGCACCGATCAGGGCTGCAAGCAGCAAGATGGAGACCGCCTCGAAGGGGAAGATGTAGGTCGTAAACAGCGCATTACCAATGCTGGCCGTGGTGCCGATCGTTGCTGCCGCTGCGGACTGCTGATGGAGACCTGTCGGACGTGCCATCAGACCGGTGATGATCTGGACAGCGAAAAGGGCCGCCATCAAGGTGCCCAGCGTGGTTCGCATGGATATCCGTTCGGTGAGCTGCTGCTCGTTGCCAAGGTTTAGGAGCATGATCACGAAGACCACAAGCACCATAATGGCACCGGCATAGACCAGGACCTGCACGACGGCCACGAACTGGGCGTGGAGCGTAAGGTACAGGCCGGCTAGCATGAAGAAGTGGCCGATCAGCGACATGGCAGCCGCGACGGGATTCTTTCGCGTAACGGTGAAGATGGCACTGGCCACGGCACCGATGGCGAAGATGGCAAAGAGAATGACGTCTAGATTCACAGATGTGTCCGTTGATGCTCAAGACTCAAGAACGGACAAATATACAATGCGTCAGCCCTCGAACCGCTCGACGGTTCGCACACCCTTGATGTGATAGAGTTTATCGAAGATGCGCTGCAGATGTCCGATGTCTGTGACATAGACCGTGAGGATACCTTCAAAGATGCTGTCGTAGGCATCGATGGTCACGCCGCGGATGTTGGTGTTGTTGATGGCGTTCACGGCACTGGTGATGTCGTTGAGCATGCCCGGACGGTCGTCACCGGTGATCTTGATGCCCGCCAGGAAGTCACCGCGCTGCTGCTTGCTCCAGCGCACTTCGATAAGTCGCGCCTTGAGCTTGTCTGCGAAGTCCGACACGTTGTGGCAGCCGGCACGGTGTACCTTGATGCCAGACCCGATGGTGACCACGCCGATGATGTCGTCGCCGGGCACGGGATTACAGCACCGCGCATAGCTGAACATGACCTTGGCCGTTGGCAGGTTGTCACCAACGATGTAGATACCATCTGCCCGCTCGCGCGCCGACTCCTGAAACTCCGTGAAGGTGTAGTCGGCCTCATGCGTGGATTCCTGCTCGTGACCGGGCTTCATGCGCTCCAGGACGAGGGTGCTTGCCTGCTCGGGTGACAATGCTCCGGTTCCGATGGCCAAATAGAAGTCGGATCGGCTTTCGTACTTGAGCTGCGTGACAAGACGCTCAAGGTCATCCTCGTTCAGATGCAGACCAACTTTCTTGGCGCGTTTTTCCCACAGTTCACGACCTTCGGAGACATTCGTACGACGGTCCTCGTTCAGAATGCGGCGAATGTGCGTTTTGGCTTTGTGCGTGACGACGATGCGCTCCCAGTCACGGTTGGGCGTCTGATTTCTCGAGGTGAGGATCTCGACCTGGTCGCCGGTCTCCAAGCGGTGGTCCAGCGGGACGATGCGACCGTTGACCTTTGCACCGATGCACTTGGCACCAACGGCGGAGTGAATGTCGAAGGCAAAGTCGATGGGCGTGGCACCCTTTGGCAGAATGCGCAGGTCACCCTTGGGCGTAAAGACGTAGATCTCGTCTTGGTACAGGTTGAGCTTGAAGCTCTCCATGAGCTGCTGCGGCGCTTCGTCGCCGGCATTCTCGAAGATATCACGCACCCATGAGGCCCATTCCTCCAGGTCCTTGGAGTCGATCCACGAGGCGGTGGCGCCCGAGTTAGCCTTGTACCGGAAATGCGCAGCCACACCGCGTTCTGCATAATCATGCATGGCACGGGTGCGGATCTGTACCTCGACGCGTTTACCGTCTGTACCGATGACGGTTGTATGCAGCGACTGATAGCCGTTCTTCTTGGGAACAGAAATGTAGTTCTTGAAGCGCTCCGGAACAGGCGTGTAGATCTCGCTCACCATGCCGTAGACCAGGAAGCAGTCGTTGTTTTCTTCCGTGTCGATGATCACGCGAATGGCGAACAGGTCATAGAGTTCGTCGAGCGTCTTGCTGCGCATCACCAGCTTCCGGTAGATGCTGTACAGGTGCTTCGGACGTCCGTTGATCTCGTACGTCAGGCCCAGCTCCTTGAGTTTTTCGGCGATCGGACGCGAGAACTTCTCGATGTATTCCTCACGCTCCTCGCGCGTGGTGTTCAGCTGACGCTTGATGTCGTCATAGGCCGACCTGTTCAGGACCTTGAAGGAGAGGTCTTCGAGTTCCCACTTGATGGTACCTAGGCCGAACCGGTGGGCGAACGGAGCGTAGATGTCCATGGTCTCGCGCGCCATGCGCTCCTGCCGGTCGCGTGGCAGCGAGTCGATGGTACGCATGTTGTGCAACCGGTCGGCAAACTTGATCAGCATGACGCGCACGTCGTTCACCAGCGACAGCAGCAGCTTGCGATAGCTCTCGGCCTGGGTTATCTCGCGGCTTTTGAAGACGTCGCTGATCTTGGTAGCTCCATCGACGATGGCCGCGACCTCGGCGCCGTAATCGGCGCGGATATCCTTGACGGAATACGATGTGTCCTCGACAACGTCATGCAATAGCGCAGCGATCACGCTGATGTCGTCCAGCGGGAGTTCGCGGATAACGATGTGCGCCACCTGTGCCGGATGCGTGTAATAGGGCTCACCGGATGCACGCAGGTCGTTTTTGTGGGCTTCGACGCAGAAGCGGAAGGCCTTTTCAACCAGACGCTCGTCAAATTTTACCAGGTACCGGCGGCCCTCGGCTAGAAGGTAGGCGCAGTCATCTTCAGCACTCCGACCCCAGACGTGGTCTGCGGTGCCGGTCGTAGAACGGAGCGATATGGTCTTTTGTCGTGCCACCGTGTGCAGCAGTGGTATGGTTAGTACCGAACGATACGCAGATGTCCGAGATGGTCACCGATGCGAGCCACGATCATGTACGTGCCCGAGGGGACCGTCGAACAATCTACATCGAGAACCGATGCTTCCGTTACCGTACCGCTATGGACCGTACGAATACGATGTCCGCCGAGCGTGTATAGGGCAACGTCTGCTTGGCCTACCTGCGAGACACGCACACGTGTGGACGACGCCAGCGGATTGGGTCCGGCCAGCGTCAGCAGTGCCGTCGGCATCACACCGTCGGTAACACCGGTCGGTATTGGCGCTGCCCCTTCCAACCACTCCAAACTCTTGTCAAGCAGCAGCGAACGCCGTTCTTCGTCTAGCATACGTGCGGGGTTGATACCCAGCATGATGGTTCGCAGCTCGTTGTGTTCCATGCGTACGGCGATGGGGGCATTGTTGTCCTTGTTGACGACGCACGCGCTGGCCCTGGTGTTTGCCGTGCGGAAGCGCACGTTAGGCACGTAGCGGCCGCCGCGGTGATGGTCTAGGCGGGGAAGCTGACAGTCGAGCAGGGTGATGTCCGACGATACGGGGTCGCCGGCAACACCCGTGAGCACGCGGCGTCCGTTGTCGGCGTCAACCGGCACGTCCACACCCTGGAACTGCAGTCCGTATCGCGCAAAGAATGCGGTGGCATTGTCGGCTTCGTTTCGCAGCACCAGCGGATCATCGCCGATCACCATACAGTCGATGTCACGGTCAAGCAGCGAGAGCATGACGGATTCCTCGGGAGGCGTGATCTCGCCGAAGCTACCGGAGAACCAGAGGACGGTTTCGAGGTTCTTCAGGGAATCGGCAACGCGCAGGAAGGCATCGGAGGTAAGACCAACGTAGCCCTTGCGCGTAGTGCGCGCAACAGCTTCGACGGGGTCGAACGACTCCGTGGTTCCGTCATTCACGATGACGCGACGCAGGTCATCCGGCACAGCGAGCAGGCTGGTGCGCAAGACAGCGGCGGCGTTGACGCCCACTTCGAAGGCGTCAACGGTGATGGTTGCGGGACGTGCTCCGGAGTCGGCCTGCAGACGCAGCTCGATGTCGCGCGATCCACCTTCGCCAACAACGACGGTTGTCGCAGCAAGGCCTACACGCCAGCCTTCCGGCAGCGGCTGGCGAAGCTCGAGCCGTATCGTGCGGTCACCACGTCCGTCGTGCGACAGACGAATGGCTGCCGTGCGCTCGTTGGTTGTACCACCGAGTACGACGCGTTCGAGCGGGCGCATCACGATGTTGGCAGCGGTCTGCAAGCGCAGCACGCTGCTGTTGCCACGGTCCACGGCCCAGATGTGGTCATCGGGACCGATGCAGATGCCAAGCAGCTCTGCCGCACCGGTAGGAATACTGCCCATGTACATCGGACGGCCAGACTCCAGATCGTACATCCGGATCATGCCCGTCGCGCGGTCACCAACGATCAGTCGGCCGCCCTTCACGTCGATGCCTACAGGATCGACCAATCCGGTGTCGATCACCGTTTCGATGATGGCATCGTCCATGCGCGAGAACTCCTGGACGTTCTCGGCGCTCTCGTCGGGCATGCGAAGGGTCTCGACGGGGCGTCCGCTACGGGTGTCGAGCCGCAGAATGCGCTTCGTGCCGGGATCGACGATATAGAGCCATGACGTTGATGCATCGAAGGCCAGGTGTGCCGGACGCTGTCGGTCCACGGGCGTGAGCACGACTTGACTGTATCGGCGAATAATGCCGTCGCGATGGTCTGTGCCGCCCACTTCATGCGGATCGTTGAAGTCGTACCGCGTGACATCGTTGTACTTGGCGTCGTTCACCCAATAGACGTTGTTGGCTTCGTGGGCGATACCCATGTTGTACGGGCTCTGATGAAGCATGTCCAGGTGTGATGCCAGATAGTCGTTCGACTCCTGATATTTCGAGGCAAAAATGGCCGTATCGGCCGACCACAGCGTGGGGCCCATGAACATGTAGTTGCCCTCGCCGTCACCCGGCCAGCCGCTCTGGCCGGTGGCAAACGTACCGTTATCGCTGAATGCGATGCTGGTGGTGCGCCACATGAAGTGCGAGGCTCGGGAATCTTTCTTTAGGCGAACCGTCTGCTGCGGCGTTGCGGCGTTATGGACGATAGCGATGCCGTGGCCGCGACGGTCGGTCGTTACCACCCACACGTCATTCGTATGCAGGATGCCTTTGTTGAAGTCAAGGTCAAGCGGCTCCTTGATACCATCATCCGGTCCGGCGATCACCGCCGCCGTCACCGGTCTATCGAGGTATCGCTTCAGGTACAGGGGATCGTAGGCCTGTGTTGTTTCGCGGGGTTTGGCGGCACGCACGGCTGTCTGCACCAGGTGTTCGACGTCCATGTAGGGCTGTTCGCCGAACACCGACGTCAGGACGCGTCCACGATACACCACGAGCGACGCATGCAGGTCCTGCTCGGTGGTGCCGTTACCGCGAAGCGCGCCAAGCGTCCGAGCTGCCGTGTTGTCGGGATCGGAAACCACCGTGATCGCCGCAGGGTCGAAGCCCATCCGTTCCATCATGCGGTCATTCATGGCTGCATCGTCGCTGCTGAATGCTACGACTCGGACACCGTGCTGCATCAGCGTCTGCCGATGTTCGTGCAGGTAGGACAGTTGGCGCACGCAGTGCGTACACGAAAAGCCCAGATACCGCACGACGATGGTGGGGGCATCGGCGTCGAACTGCGCGTCGAGGAGCGTTGGAGGAAGCGGAGCATTCACGGTGAACGGGCTGGACACCAGTGCCGAACGATGCTCGACCATGGGCGCGGGACGCATGACGTCCTGAGCGCAGAGCATGACGGGTGCCGCAAGGCATACGAAGGCGGAGACGATGGACCGTTGGATCATGGTAGCTGTGCTGACGGAAGTGGTACCGTGGTGCAAACACGGCTGAGTCACGGAAAGTTACAGCATAGACGCAACAACGGCCACCACAATGGCGGCCGTCGCTATTCACCCAGGTAAACCGGAAATGGTAGGAACTCTCAGTCTGACATCGTGGCCGTCGTTTCGGCCTCGATCATCACCAGCATGAAGGCGACCAGCGGTCTGTCATCGGCGATGCCGATGGTTAGCGTCATTTGACGTCCGTTACAGACCACGCGAAGGTCGGTCGACGAGGCGTTGCGCCGCAGGATGCGGCCGCCATCGACGACGAGTCGGCCGATCGTATTCGCGATGAAGGTCTTGGTGTTTTGCACCGACGCCGTGTGATGCTCCGTTGATACGCCGATGAAGCGACCCGCCGTGTCAAAGACCATCACAACGACCTCGCCACGCGGACTGTCACGCATGGTCAGCGACAGCGTACCAACCTTCGCGTCACCGCGGCGCTGCACACCCATCACGCCGGCACGGCGCAGGGCAGACATCGTTGTTGGCACGGAGGCATGCCACGGAACCACAACGGGGTCACACGACCGCCATCGAAGCGGATCCAATAGCGGGTCTGCTGCGCCGAGCGCGATGCTCGACGTTGCGTTAACCGATACGAACATCGATGCGAACGCCGTTGCGATACCGACGAGAGCGGGGAATAGCGAGCGGAGCGTGAGCATGGGGCGCGGCCTGTGGAGGTACAGCAATTGATACTGCAAGTATCGCGCTCATGACGGACGGAATCACTCCGTGCAAACACGGCAACAGGGAGTTGTTGCCGTGGTTTGGCCGGTTTCGGCCGGGTGGTGGTCGGGGCGGCGGGATTCGAACTCGCGACCTTCTGCTCCCAAAGCAGACGCGCTAACCGGGCTGCGCTACGCCCCGAAGAACACAAAGATCGACAATCACATGTTTATACCCAACTAAATACGTGGTTCTGCGTGCAGGGGTCGTGCGTTGACGATGTATTTTGCACGTGCTAGCGACCTCAACGCAGCATACACCGCAGCGTCACTCTACCGCCCATTTGGGCACAGTGGCGATGAAAGGTGAGAAGGGGAGTGCCCCAAGACGAGTGGTGACGTCTTGGGGCATCTCACATTTATACCCACCCAAAGCACCGAACGCATCGTACAAGGCCCGCTGCCTCGTATTTTGCACTCCATGCGAACACTCCTCCTCCTCGCGCTGACACTCATTGCTGTCAGCATCGCACGGTCGGGCGACGAGATCCCCGGTGCGGCACAGAAGACGCCTGTTGCGATCGTCAACGCCACGGTGCATACGGTGACGAACGGAACGCTCGAGCGTGCAACGGTAGTCTTTGACAATGGCCGTATCACAGCCGTTGGCGCTTCGGCCTCGGTTGTCGTCCCCGGCGGTGCCACCGTCATCGACGGTACCGGCAAGCACGTCTATCCGGGTTTTATCGCGCCAACGTCCACGATCGGTCTGACAGAGGTTGATGCCGTTCGCTCAACGCGTGACGTGGCAGAGGTGGGTGACGTGAATCCAAATGCCCGCGCCGAGACGGCGTACAATCCGGATAGCGAGATCATTCCTACGATCCGCTACAATGGTGTACTGCTTGCAAACGTGACGCCGCAGGGCGACCTGGTGTCGGGTCTGGCTTCGCTGATGCGCCTTGACGGGTGGACGCGCGAGGACATCGCCATCCTACCGCGTAGTGCGATGGTGCTCAACTGGCCGTCGATGGACGTCGTCAATGCCTGGTGGATGCGCGACAGTCCGGAAGAACAGCGCAAGAATGCCGAGAAGGCCATCCGCCGCATCTATGACTTGTTCACCGAAGCTCGTGCCTATGCCGCGCTGTCGGCCGTGGATTCATCCAAGCATGACATCCGCTTCGACGAGATGCGCCGGGTCTTCACAGAGAAGTTGCCCGTCATCATCTCGGCAAGCTCACGCCGCCAGATCGAGGCCGTATTGAACTTCGCCCGTGAGTTTGGCGTCCGCGTCATCCTTGACGGTGCTACCGATGCCCCCTACCTGCTGAATGAGATCAAGGCTGCCGGGATCCCGGTGATCGTGCACCGCGTGCACTCACTGCCGTCAACAACCGAGAGTGCGTACGACGAGTCGTTCACGCTGCCGTCGAAGCTTGCTGCGGCTGGCATCATGTTTGCGATCTCGGACGTGGGTGCCTGGCAGCAGCGCAACCTGCCCTTCAATGCCGGTACGGCCATTGCGTTTGGTCTGTCGGAGACTGACGCCGAGAAGGCCCTGACCATCAATCCCGCCACGATCCTGGGCGTTCAGGCCAACTACGGATCGCTGGAAGTCGGGAAGAGTGCCACGCTCTTTGTGAGTGCCGGTAATGCGCTTGACGGTCGCACGAATAAGCTTGAGGCGGCCTTTATTGATGGTCGCACGGTGGACCTCTCCAACCGTCACGTTAAGCTCACCAAGAAGTACCGGGAGCGCTACACGCGGTGATAGACGGTACGCTGCTTGACGCCGTCCGCATCGAGATGCCACAGAGCGCCTGCAATGTGGTGCGTCGGTCGATGTCGGATGCCGACCGCGCAGCATTCGACGGCGTGACGCTGCATACGATCACGTATGCCAGTGACGGACGTCGCATCAAGGGCTTCATGGCGCTGCCCGCGGCAGGACAGACTTCGTATCCGGCCATCATCTTCAACCGCGGTGGCAGCACCGAGCGTGGTGCCCTCACCGCCGAAGGTGCCGTCATGTTCGCAGGTCTGTATGCCGCCTGGGGCTTCGTCTGCGTGGCCTCAAACTACAGGGGGCTTGGCGGCAGCGAGGGTGATGCCGAGGAGTGGGGTGCCGGCGATGTGGACGACGCGATGAACCTGTTGCCGCTCCTGGACGCTCTGGGCTACGTCGATCCCGATCGAATCGGTCTTGTCGGCGGTAGCCGCGGCGGGATGATGGCCCTGATGATGCTGGCCCGTACATCGCGCTTTCGAGCGGCGGTCACCTTCGGTGCTCCAACAATGATCCACGCTTGCGAGACAACGGCCTACATCCGCAAGACCATGCAGCGACACCTGCCAAGTGGCAGCATCGAGCACCTCGAGGCAGAACGCCGGAGCGCCGTGCTCTGGGCAGACAAGCTGAGTAAGACCACGCCGCTGCTGGTGCTGCACGGTACGGGTGACCGGCGTGTGACCCCCGACCATGGACTGCAGCTGGGTCTGGCGCTGCAGCACTGTCAGCACCCCTATAAGCTGATCATGTACGATAATGCCGATCACGTGCTGGCCGGACGCCGCAACGAGTCGAATGCCGATATTCGAGACTGGCTTACCCACTACGTCACCAACAAGTCGGCCCTGCCCCGCGTAGGACCGCACGGAGCCTGATACCATGAAGATCGTTTGGACCGTTCTGGTCATGCTGGCCTGCACCGTTGCTACGCATGCGCAGCAGCACGCCTATGGCGATGCGCCGCACCCAAGCGTGCTGATGGACGCTGTACTTGACCCCGCCATCCGCGAGCAGGTGATGCCTCGCCATGCCCATGCGATGTCGCCCATGGCCTTTCCGTCGACCACGCTCGACACGTCGATCGACGTGCAGCACTACGACGTCTTCATGGACTGGTCAACCGTGATGAGCATTCCCCGCGCGCAGCGCGGCCCCCGTAAATGCGACGCCCGTGTGCAACTGCGCGTTGTCGTGAAGGTGACTACGCTGGATACGCTCATGCTGAACGCCCGTGAGCTGACGTTCGACTCCATCCGTGTGAACGGTCAGTCTGCCGGACACTCCCTGAGCTTTCAGCGCGTGAACATTCCGCTGCCCACACAGGCACGCCGCGGTGACACGCTCGACGTGGTGATCAACTACGGCATCATGCGTGACGACCTCGGCTTTCAGTCCTATGCGAACACCGACATCAGTCAGTCCGGACGTCCCCTGGCCATCACGTTCACGTTCAACCAGCCGCAGGGCGCCCGCACGTGGTATCCGTGCAATGACGTGCCGTATGACAAGGCGACCTTCCTGGCATCGATGGCGATTCCGAAGGACTTCGTTGGCGTAGCCAACGGACGTCGTGTTTCGCGCACACCGTTGAACGACTCGGTGGTGGTCGAGACGTGGCGTCACGAGGAGCCGATGGCAACCTATCTGTTCAACATGAATGCGTCACGCTATACGATGTTCGAGCAGACGTACGTGAGCAGCACGGGTGACACGATTCCGATCGAGAACTATCAATGGTCGATCGACGAAGACAGCGCCACGTATAGCGCCCGACGCGCCGTACGGAACGTGCCCGATATGTTCCGCGTGATGGAAGAGCTCTTCGGACCCTATCCCTTCACGTCGTACGGCCATGTGGCCGTCTATCCTATTCAGTTCGGCGGCATGGAACACCAGAGCATGTCGATGGTCAACCGCGAATGGCTTCGCGGAACGGCCGAACTCGGATACATGCACGAGATAGGCCACCAGTGGTTCGGCGACTGGGTGACGTGTGCAACGTGGGACGACATCTGGCTGAACGAAGGCGCAGCGTCGTGGACAGAAGCGCTGTTCGCCGGACGTGACGGTAACAACGACGGCTATCGTCTGCGGATGCGCCAGCGTCGCGACCGCTACCTGCGGAACGGTCTTACGGAACCGCCGGTCTTTGGCATTCCGCTTGCCAACCTGTTCAACGAAGCCACCACGTACTGCAAGTCGGCATGGGTCTATCACATGATGCACACGCAGTTCGACAACGACTCGGTGCTCTTCGGACACATGCGCACGTACATGACGCGCTTCGCGCGGGGAGCAACGCAGACGTCAGATCTGCTGGCCTTCATGCAGGACGTTGCGCCGAATCCGTTGATCGATTGGGATGTGTACTTCGATCAGTGGCTCGCGAAGGCCGGCCACCCGATCTTCAGTGGTACGCTCGACCTTCCGCCAAGCACACAGCCAACACGCCCTGTAACGTTGGCCATGTCGCAGGTGCAACAGGCACCCAACGTGCCCGACGTTTTCCAGACGCCCGTTCGTATCCGCTTCCGGTCATCGTCGGCAACGAAAGACACGGTCGTAGTCGTAACATCAAAGACCATCACGGTCGACATGATGATGCCGACGGAGCCGACCGAAGTGATCGTGAATCCGCTGGATGAGATCCTGTGCGAGGCCGCCATCCAGGTCGTCACCAGCGTAGCCGAGAGCACCACGGCACCGTGGTGTCGCCTTGTTGGCCCCGTTCCGGCAGCCGAAGCCATTGATCTGCAGATCGATGATCATGGCGGTGCCACCGTATCCGTGAGCGATATCCACGGACGTCTGTTGCTTTCCACCACCGTAACGCCCGGTACGAACCGCATCGCGGTGCCGGCCTCGCAGGGTGTTGTCATCATCCGCGTCGACCGCCCGGGTGCATCCACGGCCTTTGCACTTCCTGTGATCGGACACTGATATGCAGCAGCAAGACATAGCCGATCTCCGCAAGGAGTATACCCGAGAAGAGCTCACCGAAGCGTCGGTGACCGACGAACCGTTTGCTCAGTTTGCGCGGTGGTTCGACGAGGCCATGGCCGCCGAACTGCCGGAGCCCACGGCGATGACGCTGGCCACGGCAGACGCTACAGGAAAGCCCTCGGCACGCGTTGTGCTGCTGAAGGGTATCGACAACGGCTTTGTCTTTTACACGAACTACGGCAGCACGAAGGGACGCCAGCTCACGGAGAATCCGTACGCGGCGCTGCTCTTCTTCTGGCCCGAACTGGAGCGACAGATCCGTATCGAAGGCAGCGTAGAACGTCTGACCGCCGAGGAGTCCGAGGCCTACTTCGTCACCCGTCCGCTCGGCAGCAAGATCGGTGCCTGGGCCTCGCATCAGAGCAGCGTGATCGCGTCACGCGACGAACTGGCAGCACGCGTTGCGGCACTCGAGGAGCAACACGCCGACGGTAATGTGCCACTGCCCCCTTCGTGGGGAGGATTCAGGGTGATCCCTTCGGCCTTTGAATACTGGCAGGGACGTCGATCACGGCTGCATGACCGAATCCGCTACCGACGCGATGGAGACGTCTGGGTGATCGAGCGCTTATCGCCGTAACCGGTCAGGCCACATTCTGCACACCTTACGTGCGCAGACGCGGGTCTGTGGCGTCGCGCAGGGCATCGCCGATCAGGTTGAAGGCAGACACGGTAAGGAAGATCATCAGGCCCGGGAAGATGGCCAGCCACCATGATGACGCACTGCTGCGTGCCTTGAACAGGACGGACCCCCAGGTGACGACCGTTGGCGGAACACCGAAGCCCAGGAAGGACAGAGCGCTCTCCAGCAGGATGGCACCCACAATGCCGAAGGCGGCATAGATCAGCACCGGTGCAATGGCGTTCGGCATGACGTGCCGGGCGATGATCCGCGGCGTCGAGAAGCCGAAGGCGCGAGCCGCACTCACGTAATCCAGGTTGCGTACGCGCAGTACTTCGCCGCGCATGAAGCGCGCAATATTCGTCCACCCCGTAAGACCGATGATGGCCATGATCAGGAAGAGCGATCCTTCTTCGACCATGGCAACGATGGTGATGATCAGGAAGAAGCGCGGGAACGTGATGAATATCTCGATCAGGCGCGAGATGGCGATATCAACGGCGCCACCAAAGTAGCCCGCCACGGCGCCCAGTACGATGCCGATGACCAGGGCGATGCCCATGGCCACAAAGCCAATGGATAGTGCATAGCGTGAACCGTGGATGATACCGGCCAGTACATCGCGTCCGATATCATCCGTGCCCAGCCAGTGCGTCGCAGACGGAGCGCGCTGCGCAAGCGAGAGCAGGTTCTTGTCCGTGGTTGACGGAGCATACGGCACGATGGGGAAGACGGCCCAATCAAAGGGTACGGTCTTCCAGTCCACCGACGTGAATTCCTTATCCCACTGCGTCAGCCCAAGGTCAACGCCGTACTCCCGGAACACCGGAAAAATCACGGAGCCGTTGTAGCTGGCAACGATGGGCTTGTCATTGGCCAGCACATCGGCGAAGATCGCGATGCCGGCCAGGACGGCCACGATGTAGCCACTGATGACGCCTAGGGTATTCTTCCGGAACTGACGTCGTACGAACTGCGAGTAGGACTCGCTGACATGTGCTGTCTGTGTTGCCGGTGTTGTTGCTGCTTCTGTTGCCATGTCATCCCACCTTCTTGTCGTACGAGATGCGTGGATCGGCCACGGAATACAGAATGTCGGCCAGGAGCATACCCAGCAGCGTGAGCAGGGCCGAGATCGTGAACACGGCCATGATCATGGGATAGTCGCGGGCGAGCAGGGCCTTGTACGACAGTTCGCCCATCCCGGGAATGCTGAAGATCGACTCGATGATGACGGAACCGCCGATAAGGTTCGGCACCAGTGCTGCCACGATCGTGATCAGCGGGATCAGGGCATTGCGCAGGGCGTGGCGGTAGACCACGGCGCGCTCTGCCAGACCCTTAGCGCGGGCCGTGCGGATGTAGTCCTGACGGATCACTTCGAGCATCGAGCTGCGCATCTGGCGCGAGATAAAGGCGAAGTCGGCATAGACGTAGACCAGCATGGGAAGCACCAGGTGCGATGCATAGTCAGACACTTTCCGCCACAGGTCCCAGTCGTGGGCAAAGGCCGGCGAGCGCAGGCCACCCGACGGAAACAGGGCCGCATACTCGGGGTTGGCAAGGAAGTTCACCGCAAGGGTACCCACCCAGAACACGGGCAGCGAATACAGGGCGAACAGAAACAGCGTGGACGCTCGGTCCAGCATCGTCCCCGGATGTGTCGACGAATAGATACCCAGCGGCACGGCGATCGCATAGGCGATGATGATGGCCAGGATGTTCATCAGCAGCGTCACCGGCACGCGCTCCAGCATCTTCTCGAACACCGGACGATTGTCCTGGAATGACGTGCCAAAGTTGGGCACCCCGGTGAACGTCAAGGCCGACCACGTTGTACCCTCGGGCGTGAACACCGGTGCCACATCGAAGCACAGGATACCGCCCGTCCAGATCAGGTATTGCTGCCACACCGGCTTATCAAGGTGCCACTGTTTGCGGATCAGCTCGATCGTCTTCTCGTTGATCGTTGATTTGCCGGACATGCCGCCTTCGGCACCGACGCCCACCTTTGCCGCTGCCGGGTCACCCGGTGCCAGCCTGCTCACCCCGAAGGAGATCGCCGTGATGACGATCAGCGTCGGAATGAACAGCAACATGCGCTTCAGGATATAGGTCCACATGGCCGACAAGATACACCACACGCAGCATTACCACACGTTCTTGTAGTGGCGGAACTCCACCGACCCGCCCATCAGATCCGTGCCGATTACATCGACGCGGCAGGGGGCATTGAGAGCGCCATGCTGCATCATCCACAGCGTGGCCGTCTTGCGAATGGTTCGGAGCTTGGCCTTGGTGACCGACAGTTCGGGCAGACCATAGGAACGGCTGCTGCGGTAGCGCACCTCGACAAACACGATGGTCTGTCCGTCCATGGCAATGATGTCGATCTCGCCCAGGTTTTTATACCGCCAGTTGCGCGCCACGATCACGTAGCCGTGTTCCTGCAGGAAATCTGCGGCACGTTCTTCTGCGACGGCACCGATGTCTCGTGTGTTCATCATCATTCCCGTGTTTGGCATAGTTTTGCGTCCCTTCACAAGCACGCACTCATGATCGCCCAACTCACCGGTACCCTTGCTTCGATCGACGCCATGGAAGTCATCCTTGACTGTGGCGGTGTAGGCTATGCCGTGAGCGTACCGATGTCAACCATTGACACGTTGCCGAAGGTGGGGGAGCGTGTGACATTGCGCACGATCATGCACGTGCGCGAGGATGCCATGCAGCTGTTCGGCTTTGCCACCGTTGCCGAGCGCGAGGCCTTCAAGCTGCTCACCGGCATCACCGGCATTGGCGGACGGACGGCCCTGGGCATTCTGTCGGCCATGCCGCTGGCCGACCTACGCATGCATCTCGTTAAAGAGAACCTTGTTGCCTTGCAGCGTCTGCCGGGCGTAGGCCGTAAGACGGCGGAGCGCATGGTCGTCGAACTGCGCGAGAAGATCATCAGCGTGCTTCCCGAGGCGGGTGCGGCAGCCGTGGCGCCGGCGCAGTCTGCCGTGGCCGACGAGGCCGTGGCAGCGCTGGTAGCGCTGGGCTATGCCCGGGCCGTGGCCGAGAAGTCGGTCAAAACCGTCATCCAATCCGATCCTGCGGTGGCCGCATCATCGGAGGACCTGCTGCGGCGGGCCCTTCGCATGGCCACTGCCCCCTAATCGAACGAGACCCTCTTGCCGAACGTCCTGATCATTCCTGCCATCGACCTAACGCACGGACATTGCCTGCGATGCATCAAGGGTGAGGTGGGTACGGAGCGGCTCTATGCCGACATGTCGGACCACCCGATCGAGCTGGCCCAGCTGTGGCGGCGCGAGAATGCAAAATGTATCCAGGTGACCGACCTTGATTCGTTCCGTGGCGAGCCGAGTCCTGAGGTGATCGACATGGTGGTTGCCATGCAGCGTGCCGTGGATATTCCGCTGCAGATCGTGACCATGCAAGATGATGTGGCCGCCTATCACCGGTTGCTGGCCGACGGAATCTACCGTGTGGCGATCAATACGCTGGCACTGCGCAACGCAACCGATGTGCGTGCCCTGATCGACGAGTTTGGATCATCGCGGGTGATCTTTGGCATCCGTGCGCACAACGGCGAGATCGACTGTGGCAGCATGGGCACGATCGCCGACACAGACTACATTCGCCAGGTCTATGATCTTGGCGGACGTCGTATCGTCTATTCCGAGGTCGACTGGGAGGGTAACCTCACGGGCGAGGACATGGAGACGATCCGTCGCGTGGCCGCCATTGCCCCTGTCCGGTTTACCATGGCCGGCGGCATCGCTTCGCCGCAGCACCTCTGGGAGATCCAGTCTGCCGCTCCGCCGAATGTTGACAGTGTTGTGATCGGCCGCGCTCTGTACGAAAACCGCTTCCCGTGTCAGGCCATCTGGCGTCATGCCGAGGCAGCCCTGGAGCCCGCCATTCATGCGACCGAGATCGCTCAGCAGTCGTCCATATCACGTCTTGGTGACGCTCCCTGCAGCTGACCAACATCGTTAGCCTCGGTGATAAGTGCGAAACATTGTATTTTGCCCGCGTTTTGAACGCACGCACCGTGCATTCTCTCAGCAGGACTTGTTACCATGCCTCAGATCATCATCGACGGACAGAAGATCGAAGCCGCGGCGGGGAAGACCATCATCGAAGCTGCGCTTGATAACGGCATCACCATTCCGCATTTCTGTTGGCACCCGGCCCTGACGGTTGCCGGCAACTGTCGTATGTGCCTTGTGAACGTCGGCTCGCAGAAGAAAGACGTGGACGGCGCACTGATGTACGACGATGCCGGTGCACCAGTGGTGAACTGGTTCCCGAAAATGCAGATCGCCTGTGCCACACCTGTGTCGGACGGCATGATCGTTGACACGAGCGGACCCAAGACCGTGGGTGCACAGGAAGCCGTGATGGAATTCCTGTTGATCAACCACCCGCTGGATTGTCCGATCTGCGACGAGGCCGGCCAGTGCAAGCTGCAGGAATACGGCTTCATGCATTCGAAGGGCAAGAGCCGCTTCGAAGAAGAGAAGACGCATAAGCCGAAGCGCGTCCAGCTTGGACCCGAGATCATGTTCGACGGCGAGCGCTGCATCTCGTGCTCGCGCTGTATCCGCTTTGCAGACGAAGTGGCGCACCAGCCGGTGCTGTCCTTCGTGCGCCGCGGCGACAAGGTCACGATCGAAACCTTCCCGGACACTACCTTCGACAGTCCGTACTCGATGAACGTCATCGACATCTGTCCGGTCGGCGCTCTTACCAGCATGGACTTCCGCTTCAAGGCGCGCGTGTGGGAAATGTCCTTCACGGACAGTGTCTGCCCCGGCTGTGCCCGCGGATGTAACATCAAGGTTGGCGTGATGAACAACGAAGTGCTGCGGATCGACCCGCGCACGAACATGCACGTTAACACCTACTGGATGTGCGACCACGGACGCATCAGCACACCGTCGACGATCAACGACCACCGCGTGGACGGTCCGATGGTTCGCCGCAACGGTGCCCTGCATGCCGCCACGTGGGACGAAGCCATGGCCGCCGCTACGGAGGCCCTTGGCAGCGTCAAGCACCAGGACATCGTCGTGCTCGGTTCCGCCTTTGCCAGCAACGAAGACAACTACGCCTTGGCGCGCTTTGCCAAGGACGTGCTCAAGACCACGAACATCGACTTCATCAAGCACAACGACCACAGCTTTGGCGACACCATGCTGCGTCTGAACGACGTATCGCCCAACGCCATTGGCGCGCATGCCGCAGGCATTGCGCCGGGGCAGGGTGGACACAGCGTCGACCAGCTTGTGGACCGCATCCGCAACCGTCACGTCAAGGCCCTGATCGTCATGGAAGACTCGCTGGAGGCTTATGACGCCACCACGGCCGAAGCGCTTGCCGACGTGCCGGTCGTCATCGTCCTCTCCACGCGTCACAACGCTACGGCCAAGGCTGCTACGGTGTTGTTCCCGCTGGCCTCGTTTGCCGAGACCACAGGAACCTTCACCAACAGCCTGCACCGTGTGCAGCGCTTCACGCCTGCCGTTGTCACCAAGGAGAACGAGCGGTACATGGGCATGAAGATGAGCCGGTGGGACAAGTTCGGAGCTCCGAACGACCGCTGGTCCAACGGCACACGTCGTGACGCTCGCTCGGGCTGGGCCATCATCCGTGACCTTGCCAACGCCATGGGTGCTTCCTGGACGTATCGCAGCAGCGAGGACGTCTTTACCGACCTGGCCAAGCATGTCGCAGGCTTCAACCACATGTCCTACGAACTGCTCGACGCCTACCACGGCCTCGTGCTTGGCAAGGGTAATGCACCCGAGCCTGTGGGCACCGTCTATCAATCGCACGTACTCAAACCGAACTAAGTATGAACTGGTCAACGCTCCTCATCCCCGTCATTCAGGCAGCCATCCTGGTCAACGTCATGTTGATCGCGGCCGCCTACATGGTGCTTGCCGAGCGGAAGGTAGCCGCTTGGATCCAGAACCGTATCGGTCCGAACCGAGTCGGTCCCTGGGGACTCTTCCAGTCCTTCGCCGACGTGTTCAAGCTCTACCTCAAGGAAGACATCGTGCCTGCGGCGGCGGACCGGACCTTCCACGCCATGGCACCGGTGATCTCCATCGCCGTGGCCATTACGGCCTATGCCATCATCCCGTGGATGGACAGCGTCACGATCGACGGTGTATCGTACTCGCTGTCGATGGCGCCTAACATGGACGTAGCCCTGCTCGTGGTCCTTGCCATGACGTCGGTCGGAGTCTACGGCATCGCCCTTGCCGGCTGGTCATCGAACAACAAGTACTCGCTCATGGGCGGCCTGCGTTCGACGGCCCAGATGATCTCCTACGAACTCTCCATGGGCTTGTCGGCCGTTGGCGTGCTGATGATCTGCGGATCACTCAACCTTGTTGACATCATCCGCTACCAGATGGAACATGGCTGGAACGTCTTCTACCAGCCGTTGGCCTTCATCATCTTCCTGGTGACGGCCCTGGCCGAGACCAACCGTGCACCGTTCGACCTTCCCGAGGCCGAGCCTGAGCTGGTGGGTGGCTATCACACAGAATACGCCTCCATGAAGTTCGGACTGCTCTACCTGGCCGAATACGCCAACATCCTTGCCTCCAGCGCCATCATGGCTGTGCTGTTCTTAGGGGGCTGGGATCTGATCCCGTTTGTCGACGAGATCGCCCTGCTGGGTCTTGTGCCCAACAGTCTGCCTGCCGTCCTGCTTGGGCATGCTGCCCTGGCCGGCAAGGCCGCCTTGCTTGTCTTTGTGTTTATCTGGATCCGTTGGTCGCTACCGCGGTTCCGCTATGACCAGCTCATGAATCTTGGATGGAAGGTTCTGTTGCCGCTTTCGCTGGCAAACATCGCCATCACCGGCATTGTCCTGTTACTCCTCAACTGATCAACCCTGAACTGACATGGCTAACGTCAAGACCAACACCGAAGCACAACGGATGACCTTCTGGGAGCGCATCTACCTCCCTGAGATCGCACGCGGCTTGGGTCTCACGCTCAAGCAGATGTTCAAGCCCAAGTTCACGCGTCAGTACCCCGAGGAGCGTTGGGAACCGGAAGGTTCCTACCGTGGGCGTCCTGTCCTGGTCCTCGAGGAAGACGGTGAGCGCTGCGTAGCCTGCGGTCTCTGCTCCCGCGTCTGCCCGGCCCTTGCCATCGAAGTACGCGCTGCGGAAACGGATCGCGACAAAGAGCGCTATCCCGAGAAGTTCGAGATCAACATGCTTCGTTGCATCTACTGTGGCTTCTGCGAAGAAGTATGCCCCGAAGAAGCCATCGTCATGAGCAAGGACTACGAGCTTGTATTTGGCTCGCAGGAAGAAGGCATCCTTGGCAAAGACCGCCTGCTCATTCCCGTCGCCCAACTGCAGGACCGCCTGGAGTTTTTGCGGCAGTGGCGCTGATACGCATCTATACAATGACCCACGATTGGCCCACGAATGGCCCACGAATGAATTCGTGGGCCATTTGTCTATCATGTCACACCAGCAGCTTGCGCAGGGCGGTGCGACTATTGACCTGGAGTTTTTTGTACACGTTTCGGATGTGCGTCTTTACCGTTTCGGGGGCGATGAATAGCTCATCGCTGATTTCCTTGTAGGATTTACCGAGGGCAAAGGCCCGCATGATATCCTCTTCACGCGGCGTCAGTTCGCTAAGGTCGGTCTTCGAGCCCACGCGCTTGCGGAAGGACTCCAGCGCTTTTCGTGCAACGGCACTGCTCATGGGCGACCCGCCGGCAAGTAGGTCGCGGATGCTGGGAACCAACTCGATGTGGAGGCGTTCCTTCGTGATGTATCCGTTGGCACCCGAGATAATGGATTCGAAGATCTTAGCATAGTCTTCGAAGCTGGAGACAATAAGGAACTCGGTATGGAGTTCGCGGCGACGGCACTCGCGCATCACGGAGAGTCCCGTGATATCTGGAAGAACGATATCCAGGAGCACAAGGTCGGGCTTGCGTTCGCGGATTTCAATCAGTGCATCGCGGCCTGCTTCGACGGCATGAATGACATGAAGGTCCTCTTCACCAGCTAGGATTTCCTGGATCTCGGATGCAATGATCGGATCATCTTCCACGATAAGGATGCGACAGGGTGTTGCCATAACGTCAGGCCTTGATAGGGATAACAATGTGAAACTCAGTCCCCGAAGGATCGACGGGGTTGATAGAGACGGTTGCGCCTAGGCGAGTGCTACGTCGCTCGATGTTATTCAGACCATGACCGCGTCGGCTGCGGCGATCGAGTCCTTTGCCATTATCGGACCAGCGAACCGACCAATGGTCTGGGGCGTGCTTTACGGCAAGCCTTGTGGTTGAACATGCAGCGTGACGCATGGAGTTGGTGACCATCTCGGTGATGATCATCAGCAGTTCGTGCCGTCCAAGATTGGTAAGTGATTTCGTGGCCGGTGGTACGTCGATTGAAACGGCGCACGTGATATTCACATCGGCACAGGCACCCACGACGTACTCTCGCATCATACCGAAGAAATCCTCGTCGGCGATGCCTTCCTCGGACATAAGCGACAGCATGTTTCGGAGCGACTGAATCGTCGTTGTCGTCATTTCATGGATCCGCTCCAGCACATCCTCGCCCCTTCCCGAAGCCCCTTGGCGTGTAAGGGACGCAATGCGGACGAGTTTGCTGCCGATCATGTCGTGCATGTCTTCGCGGAGCAGGGCGAGCTGCTCTTGTCGAATGGATTCGCTCAGGGTGGCTAAACGACGTTTGCGGGCTCGGTAGCTAACCACCACAAGGGCAAGGACGCTGACGGTGCTAAGAGCATAGGCAAAGGGTTGCACAAGGGGAATGTCGAAGAAGGGTCGCGTAACGCTAATGCGCCACTGCAGCTTGGTGAATGGATGTGTTATGACGCTGCCATCGATTGCATCGGAGCCGAGGATCTGGAGGTACGACCTATGTTGCTTTTGAGGTGGCATCGACTGCAAGTCGGGAGTCGCGCTGCGCATGCCGACAGTGCTTGTCGAGGTCACCAGGGGCTGGTGGAAGCCAACCAAGAACCGTTCGCCATGGCGCAGATGTAGTACGTTCGTTGTTGTATCGACACGCTCGGGATGGTACTCACGCGTACGCTCTTCGACGACATAGGGCGTGATGTTGTTGAATGAGACGAAGTTTTGAAGCCGATACCGAAGGATGGCACGTCCATATGGAACGAGACATTCGGGATGGCCGTCGGTTCCACGAACAATAGTCCAATGATTAAGAGACCCATTCGGACGAATGACAGGAAAGGGGACTGATGCGGCAGCGTACACCCGACGTTGAACGGTATCGATGATATCGATGTCATCGATGTATCGAATCCCCAGCAAACCGGGTGCGCAGTGCACTTGATTCGGGGCGCGATTGTAAGGTTCGATTAGTGGAGCGTTTTGAGACTGCTGAACCGAACCAAGTGTGTACGAGACTGCGCTCTTATCTGCCGTCTGTTCAAGCATCAGTGATTGAAGGTAACCTCGCTTCGGGATGTGGGCGTAGACAGTGCGAGCAGATGGCGTGATGGTACGGTAAGCCATGGAGACCGGTTTTGGTTGATGGTTCTTGAGGTCATACGTAAACGGGCCCTTGGACGTGAGGATGAGGATGGTCGCGGGATCGAGGGAGATCAAGATGGGGGCAGTGTTCACATCCGGGCGAATGTCGCTGGTTGATAAACCGTTTTCAGGAATGGCATGCATGACCGATTTGTGTACGAGGTTTAGTGTCGACGGATCGTATTCAAAGACTGCATCGTCCGAAGCAATCACAAGGGCACGGCTACCCTGTTGTAGTGCACTCAGAGGACTGGTGCTTAATGCTGGTACTGTCTGTGGCGCTCTCACGCTACCGCCCTGCGCAGTGATCCTAACCATGGAATCTGAAGTGATCACGACATACGAATCCGGCCCCACAGGCAAAATGTGGTTTACGGGCGCACTGAACGCATGGATCGTATCTGCAATGGAGATTGGGGGCGAGGGGACTTCGGAGGTGGACAGCGCTGGCACATTGGGATGAACGAACCAACGATCAGCCATACGAATGAACGCGCCGAACGTCGTGCGTGCAACGAGTTGTCCGTCTGGTGCCACATTGTACGCGGAGATCCACCAGCCGCTCGTGATATCCGCTGCGTGCGATCGGATGATTGGTAGTGGAAGGAGATCGGCCCTCGTGGTACGTTTTGAGAGCGTACCAACCTCCCATGGAGCAAGGGCTGACCAAGCGGCGTCACGGTAGCTCTGTTCCAAGTTCCGAAGCGTCGTTGGAAACGCTATTGATGCAAGCGTTGTATAGTTGGGGAGTCCCCTAAGCGTGTGGAGCAGCGAGAGTTTAGTCACAACATAGTCGTGATCGTACGGTCGCTTATCGAGCGAATCGCAGATCAATCGAATCTCGCCAAGGGTTTTGATGGCTCGCAGTGTATCGCCGAGTCGCAGTGTTGATGCGCAGAGAACACGGGCTGCAAACAACTGTCCACCGAGATGTGCGATACCACGAAACCCTTTGTATGCTTGCTCAGCGTTGTATTGCGCGTGCCGATACAGTCCGATGCGATACATCTCCAGACCAAGATTTGCTAGGAGATCTGGATCCGAGACATCACTCCGGTCAGTAATGGTGTACCTGTGGATCCGTATTGACCGGCTCCTGTCGTGGTGCCCCTGTTGACGTTGGATATTGGCTGCATACGTCTCACCGGGATCGGACTGCGTGTTTCTAAACCAACGACTCATGTAGAGTAGTCGTTGCGCTTCTCTACCTCCTGAATCAAGATTGTACTCTTGCTCCAGGATCTTCATCACGATCACGTTGTAGATGCTATCGATATCACCGTGATTACGAGAAAACACCTCAGAGCGAAGCTCGCGCACTTGCAGAAGCACGTCGTTTGGAACTTTGACTGAGTCGGTGATCTGCATCCGGATCTCGGCGAGACGTTGCACGAGTGTATCCTGCTGGCAACCGGTATGCAGCAAGATCAAACCGACTGCCATCATGCACAACGTGCGAATCCGCAGGAGGAGATGAATGAACACTGATTGTATTCCGGTTGGTAACGCAGAATGTTAAGACGTTATAGCTTCTCAGCAATCGTCGTCTCCATGACCTTGCAAGCACGTCGTGTTGTACGGCTCACCGTGGGAACGTCGCCCACGGCAGAGCGCTCGGTTCTGTAATATCCTACGATAACAACGAACGGTTGATCCGAAGACATTTCAATCGCCAATCGAACGCGCTTGTAGATCCTTCGCAGGTTGTTGATCTGGCGTTCAGCTACCTCGCGACTGGTATGGCGTTCGATCTCGATGGTATAGCAGCGGCGTGTGATGTATTCTTCGGGCCACTCGTTTGTGAAGCGTGCAGTTGACGACGGTGCAAAGGCGTCATCTGCACCCGCGTCTGACTCTTGCGGTTCGGTGGCTGCAGACGCCATCTGCGTGGACAGGTCGCTCACTTTACCTTCCAATTCGCGAAGTCGTGCCTCGAACGCAGCCATAAGACCGGCATACGTATCAGACGGGGCAGCCGGAACATTCTCGGGTTGTTGACCCAGCATTTGGGGCTTCACGTCTGTTATCGCCTTGCTTTTGGTTGATCCGGCATCCGACGGCATGATAGGATTGTTTGGGGTCGACCGTTCCGAACCGCGATCTGGTTGTACAGCGGCAGTTGTATCCATTGCGTTATCCAGACTATCGGCGTCCGACATCGGCGACTGTTGTGTGCCATTGGCACGGTCGGGTGTGCGTGCCTCGGCAACCGACGGATTGGGGTTGTTGACATACACCGTATCAACCTGTTTCGGTGCATTGAGAATGACGTCGATGGCCGACAGGATCTGCGCGATGTCGTTGTCGATGACATAGCCGGGCATTGAGTACAACGTATCCAAGCGTGCGCGTGCACCTTGTGTGTCCCCGTCTCGCATGCGGATCAGAATGGATGCGATGGCGGCGTGTTGCCCATCACGACTATCAATGCCTGTTTCCTTCATGACGGAATCGAACTCTATGGACGACCAATTCGATCGACCGTAGTACTTGTCTGCTTGACTGTAGACAGCTTGCGCATCGGTGGTGCTCATGCTTGCGGCCGTCGTATCCGCAACACTTGTAGAATCTGGCGAGCGCAGTGTTTCACGACGTCCGGGCCCTGCGACCGGGCTAAGTGGAGAGTTGTCGACTCTAACTTGTGCGGACACGAACTCGGTCAGCAGAAGCATCGAAAGCAAGCAAAGCAATTGTTTCATGTTCGAGAATCTCGTCTATGTGCATTGGATTGGTAACGCATGCAACATAGCGGCCACCCATGACTAACACCCTATGGAGAAATTGGTGAGAAAGATGCGAGGCGAGTGGGGGGGCAGTTTCCCGAAGTACTCAAGCCCAAATTGTCGCACGACTGTGTTTCATATCTCGGTGACGCATATCAGTGTTCCCTCGCTATGCCGTCTTCTTGCAACCGCTCGACAAGAAGTTGGACGGCCTTGTAGTAGTACTGGTTTGGAGTGACGTATTGGTTGCGTTCATTGCCGTCGATTTCAACATGGCCCTTCCAGATAGTACTCAAGGTTACGGCATCCTGAACTTCGCATTCGAAGCTTAGACCCGTTACCAAGTTTTGCGAATAGCCTCCCGCCGTAACGCTGCTGGCCCTTCCTGTGGCGTTGTTACCAGATACAACTGCCGAACCCTGCGAGTAGCTTACCGATGGTATGTGGACCGTTGCGCGGTCTACCCCTGCGATTCGCATCCGCACGTACGCTTGCACGTTTGCCTTTCGCAGGAGCTGCGCCTTCTCATCGTCTGTGTATTCGCGTACGGGTGGTATTGCCATCGAGAAGGGAACAGCCACCAGGCTGCGCAGGCCAAAGGCCTCGTCGGCAAAC
>JAULYI010000185.1:0-9137 GCA_032117915.1 Kapaibacterium sp. (SeqCode) | reverse complement strand
CTCGAGGCACGTGGTACGGGCGAAGAAGAGCCACTGTACACGAATGACCTTCCCGAAGGCCGTTTCTTCAACCGTACGGTGCAGGTCGAGATTCAGACGCCGATCACGGAAGAGGGAACGACGAACTAACCAACGACAAACACATCTGACGTTACACGAACCCCGGCTACGTCCGGGGTTTGTCATTACCGCCCATGATAGACTGGAACGTTGACCCCGTCCTCATCGACCTTGGATTCCTGGCACCAAGGTGGTACGGCCTGCTATTCGCATCGGCCTTCATCGCCAGCTTCTACGTCATGCGCTCTGTCTTCGAGCGGGAACGCCGCCCCCTTGCAGACCTTGACTCGCTGACGCTGTATATGATTCTGGGAACGGTCGTGGGTGCCCGAGCCGGACACATGCTGTTCTACGAACCCGCTATCCTTCTAAGCAATCCGTTCGAATTCATTGCGATCTGGAAGGGGGGCCTTGCAAGTCATGGGGGTGCGCTTGGCATCATCATCGGCTTGCTGCTCTTCGCACGGTCTCGCAAGGGATATCCGTTCGTGTGGCTGATGGACAGACTAGCCATTGTGGCCGCACTTTCGGGCATGTTCATCCGACTGGGCAACCTGATGAATTCCGAGATCATTGGTTTGCCAACCAATGCCGGCTGGGGCTTCTGGTTCCAACGTGTTGATGCACTCCCGGTCTATCGTCACCCCACGCAGATCTATGAAGCAGCCCTGTGTCTGGTGCTGTTCCTGCTGCTCTGGACGATGTACCGCCAGGGTCATGCCGAGCGAGCGCCGGGACGGATCATCGGACTCTTCATGGTCCTGCTGTTCTCGGGTCGCTTTGCCATTGAGTTCTTGAAGGAACGCCAGGTTGATTTCGAGGCTGCACTGCCGCTAGACATGGGACAGCTCCTGAGCATTCCGTTCGTGATCTGGGGGGTGTGGTTTCTGACCCGTTCCAAACAGCAAGCGCGCTGATCTGGCTATTTTTGCAGCGTTTTCAAACCGTCCACCATCCAATCGAACCATCATGTCCATCTCGACCATTACCGTTATCGGCGCCGGCACCATGGGCAACGGCATTGCACACGTCGCAGCCCAATCCGGATTCCATGCAACGCTAGTTGACGTGAATGAAGCGGCGCTGGCTCGCGCTATCGAAACGATCACAAAGAATCTTGATCGTCAGGTCAAGAAAGAAGCGATCAGCGAAGACGAAAAGAACGCTACGCTGTCGCGTATCACCACGTCGACCAACCTCGAGCAGGCAGCCGCAACGGCAGACATTGTGATCGAGGCAGCCAGCGAGAATTTCGATATCAAGAAGCGCATCTTCACGACGCTTGACGCCGTCTGCAAAGAAGGCGCTTACCTGGCAACGAATACGTCAAGCATCAGCATCACGGAACTGGCAGCCGTTACGAAGCGCGCCGATAAGGTGATCGGCATGCACTTCTTCAACCCCGTTCCGGTGATGAAGCTGTGCGAGATCATCCGTGGACTGGCCACGAGCGACGAAACGTACGCTACCATCAAGGCCATGGCCATCCAGATGGGCAAGACGCCCGTAGAAGTGCAGGACTATCCCGGCTTCATCTCGAACCGCATCCTGATGCCCATGATCAACGAGGCGATCTACTGTGTGATGGAAGGCATTGCTACGCCGGAAGACATCGACACGGTGATGAAGCTAGGCATGGCACATCCTATGGGACCGCTGACGCTGGCCGACTTTATCGGTCTGGACGTTTGCCTGAGCATCATGGAAGTGCTGCATAACGGCCTTGGCGACAGCAAGTACCGTCCCTGCCCCCTTCTCCGCAAGATGGTAGCTGCCGGCTACCTGGGTCGTAAAAACGGCCGCGGGTTCTATACGTACTGAGTCATACTTCTCGTCGCAGAATTCGAACCGACCGGTCCTGAGCTGCCGACGAACATAACATCAGCGGAGTGATGTGATCATGAGACCGTCATCCACCGTCCTGCTAAGTGGTGCCATCGCAACGGTGACGCAGCTCGCTGGTATGGTGGTATGGTTCTCGACGTCTATCGTCACACTGGAGCGGTTCGACCTGTCAAGCGTGCAGTCGGTCGAGGACAACCCTGCAGGATACCTGATACCGTGGGTGGGAACACTCAGTGGCATGGTCCTGCTGTGGATGATCGGTATGCGTCTGCGTCGATGGCTGCCGGCTGCCGGCGTCATGCTGATGGCGTCAATGGCGATCTTCGTTGGCAATAGTCTGTTCTCGATCGTCTGGCCCGAATACTGGGAGGTCCATGCCTTTCTTGCGCGATTGTCGTTCTTGACCTTAATCGGAGCCCAGATCCTGTGCACGGTGCGGCGTAAACACGCAGTGGAGCACGTCGTTGCATACGTATGTCTTATTGCCGCCGTTGTCTTGTTCATTATGCCGAAGTATGGCGACATCGACCTGATGTGGCATTTGACGTCGCTCCAGAGCGATACCATTCTGGGCATCACCGAAGGCCTGTACGTCATCATCATCTATGCGACGCTCTATCGAGTGATCCGGTCCTTTGAGGAGGCAGAGTCATGAGGCGTGCTTGTATTTATGTCGTGATGCTGTTGCTGTGCAGGATTCCCTCGTTCGCACAGTCGATCGACTGGATCCACCGCATTCCGCTGATGCAAACCGGGTGGCAGTATCCCGGCGAGGCAGCGGTGATCGAAGATTCGATCCGCGATCGCCTGATGACCGTTGGATGGCGCATCGGAACGGTGTTCCGCAGCGAAGACAACGGCACATCGTGGCAGGGCCAGTATGCTTTGGGAACCGACGTGGTAGGGAAGTACGGCAGGATCTATGTGGCCCCAGACGGACGCTATCTGTGGTATGGCGAGACGCCCTGGAATCAGAAGGTTGCGCTGGTGTCGACCGATGGCGGCGCCGAGTGGCGCATCTATACGCGCGATACCATGGTGTTCAAAGACGGATCGTACCGAGGGTTGCAGAACATTGTACCTCCGACGCATATCCGTGCCTACAATACAACACGGACCGGCCACGTGATAAGCTCGGATCTGGGTAGCACCTGGCGGAAAATGCCGCGCGCTCCGAGTGATACCATCGGTTGGCAAAACAACCCCGAAGTACAGGTTGCCCCGCACCTGTTGTACTTCCGTGGAAAGCCCTATCAGTATCGCTTCGATGCTCGCGAAGACACGACGTGGACGGAGACGCGCGTTGACGGTGCAGCACGGAACATCGTCGAAGCCGGCGAAGGCGTGGTGTGCACCGTAGCCAACACGCTGAGGATCTATCCATCGTGGACGGACACCGTGTATCGCGATGTGACGACGTGGAAGGACTCAGCATCCGGCGAAGAGATCACGGTGTCGATCGGCGGTGTGAGGCGTGTTGACGACTCAACGGTCTATGCCTACGATGATCGTGGATGGATCTTCGAGATACGTCCACGCACGAAGCACACACGCTGCCTGCGTCCGTTCGGCGCGGCCCTGCCCATGCCTGCAAGTGGGATCCTTGGACGTCCGGCCTTCCTCTGGGCCGACGTCTACGGCAACAGCAGCATGTCCATCATCGACATCTACGGCAGGGGCTGGTGCGTTGCCGAAGTCAAGAACGGCGTCGTGACACGTGTAGATGCCGTAGCCGCGCGCACAGCGGATGTGATAATGAATGGTCGCATTCCGCTGACCTACCTTGGCGATCGCGGGATCTACATGTTCCGGATCACCACAGGCAGCTTCCGCGAGATCGTCCGCACCACCGACCTCGGCGCTTCGTGGATCCATACGGCGCGGGTCGAGAGCGAAGAACTGGAGCCAACCTTCATCGGAACACGCACGTCGACACGCGATGCCGACGGAACACTGCTGATGCATACAACGCAAGACCACTGCGTGATCCCCGACGGTGGCGGAGCCATCGAGCGCACGTATCGTCTGGCGGGCATCTTCGATATGCTGGATATGTCACGACAGATCATGCTGTACGACCGTGTGGGTACGCTGTATCGCGATGGCGACCGCGTACTATCGACGGGTTCTACACTGCGCGTTTATGATTACAAGCAGGGACGATCCACCTCGATCCTGCTTCCGCGCAAGAGTGCCTTTGTACGCCGACTCGGCACGTCCATGCTTACCGCCGGTGCTGATTCGTTGTGGATGACCTTCAACAATGGCATCGAGTGGACCTACGTTTCGCAGACGCTTTCGTCACCCGTGGCGCAGGCAATGGGCCAGTTTACAGATGCGTCTCGTACAGCCTCGGGCGTACTCCTTACCGCTGTCCGGGGTATCAACTACATGGACACCAATGAGATTCGTGGGCTTGTCCGCTATGGTGGCATCGGACGTAGCACCGATAACGGCAATAGCTGGAAGTGGGTGCCGAATCTTCCCGATAGCGTGCAGTTCGTCACACGCATCGAGCGCGTGAACGACACCACCATGCTTGCCGTTGCAGGCCGCGTGTACATTGATTCCGCCCTATATCGCTCGAACTACACATTCACCGCCGAGGTCAACGCATCGTCTATCCTGATCAGTACAGACGACGGTGCTACGTGGTCGGTTGCCGCGCGCGACATCCGCACCAATGTTCCCTTCGGAGAGCACGAGCCGGACATCTGCGTGCTTGACAATGGCGTCGTCCTTGCCAGCATGTTTTCGGGTCTGCCCTACATCAGTACGAACGCCGGCCGCAGCTGGAATGTGCTTGATATCCCTGAGCTTGGGCAGGCAGCGGTGCACTCATTCCGACGCGAGGAGACGGGCGACGTGATCATCTGCACATCGAGCGGTGCCGGTTATCTGCGACTGCCGGGTATCACAACGGTAGCCGAGGAGTCGACGAAACAGTCAACGAGATTACAGTTGCGGTCGCAACGTGCAGAGGTCGTTGCGGATGCTCCGGCAACGCTGCGCATCATTGGCATTGATGGTCGCATCATTGTGCAGCAGGAGGTCGGTGTTGGACTTCATAGCGTCGACCTGTCGTCGCTATCGCATGGCACCTACGGTGTCGAACTGCTGATGCCAACAGGTGTGGAGCGACGTATGTTCATTCGTTGATCTGACGCGTCAGACCGCTGCAAACCAGCGTATATGGGACTGTGGAGCCCACCACGTCATCGACGTACCAACGGTCACATTCGGTTGCTCCATGCACCGCATGATCACGGCTGTGTGTGCAACCATGCCGTGGAGGAGCCACTCATGGCCAATGTACTCAACGGCTGTGACGGCAACGGCAAGGGGCAATGCATCATCGGAGGGTGACAGCGAAAGGCGCTCCGGGCGGATGCCGAGTGTGCGACCTTCATGCGGGATCAGGTTCATCGACGGACTGCCGGTGAACGTAGCAACGAAGGGTGTTGCGGGGTGTTCATAGACCTCGGACGGAGTGCCCACCTGTTGCAGGATACCCTCGTTCAGCACCGCCATACGGTCGCTCATCGTCATCGCCTCTACCTGGTCATGCGTCACGTACACCGTTGTTACGCCAAGCTCGCGCTGCAGGGCGCGCAGTTCGGTACGCATGTGTGTGCGGAGCTGTGCATCGAGGTTTGACAGGGGCTCGTCGAAGAGAAACACGCGTGGTTTACGAATGATGGCACGGCCTACGGCCACGCGTTGGCGTTGTCCGCCGGACAGTTGTTTCGGACGTCGATCGAGCAGCGGCGTAAGACCTAGGATCTCGGCCACCTCTGTCACACGCTTGCGTATCTCGTGGGCAGCAACCTTGCGAATCGACAGCGGAAACGCCAGATTCTCGGCCACCGTCAGGTGTGGGTACAGTGCGTAGTTCTGAAAGACCATGCCGACGTCGCGCTTGCGTGCTTCCACGTCATGCATCGGTTCGGCGTCAAAGAGCAACGTCCCGGACGTCACCGTCTCCAGGCCGGCGATCATGCGCAGGAGCGTACTCTTGCCGCAGCCGGAGGGGCCTACCAGGACGAAAAACTCGCCGGGTTCGATCGTGAACGACACATCGCGCAGCGGTTGCACGGCGTCGTACGACTTGCTCACATGGTCGAACGTGATACGTGTCATACCGCGAAGGTACGACTACAGCCCGCAATCACGAAGCTGTTCTACGAGCGTGCGCTGTTCATCGGTGAGCGACGCAGGCAACGTCACGTCCATCGTCACATACAGATCACCGCGTTCATCGGTGCTGCCATAGACGGGCATCCCTTGACCTCGCAGGCGCAGCGTCTTGCCGGACGTGGTACCCGGCGCCACTTTCACGGCTACGTCGCCGCGGAGTGTTGGCACGGTAAGGGTGCCGCCCAGCAGGGCCGTGGTAAGCGGACATTGCACCGAGCGTCGCAGGTCATTTCCCTCACGGGTGAACACACCATGTGGAGCGAGCTTCACCTCGAGATGTCCTTGCGGCACCTTCAGCCGTTGTCCGTCAGCAATACCCGGCTTGAAGGTCACCTCGATCCGTTCATTCCCAAGCACCAGGCGCTTGCGTACACCGACCAATGCTTCGTCGAGCGACAGCGTAACACTATAGATCGGCTGTTGCGGCTGTTGCGGCTGCTGTTGGCGCTGCTGTTGGCGCGGTTGTCGCTGTCGTTGTTGGCGGGCCTGCCGCTGGCCACCGAAAATCGTCTGAAAGAAGTCCGACATCGAGCCGCCGCCGAAGAGGTCGCTCAGGTCGACATTCACACCGTTGGCACCTTGGAACGCATCCCACGACGTGTTGCCGCCCCTGCCCCCTTGACGTCTGAAGGAATCGTACTGGCCAGAAAGGTTGTCATACTTGCTGCGTTTTTCGGTATCACCGAGCACATCGTAGGCTTCGCTGATCCGTTTGAAGCGGTCTTCGGCCTTGGGGTCGTCCGGATGGGTGTCGGGATGCGTCTCTCGGGCTAGTTTGCGGAAGGCGGACTTGATCTCGTCGGCCGTGGCCGTCCTGGGAACACCAAGATCGGCATAGTAGTCGCGGTATTCCATGGTCAGTACGCGTCGATAATGCTCAGCCCGAACCAGCGGTCCAGGAACAGAGCGATGAGGATGACGACGACAACGAAGACGAAGGCGATGGTACCGAGGATGGTACCGGCAGACGACTTCGTCGAGCGCAGGCTGGCCCTCATGACGGCTTCGGTCAGGCGTTCAGTGTATGTGAAGACGGGAACGAAGATCAGCACGATACAGGCCATGCCCAGCAGGGTAGCTGTGAGCGGTCGAAATACCTCGGTCTCTCGCAGCACCCGGTCCTCGATCAGTGACGTCAGCAGATACGACGTCAGCACCGTGACGGTAAAGATCAACGCCTTTGTCAGTTTGCGTTTGAATGTTGGTAGGGGGCGTTGCGATGTCATAGGAGGTGTCGTTCGGCGAAGCTCGTGAAATCGTCACCACCGATGATGACGTGATCGAGCACGCGAATATCGACGATACGGCCGGCATCGACAAGCTGGCGCGTGATGGCGATGTCTTCGGGTGAGGGCTCAGTATTGCCGGACGGGTGGTTATGTAGCAGGATAACGGCCGCTGCATTCTCGGCGATCGCGATGCGGAACACCTCGCGGGGGTGGATCACGCAGGCATTCAGCGAGCCTTGGCTGACCATCACATCGCGGAGCAGCTGGTTTGCTGTATTCAGCAACAGGACGTGGAACGACTCTGTGCGCTGGTGGCGCAGGCGTGGTCGCATCAGGTCGGCAAGGATGGCCGGTGACGTGATCGACCTGCGTCGTGCAAACGGCTCTGCCTGCAGGCGTGCGCCCAGTTCGAGTGCAGCGCACAGTCGAGCTGCCTTTGCCGTACCCATTCCGTGGATCCGCCGCAGCTCTGCCACGTCGCGAGCGGCAAGGTCGGCCAACGATGGAAACTGCTCCAGAACAGACCGTGCGATGGACTCGGCGCTTGCGCCGGCCGTACCGTGGCCGATGAGCAGGGCGAGCAGTTCGGACGACGACAGTGCGTTAGCACCGTGGCGCACAAGGCGTTCGCGGGGACGTTCGGCGGTATCGACGGTGGGTGTCATCGAGGGTGACGATCCTGCGGTGTCATCGCGTTGTTGATCGTGTTGTTGATCGTGTTGTTGATCGAGTTGTTGATCGAGTGACCCAGTCAAGGTAAGACGTTGTGCCCCATGTCACGGGAAGCGTGAGTACCTCTGGTGTTTCGTAGGGATGCAAGGCCAGCAGACGTTCCGTCAGCTCGGCTAGCAGCGGTACGCGTGTTTTCAGCAGCACCTGTACTTCCGAGGTCTGCATGAGCTCGTTGTTCCAGACATACAGCGACGTAGCACCCGGAAGCAGGGTCGCGCATGCGATCAGTGCATCACGCAGCAGTGCCTCGGCCGCGGACGTTGCTGTTGCAGCATCGGGAAATGTCGTCAGCATTACCACGTGTTCTTCGGTGTGTCGCACGGTTGAATTTTCCATTTTTGTGTCCTTCCACCATCTGCGCAAACGTACGTATGATCGACCTGCTCATCTACCATCTGCACATCGTAGGCGTGCTCTATGCATTCGTCAAGCGGTGGCAGTATGAGGGACTCAAGGGTGGCCTGCTTGCCATCGCCATCTGTGGTCTGGTCTTCATGATCGGCTGGTCGCTCACCGGCACCATCGCGCGTCTGATCATGACGGCTCCGGCACAACCGGGCGACATGTTCACGGTCGATACACTTTCCCTCACGCTGCTCATCATCCCCGAGATACTCTTCTTCTGGATGTTCTTTGTTCGCGATCGTGACGCAGCCGCGGAAACTGTGACATCGTAAGATGATGGAGAAGAACCGGGCTCGCATAGATCGTTGGCCGGACGTGGTCGTAGGCACCGTTTTGATCGCTTGAGCGACGCAGCGGTACACCGTTGCCGAACCACCGCCCCAAACTTTTTCTCTCACCCATTTGGAGATTTCCACAAAACCCCTTAGGTTTGTGATCCCTTCTCGCGGCTGGGTATCACCCGAAGCAAAAAAGGGAAACAAGTGGGCCGAAATAACGGCAGCACATGCAGGGAGAAAGCGAAATGCTTTCGCCCGTTTTTTTTCGGTGTTCTTTGACAACGGGAAGCACATGCAAACAGAGAGCGAAGCGTTTTCGGACGTTTCGTGATCACAATGAAAGGGTAGCAATACCCTGTCAATGAATTTGTAACCAGAGCGAAGAAGACGG
>JAULYI010000184.1:0-16053 GCA_032117915.1 Kapaibacterium sp. (SeqCode) | reverse complement strand
GTATCCTACAAATCCGTCGAATTCAACAAGCCGCTACCGGAGAAGGTGTTTAAGTAGGGCTGGGGTTCTTCATACCGTTGCCCGCGCAACATCAAAAGCCCACGCTGAAGCTTGGGCCTATGCCGATCGTCGGAGTCTGTTCGCGATTGCGTGAGCCCACGCAACATCACAAGCGCAGACAACATCAAAAGCCCACGCAACATCAAAAGCCCACGCTGAAGCGTGGGCCTATCCCGGTTGTTGTGGCGTGTACAATGAAATGTGAGAGCACGTTGTCTCGATAAACGACTGCAACGATGGTTCGTCACATCCTGAGTCCGTCGTGTCGCGTATCGCTATGAGAGTACATCATACTATCTGGACGACCTACAACGCACGCAGTCCGAAAGAGGTGTGGATGATTCGGTGTGGATGATTCGACCTTCCGTTGCACTTAGACTAACAGCCGAATAGGAAGTCATCGTCGCTCACAGCCTTCGCGCTACGATCAGGCGTTATGGACTTTCGGTACTCGCTTTGAACATCTGTGAGGATCACGTCCACATGTCGATACACTGCGATGAATCGCGAATTCCCCATTTCGTAAATCTGTTAAAAGGTCGATCATCTCGAGGTCTCCGACTCGCGGTGCCGGAGCTGCCGGCGACTTTTCCGCGTTGTTGGGCTAGAGAGTACCATGCACGAACCTTACATTCTCAAGCGGAGATTGCTGTAGTTCTATCCTACATACGAACCAATCGCACACACCATAACCTACCCTTCAATCCCGAACTCGAATTGCTCGTGTGGTGAGTACGTCCCAACGATCGGGATAGTCCCGCGCTTTAGCGTGGGCTTATGACGTCGCGTGGGATTATGACGTCGCGTGGGATTACGGATTCAACATGATCCCGACCGGACAGTGGTCACTGCCCATGACGTCGGGTTCGATCCAGGCGTTCTTGAGAGCTGGACGTAGGTCACTGGTGATCCAGTGATAGTCGATCCGCCATCCAACGTTGCGGTCGCGGGCACGTGTAAAGTAGTCCCAGTAGGAGTAGGCTCCTTCTTCGTCGGGGTGGAACTCGCGGAATGTGTCGATCCAGCCGCGTTGCTCGAGCTCATCAAGCTTGACGCGTTCTTCGGGAAGGAAGCCCGTGGTACCACTGTTCTCTTTGGGGCGTGCCAGGTCGATCTCGTGATGTGCCGTATTGTAGTCTCCGCAAACGACGATGCGTTTACCGGCCTTGCGTTGCTCTTCGCAACGGGTGAACAGGGCATCGTAGAAGGCCATCTTGAAGGGAACGCGACGATTTTCCGTCGAGCCGTTCGGAAAGTATACACCGTACAGGATGAACGAACCGTAGTCGACTTCGATGATACGACCTTCGCCATCGAATTCGTCGATGCCGATCTTGGTGTTCACATTGTCAGGCTTGATGCGTGTTAACACGCCCACGCCAGAGTAGCCCTTTTTGATCGAGCAGGAGTGCCAGAACGTGTGATATCCCTCGGCCTCGAGCACGTCGGCAGGGATCTGTGCTTCGTCGGCCTTCGTCTCCTGCAGGCACACCACATCGGGTTTCGTATTGCGCAGCCAACCGACGAAGTCCTTCTTCAGAACGGCGCGGATGCCGTTCACGTTCCAGCTGATGATCTTCACGCGTGGGCCTTGAGTTCTGTCATCGAGTAGAGCGACAGGAGTTCGAGACCATCGGCACGGAGTTTCTCACGGCCCCCTTGCTCACGATCGATCACACACACACAGTGCGTGATGGATGCACCAAGCGAACGAAGGTCGGCTGCACTCAGCAGGATCTGTCCGCCGCTGGTCACAACGTCTTCGACGACGAGGACCTGCTTACCCTGCACGTTTGGCCCTTCGGCAAGCTTACATGTACCGTATTCTTTGGCACTCTTGCGGACGAACACACAGGGAATACCTGTCTTGATGCTGAGCGCCGCAGCAATGCTGATGCCGCCCATCTCCAATCCCGCGAGCATCTCTGTGCCCTCAGGGATAAACTCGGACATCTTCTCGGCGATGGCCACCAGCAGTGTGGGATCAGACTCAAACTGGTACTTGTCGAAGTACTCGTTGCTGACGATGCCGCTGCGAAGCGTGAATTCGCCCGTGATGTGGGCAACGTCGTAGATGTGTTTCGCTAGTTCGTCTCGTGTCATGGACGCAAAACTACGAATCAAAAAGTCCTAATCATTCCGGCTCTGCGTACGACAAACAGGCGCGCCAAAGCTGGTGCCTCGGCGCGCACACAACAACATCATGTGATCATTCAATGTGTCGGATCGGTACCGTAATGGTCTGCCCTGATGACTGCACTCGGATGACGTAAGCGCCGATTCCTGGTAACACGGCAGCATCCAGTCGAAGGTCAACACTGCCTGCTGTAACCATATCGTTCATGATCGTGGCAACAACACTCCCCTGCGCATTGATCACGTCGACGTGAAGATCGCCTTCAACCGCTATCGTTATCCGAATAGCGGTCGAGGAGCTGAAGGGGTTGGGAGCAATGGAGACGCTTGGATTGAGTGGCTGCGATTCGTCGACTGACGTAGTCACCGGACGCCATACCTTGACAATGGCAGGCGTGGTTTCTACGATACCGCAGTCATTAGCGACGAGACACAGATATCGTCCTGCATCTGATAGGCCAGCAGCAGTGACTTCGTACACGCTGTCCCTAGCACCCACGACAACCGCACCATCGCGATACCATTGATAGGTCAACGGTCGTGTCCCGCCAGCCATGGTGAACGCGAGTTTGAACCCATCACCTTCCTTGACAACCGTATTGACGACGGGATTGAGCGCAATAGCTGGACGCTGTTTCGAGGAAATCAGGACGGAACGCGTTACTCGGGTAACATTATCGCAAGAGGTGACAATGCGGACAGTATACGTTCCAGCTTCGCGAACTTGGATCGTGCCCTGCGTTGTCACCGCGAACCGCACACCGTCGCGTAACCACTCGTACCGGTCGATCGATCCCTGTGCCTCTACGAACAGCGATGTTACGCCGCCGTCGCAGAGTTCTACCGATGTGACACCGCCTGGTCCCCGCAGATCACGCACAACAACCGGCTCCGTCGGCATGGTAACCGATGCTACGCTCGTGATGCGTGTGAGACCGGAGGGATATCCCGTGATCAGACAGTAGTATTGTCCGGTATCAGCCTGTGTCAAGCGCGCCAGACGAAGTACGGGGAGGTTGACACCCTTGATGTTCGCTGATTCGACAAGTGGCCCTCCGTGAGCTGTGACCCATTGATATCCCAGTGCTTGGTCTCCGCCACTGGCCAATGCTGCGGTTGACAGTTCAGCGGAACTACCCGGGCAAAGCTGTGCTGAGGTGGGCTGCTGCGTGATCATAATGCGTGGAATCATGACAGCCACATTACGCGTGCGAGGAGTGGCACAGCCGCCCGTCACCACGCACGTGTACCCCCTCGAGGTATCGGCAAACTGAAGATTCTTGATCTCGAGTTTGTTCGTGGTAACACCCTTGAATTTGTCGCCGTTGACAAGCGCTGTCGTTCCCCTGAACCACTGATAGGTCTCACCGGCAGCGGACGTTGCTTCGAAGCTGATTGCCACGGAGTCGCCGACCTGACGTTGCACCAGCACCGGAGGCTCCTTGGTGATCCGTGTGCGCTCAAACGTTGTGATTCGCGTGCTCGTGCTTCGAACAACCATGCCCCCAGCAGCCTGTACATTACAAGCAATCAAGGATCCGGTCATTGGTCCGGTGATCGGAAGTGCCAATGTGGCCTGCGTCGCTCCGGGGATAGATACCCCGTCACGAGTCCACTGATAGGTGAGCGCCGGTCCCGTTGCTGTTACCGTTATTGAGAGTACGTCGCCAATACAAACGGTTCGCTGTGCCGGTGGCTGAACGGTGATTCGAGGAATGCGGACCTGATAGGTGCTGACAGTTCCACTGACTTCGTTCCCTGCGATCAGCAGATCGACGAAACCCGTTCCGGCTTGTGCAGGAACGAAGATGGTGGACTCAGGACCGAGATCTCCAACGGTGCCGTTGTCAACAGTCGTTGCTGAAGGCGTAATGGTCATGTTCCGCGAGTTCACATAGTCCGTAAACCGTGGTGCGCGGGGATTGGTGATGTTATACATCATGGTATGACCGATTCGCTCCAGCGCAATGAATGCATAGGTCGAGTCGTTGATCACACCCGCCGTGATGCCCTCTGGTTCAGGTCCCTTGTTATCCGATCGATCATCCATGGCATTGGTCGTATGACCAGCGTTGAAGTTCTGAGGATAGATCGACGCCAGACGCGATTCAAACTCGTTACCACTGTCCCACAGAAGATTTCCGTCGACATTCCACACCGAGAACGACCTTCCGCCGAGGGTGTACAATTGGTCATAGTCACCATCTCCGTCGATGTCTCCAATGTTGTTCACAACGTTGAGCCGAGCAAGCTGTGGGTTCGTCTTGATCAATGGCCATGCAGCGGCAAATGCAGGATCGAGAACGATGCTTGAGCTGCTAAGCCTGGCTTCCTCGACAAAGTTGCCCCACTCGCGTGCATCTCCCTCATTGGCGGTGATCAAGTACGTCTGCCCCTGCAGTGTCACGGCACTGATGGCATCTGGTTGATACATACCGTAAACCGGCCAGTTTCGGATGTTGATTGCAGCCGCACTGCCGGCACCGTCTCGGTCGCATCCGTCGAAGCCATTGGGTACATCGAATCGCAGAACACCTAGGACCGGCACATTGGCATCATTCACCGTAATGCGTCCGTCCGGAGGACTAGGAAGTACCGATCCTCCAACACCGAAGTCGTTATCGTTGATCACGGCAAACGTGGTGGCATTGATGCGTGCGAGACCCTCTACCTTGTCGACGTCGCCATACCCTGCACCAGGTAGATATACGCTTCTGCGCTTATACACCGGACGAACACCAGCCTGAGCACATTCGGCGAATGTGAGCTGTTCGATCGTCTTGCCTGACGGCAGATTGAACGTCGCCGTCGCAATGTTCGTAGCGCCCTTCAGATCGATCTCGAACAGGTACTTCCGCGCACGCAGTCCAGTTGCATCGTCACGTTCGACCACCATGAAGCGTCCTGCTCCCAACGACACAGCATCACCGATCTTGTCGGCTCCAAAGGCCGTCTCGAACATGGGATACAGATATTCGCCGACAACCTGCTTGGTAACCACGTCAAATGCAAGGATGCGACAGAATGATGAACGCTTCGAGGTGTTGTCAGCGGCATCATCGGGATCATCGATCGGGCTTTGGATGAAGGCGTACAGGATGTTTCCTTCGATCGCAACTGCCTCGAACCCTCGATTTGCACGTCGTTTGGCATAGACAGCCGGCAACGACTCGATTCCATACGTACCCGGCGCAGCGTTGACCGATGCTGCCGTGCCTTGTGGAACATAGCGTCCGAGCACCTCACCAGTTGTGGCAACATTGTATATGGCTGCACGGTATTCATCGACCAGCCACCACGTTCCGTCTCCGGCTACGACGATACCCTCGAGGTCTGCCCCATACGGGTCGTTCGGAATTGGATTGCCAAACAGGTCAACGCCGATCTCGTCGGTGTACGCAAGACCCTGTGTGCCAGCCTGCAGGTTTGGACGTCCGGAAATGGGCACTGTGGCGTTGTTCACTCGGCGGAACAACGGAGTGCGCTGCAGCACGGTGAACTCACCGGTGCGCTGATCCATCTCGAAACTGATCACTTCAGCTTGGTAGTCGGGTAATGCAAAAGGACGCTTCCGTACACCATCGAGTACGGCTGGCTCGGCATTCGGTCCACGATCCGGATGCGTAAGAAACCGCAGCTTGTTCGTATCGCTTCCATATCCGGTAAACCACAGGCCCGAGAAGCCTCCAAGCTGGATGTTCTGCCCTGCAGCTGTTGTTCCCAATAGCGGACGTTGCGTCCACGGGTAGGTCGTGACACGCGGCAAGCCAGTACTGTAATCCTTGTATCCGAGTGCAACCACGCGCGTCACCGTTGCCGTTGCAAGGTCAACAATGGCCAAAGCATTATTCTCCTGCAGTGTCACGTACGCTGTGCGTCCATCCGCCGACACCGCTGCATATTCCGGTTCAAGATCCTGCGCAACGGTGGCATTCCGGCCATAGATTCTTACGCCCATGGCACGCAAGGAGTCCTGCTTCCCATTCAGTATTGTGAAGGTCGCTGTCGCAACCGTTGCACCGGCCACGCCATTCGCCAATGAAATGATACTTACGCTGCCCTCTGGATCGGCGGCATAGTCATTCAAGGGTTCGCCCTCGTTACACACGACCACGCGCGTTCCGTCAGGTGTGAAGGTCAACATATCCGGCAGTGCACCAACAGTCACTTCGCGTTGGAATACACCACCAATGGTAAAGAAGACAACCTTTCCATTGAGCGTCTTGTTCGTGGCATCTTCAAGAGCGACCGCCACGAGACCGTTATGAACAGCAACGCTATTCACGATGCCGCCGAACGAGGCGAGCGCTACCTCTCGGATGAAGACCGGATTGGCCGGATCGGCCATGTTGAGAAACACGATCTTGTTTGAGCCGCCGTTCGAGAATACACACGTCCGCGATCCCGCGTCGTATGCCACGATCTCGGCACCTGCAACATCATATTGCACAGGTCGCTGTGTGTAGCGGCCTATCTGCCGCATCACAGATCCGGTTTGAGCCAACAAGGAAGCAGGAAGAATTGTAGCCAACGCTACAAGCATGAACGATACAGTACGCAAGGCGCGCATGGTGATAATCCTACGTGTGTGATGTGGCGAAACTATTCGCCGCATGTAGGGTCATCGTAACGTCAGTATTAAGCTTGCATTAAGACCATATCGCTTCTGTTACGCTCTGTACTACGCGTGCCGTTACGCTCCAAAGCCATGGCTCAGCACGAGTGCAACGGCCATCATGACCGTGTACACCACATACAATCCCGCCGTACCGCCCAGTACCGGATTGAGCTCGGTACCCGATCGCCGCCACACGAGCACGGTCATCAGGATGCCCAGCGGCAGCGAGGCCATGGGCAGGTAGATCCATGCCCCCATCGAAGGCCTCAGGATAAGGGAAGGGGCGAGGATGGCAACAAGGGTGAGCACGGTGTACAGGAGGCGGGCTCGGGTTGCGCCGATGCGGACGGCAATGGTGCGCTTCCCCACTCTGGCATCTGTGGGAATATCGCGTAGGTTATTGACGCCAAGGATGTTGGCTGCCAGACACCCTGGTGCGATCGACACCACAAAGGCATCAAGACTCCATGTGCCGCTGTGAACGTAGTATGTACCCATGACGGCAAGCACGCCGAAGAAGACAAAGGCTGCTACGTCGCCCAACCCATGATAGGCAAATGGATAGGGTCCGCCCGTATACATCCATGCCGCGATCAGGCAGATCACGCCGATGACGAGCACAGGCCACCCTGCACGGAAGACAAGGGGCTGTCCAAGGACGAATGCCATGCCGGCGACGAGCCACGCTGCGCGCTTCATCGACGCAGGCGTGATAAGACCGGATGCGACCATGCGCATCGGACCCACGCGCTGCTCGTCGGCACCACGCTTGAAGTCTTCGAGGTCGTTGATAAAGTTCGATACGATCTGGATGCAGAGGGCACAGACGATGGCTAGAACGGCAGACATGACGTCCATGACGCCATGATGAAACGCGAGTGCGGACCCAAGCACGACCGGTGCGGCACCTGCAATGAGGGGCTTTGGACGAATTGCGGCGATCCAGACGTTCATGGGCGACCAACCGTTCCAACGTAGAGGAAGGCGATACCACCTGTGAGCTCGCGATACGAGACATCGGCATAGCGACCCGTCTTCCGCATCATGTCCAGAAAGACCTCGCGACACGGAAACGCCGCCGCTGTTGTTGGTAGGTATTCGTAGGCCTTGCGATTACCTGTGAGCATTCCGCCGATGACGGGGATGATGTACTTGCTGTAGAACGTGTAGGACAGACCGACAAGACCGCGCGGCTGACCGAACTCCAGGATGACGACGCGACCACCGGGAACGACCACACGGGCCATCTCGCTGAGCGCCCGCACGGGATCGTCGACGTTACGAATGCCGAAGGAGATGCTCGCCACGTCGAACGTTGCATCCGCATAGGGAAGGTCCATGGCGTCCGCCACTTCGAACTCTACGTCCAAGCTGCGGTCACGAGCCTTGGCCGGAGCAAACGAGAGCATGTCTGCGTTGAAGTCCGTTCCCACTACCCTGCCCGTCGGCCCTACCGTCTGCTTGAATGCTAATGCCAGGTCACCCGTGCCTGTGGCACAGTCCAGCACTCGCATCCCCTGTCGCGCTCCGCTCGCACGCACCGTGGCACGACGCCAAATGTGGTGGATTCCAAGCGACAACACGGTGTTCGTGATGTCATACTTCGGTGCAATGTCCGTGAACATTGCATGGACCTGTTCGCTCATAGGGCAAAACTACGGAATCGTTTCCCGGGCAAATGATCGTTATGGTGTTCAATTCGGCGTGACGTCCTCATCCGATAGCCCAAGTGGTACACGCTCCTGAAGGAGCCTTTGTAGGTTTCGTCGACAATCAGCTACTGCCAATATTCGCACGTCATGTTCATCGTTTTCATACACGATGCGGTAGACTCCACACAGCAGTTGCCGAACAATGGAACGCCGATTCGGAATGCCCTCAAGCAACAGCGTACCTCGATTGGGAAACGTGTACAACGTGGCGATGGCTTCTTGTAGCTCTGTGACAATGTGTGTTACTCGCTGTACTGAGTCATGATCCGATACGTAGTCTGCTATGCGCACGAGATCTTGCTCAGCCGGATCGCCGAATTGAACGTTGCAACTCATGCGCCTCGCTCCTTATCCTTGAGACGCTTTTTGATGTCGGCAAAAACCTCTTCCGCTGGTCGCACCTTGCCCTGTATGATTTCCAGCCGGCCCTGAGCAATGATCTCCAACAGTGCCATGCGCTCCTGCGCCTCTTCGTAGTCCCGCACATCCTGGATGATGGCCTTTGCTTCACCGTTCACGGTTACGATGTAGGGCTGCCGCGTCTCGCAAACGTTTTTGATCACCTCGGCGGCGTTTGCCTTGACGTAACTGATCGGCTTGATGTTTGTAGAGTATTTCATAACGGTACAGATTGATGATGTAGTTCTGTACCTATTATCGGTCTTTTTGTGGTATGTGCAATGGGGCGTTGGAGTGCCTCGGCCAAGGCCGGAGGCTATCCCACAATTCGTTCGATGGTGTTCCATGCGCCGAGCATGACGGCGGGTGTGCCTTGGCCGGGGAAGACGCTGTCGCCGACCATGTAGAGGCCCGCGAAGGGCGTCTGGTTGGGTGGCAGCAGGAGCATGGGACGTCGAATGTCGTGCGGGATGCCGCCCACGTAGCCGCCATGGCGCTGCGTGTAGGTGATCCACGTGCGCGGCGTACCTGCGCCGACGTGGATGCGCGGGAGAAGACCGATCTCGGGCAGCTGGCGTTCCAGCACGCCGAGGATGGCGGCGGTGACCGTTGCACGCTGCTCGTTATAGCGCTCACGCGATAGGTCTTGCCAATCGGTCCAGCGCGCATGCGTGGAGACGGTGACGGTGCTCACACCGGGCGGTGCCTTTTCGTCATCGTCGGGTCTGCTCACGGTTACAAACACCGAGTCGCTCGCGCAGTGCGGCAGCGGCGTGTCCACGTGGATCTGATAGTAGGCCGTTGGCAGTGCCGGACGTCCCTCCACGCCAAGGTAGAGCGTAACGGCGCTCCAGATGGTTCCGTTGTTGTCGGCATGGCGTTGCATCCAGGAACGGACAGGCCCCTGGGTGAGACCCACCATGTTCCAGATCGGGATCGAGCTTACAACGGTTGCGGCACGGTACGTCTCGCCGTTTGCCGTGGTTACCTGCCATGCCCCCTTCACCTGCTGGATGGATGTGACGGTTCGGCGGAACTTGACCACCCCACCGCGCTGGGTGATGGTACGCAGCAGTAGCAGTCCGGGACGATACATGCCACCTACAGGGTACCATGTGGACGATGGATACGTCAACCCCAGAGCTCCGGGCAGGTAAGGGGCGTGGGTGGCCTGCTGCTGCGTCGAGATCAGAAGCTGCTCGTTGATGAAGCGACGGAATTGCGGGTCGGAGTCCAAACCAAACCGACGCAACAGGTGCTCGACCGGACGAATGAGTCCGGGCACCAGAGGCAATGCTCGCAGATTTGCCGGGTTCAGCATGCGCAGCCAGTCACCTGCCGTCGCAGGCGGCAGATAGGTGCGGTCACGGACAAGGTCCCACGATCGTGCCTCGATGTCGTAGAGGAGGTTCCAGAAGCCGTGCTGGTCGCCTGTTGGAAACGTCTGCGCCATGGTGTCGATCCACGTCGCAGGATCGGCATGCCGCACGATCTCGCGTCCGTCCATGCGGATGATCATCCCCGGGTCCTGCTGCACCAAGTCGGGCTTGATGCCTAGATGCGCAAACACACGACCGGCCGGCTGATGCTGCTCAACGCCGCTGAAGGTGGTCGCACCAACGTCGAACGTCATGGCACCCTCGCGGTAAAACGACGCACAGCCGCCGAGCGTGGCATGCGATTCGAGAAGCGTTACCGATTTGCCTTCCTCCGCAAGCAGGGCTGCTGCCGTCAGTCCGGCATAGCCAGCTCCCAGGACAAGGACGTCTGTTGGTGTTGTCGTCATGGCCGAGAAAAACATCCGTGGTTTACCGTTCGTTCCGTAGCAGCGGCGTCGGTAATTTGCGGTCATGCAGCACATGATTCTTGCCGTCATCACCATGAGCGTCGTCTGGTACGCATGGCTCAACTTTAAAAAACTCGGTCGAATCCGTGCTGCCGACGTCGAACTCGACGAGGCTGAACGCCAGCGCCTTCAGATGACGTACATCATGCGCATCGCCCTGTGTCTGATCAGTCTTGCCGTATTGCCCTTTCTGTTCACGATCATTACGAAGACTGCATGAGTGACGAGAGACAGCCGCACCAATCAGCGGCGAAGAATGCCGAACGCGAGTTCCTTGGCGGACCTCACTCACGGGTGCAAGAGTTTTGGTTTTTGCTCCGCGTAATGATGGCCTTTATCCGGGGCTTCCGCAAGTTGCATTTTGTCGGCCCGTGTATCACGGTCTTCGGATCGGCCCGCTTCAAGGATGACCACCCTGCCTACGAACAGGCTCGCCAGATGGGACAGGCACTGGGCGAGATGGGCTTCACGGTGATGACCGGTGGCGGTCCAGGCATTATGGAGGCCGCCAACCGTGGCGCAAAAGAGGCCGGTGCAACGAGTATCGGATGCAACATCCGCCTGCCTTTCGAACAGCATGCCAATCCCTGGCTTGACGTGATGGTTGAGTTTGACCAATTCTTCGTTCGAAAGGTCATGCTCGTAAAGTATTCTCTTGGCTTTGTAGTGATGCCAGGTGGCATTGGCACACTCGATGAATTATTCGAGTCCATCACGCTGATGCAAACAAAGAAGATCATGAGCTTCCCCGTCGTGGTGTTCGATACGACGTACTACAAGGATATCATGGAACTGTTCGACCTGATGATCGAACGCGGTACGATCAGCGAGTACGATCGCAGCCTTGTGCTGTTCACCGACTCGATCGAAGAGGCAACAGCACACCTTCGCAAGAACGTCGTAAAGCGCTTCGGCCTGAAACAGCAACTGTTTATTCCCAAGACATAACGACCCATGAATATCCTTGTCTACTGCGGCTCCAGAGCCGGCAAGAACGGTGCCTATCTCGAGGCTGCCGAGCAACTGGCTTCCGCACTCGTGTCGCGCGATATCGGTCTGGTCTTTGGCGGTGGAGCAGTGGGTATGATGGGCGCCATTGCGACGGCGATGCTGGCACAGGGTGGACGTGTGATCGGTATCCTTCCGACGTTTCTACGCACCGAAGAGGTGGCGCTTGAGTCTTGCACGGAGCTGATCGAAGTGCCAAGCATGCATGCCCGTAAGCTGCTGATGATGGAACGCAGTCACGCTATTTTGGCACTGCCCGGTGGTTTTGGCACACTCGACGAACTCTTCGAGGCCGTGACGTGGCGTCAGCTTGGTCTGCACAATAAGCCCATCGGACTGTGGAATGTGGCCGGCTACTACGACCATCTGAGCTCGATGATCGATCGTATGCTTGATGACGACTTCATGTCGGCGCCCACGCATGCACTACTACGCGTTGACGATGCTCTGCTGCCCATGCTTGACTGGCTGCAGACGAATGCGTCCGAGGTAGCACCGGATCCGCTCCTGCCACGGTGGACCTGATCCGCTGCATGAAGGACTTCCTGCGCGCCCTGCTGTTTGTCGATGCCGGACGGATCATCCGCACCGGACGCCTGCGTGCGCTCGATACCGAGGATGCACCGCCGCTGCGCGAGGATCTTGATCCGCAGAACAGCGCTGACACATTCGACACGCTGTCGCTTGACCGTTTCGGCCGCTTCCTGGTTAGTCTGTTCTTCGCCACCGGTACGCCTGCTCGTCGGCTTGTCGCACTGGTCATCACCAAGACCGTCGTGGCACTGTCCACGCCGCTGCTGCTGCATGCCGTCCTGTCACGCCTCGATCACGCCGAATCATCGGGCACGCTGTCCACAAGTCTCCTCGTCTTCGCCGTCGCCCTCGGCTCTGCCGGCATCGTTGGCGCCGTTGTCCAACAACACTGGTACTACAATGCCCTGAACGCCTTTGCCAAGATCGTCAACGGCATGAACCGTCGCGTGGTGCGCCATGCGTTGCGCCTGCGACGCTCGTCGAGGAATACCATGCAGACGGGCGACATGGTGAACCACCTGTCAAGCGACACCGACGCGCTGGCCGAAGCCGCGTTTATGCTGCCCGAGTTTACGAACTCCGTGATCGTCATCACGGCTGTCCTTACAACGCTGTTTCTCTACCTTGGCATCGCCGCCTTTGCATCGATCGCAACGCTGCTGCTGATGGCTCCGCTGACAGCCTTTGTGGCACGACGCTACCGACGTCTGGACCACCAACTGATGGAACTGCGGGACGAACGCGTGACGCTGATGTCGCAGATCCTGCATGGCATCCGCGTGATCAAGTACCACGCCTGGGAATCCAGCGTGCGGGCCGAGGTGCAGGACGTGCGCCGTCGCGAGATCGGCACCCGCGTGAGCATTGTGCGCACCGACGCGTTGTCGACGGCCATCTTCATCAGCACGACGACCATCGTGGCCTTCGCCGGCTTTTCGACGTACGTCGCGCTGGGTGGCCAACTCACAGCACCAATGGTCTTTGCCTGCCTGGCGCTGTTTGCCATGCTCGAAGAGCCCTTCGGTATCATCTCGCACCTGCTGTCCAACCTGCAGCATGCCCGCGTGGCCACGCAGCGCCTGAAGGCCTACTTCGACGCACCTATACGCGCGCACAACCATCGCCCCCTTGCGAAGGCCCATCAAGCCACCGGACTCCAGGCACGCGATGTGGTGGTGCGCTATACCAATGCTCCTGCCAATGCCGTCGACCACGTCAGTCTCGAGATTGCTCCCGGCTCGGCCGTAGCCATCGTCGGCTCCGTGGGCTCGGGCAAATCCACGCTCCTACGCACCCTTGTGGGCATTCAGGTTCCACAAGGGGGCAGTGTTACGGCTACGGGCATTGGCGATGATGTGCGGCCGCGTAATGCCTACGTGCCGCAAGAGGCGTTTATCATGAATGCCTCGGTCGAGGATAACATTCGGTTTGGGACGGACGATGATGCGGAGATGTCGCTGGATGCCGTGCTGATGGACTGTGCACTGCTGCAGGACATTGCGGCTATGCCTGCAGGACTTCGCACGGAGATCGGCGAGCGAGGCGTGAACCTTTCCGGTGGACAAAAGCAGCGCGTCTCGCTGGCACGTGCCGCCTGGCATCGTCCAGGTGCTGTCTTCCTCGACGATCCCCTGTCGGCCGTCGACGTCCACACCGAAGATGTCCTGGTCGAACGCCTGCTGTTCGGCCGCTGGTGCGACATCACGCGTGTGGTCGTGACGCACCGTCTGCAGCACCTGTCGCGGTTTACCGAGGTGATCTTCATGGATGGCGGCCGCGTTGCGGCCCGTGGCACGTATGCCGAGCTTATGCAGAACCATGCAGGCTTCAAGGCCTTTGTGACGACGCCGGCCGAGGCCGAAGCCGAGGCCCCGCAGGTGCGCGTTGCCGCAGCCACGGTGGAGCATGCCATCCATACAACAGAGAACGAAGAGGCCGGCAGACTTACCGACGATGAAGACCGTGCTACGGGTGCCGTTGGTAAACGTGTGTACATGCAGTACGTGCGTGCCATGACGGGACGTCATCCGCTGTGGGCGCCGGTGACGTTTGTGGGGCTGGTAGCCACGGCTGCCGCACTGGCGGGTATGCCTATTCTGCAGACGTCGTGGCTTGGACGGTGGACGGACGATCCATCCATCATGTCACCCATGGGTGCCATCATTGTGTACGGTCTGCTCGGCATGGCCGTACTCTCCGGATGGATCGGCGAGCGTCTGCTGTGGCTCTACCGAGCTGCCGCCGCAGGACGCACCATTCACGATTCGGCGCTCGAGGGCGTACTTGGGGCGCCGCTGCGCTTTTTTGACAGTACGCCGATGGGACGCGTGCTCAACCGCTTTGCGCGGGACATGGAGGGTGTCGACGATCACCTGTCGTGGAACTTCGAACAGTCCTTCAAGTCGCTCGCCCAGACGCTTGCCTCGCTCGTCCTGATCATCAGCGTCCTGCCGCTCATCGTTGTTGTCCTGGTGCCCGTCCTGCTGGTCTATTACCGTCTGCAGCGCGACTACCGTCGTGCCGCCCGCGAGGCCAAGCGTTTGGAGTCTATCTCGCGTTCGCCGCGCTACGCCCACTTCAAGGAAGTGGTCACCGGTCTCGATGTGATCCACGGCTATGGCCGCGAGCAGTACTTCATGGACGTGTTCTACGATGTGCTTGGCAGGTATCAGCGCATGTACTGGTGCAGCATCCTGCTTAACCGCTGGTTCTCGGTGCGTGTGCCGCTCATCAGCGGTCTGGTAGCCCTGGCCACGAGCGTTGGCATTGCCGTGCTTGCCGGCGAGGGTCTTATCACGGCCGGCGCGGCCGGCGTGGTACTCACGTTTGCCTTGAGTTTCTGGGGATCGCTTAACTGGACCGTCCGCGCCTTCTCCGAAGTCGAGTCGCGTATGACCAGCGTTGAACGTCTGCAGCACTACGCCGAACTCGAGCCCGAGCCTAGTACGACGCAGCAGCCTGTGTTGGACGCCGCAGCGCCGTGGCCAACGGCCGGACGCATCGACATCGAGGGACTTACCGTGCGCTATGCCGACCACTTGCCGCTGGTGTTGCAGGACGTGACGTTTAGCGTTCCCGGCGGCTCCACGGTTGGCGTCATTGGTCGCACCGGCTCCGGCAAGAGCACGCTCTTTCAGTCCATGTTCCGCTTCTTGGAGCCCGTAGGCGGTCGTATCAGGATCGACGGTGTGGACATCGCCTCGGTCCCCATCGATCGTCTGCGGCGATCGATCGCCATTATTCCGCAGGACCCCACGCTGTTTATCGGCACGGTGCGGAGTAACCTGGACAGGTTTAGCGAATGCAGCGATGCCGACGTGTGGAATGCGCTGCGCCGCGTGCAGCTGGACGGCGTTGTCAGGGCCTTACCTGGCGGCCTCGACGCCCCCGTTGCAGAAAACGGCATCAACTTCTCGCAGGGTCAGCGTCAGCTCCTCTGCATGGCTCGCGCCATCCTTACCAGGGCACGCATTCTGGTGCTGGACGAGGCAACGGCGAGTGTTGACGTGCAGACCGACGCCGTGATCCAGCAGACGGTGCGTACGGAGTTCCGCGGCGTCACCGTCATGATCATCGCCCACCGCCTGAACACGGTAAGCGATGCCGACGCCATTGTGGAACTGGCCAATGGTCGCGTGGTGCGCCACGGTGCGCCTACGGCCTAACGGCCCACTACCACACGTTCACCTCGCGTTCGAGCGTGACGCCGAAGGCGTCGTGCACCGAGGCAACAATGCGTG
>JAULYI010000183.1:0-7908 GCA_032117915.1 Kapaibacterium sp. (SeqCode) | reverse complement strand
AAGCTGAAGGCATTGCAATCTCCAGAGTAAGCAACAAGGGGTGTTGCCTTCGGTATTCGCCAACCCCTCGGGCCGAATCCTGACCTTAGCTATGTTCGACGTTCCGTGTGTACGTCCTGTCACCCCCTATTCCGGCCGCAGGCGGGAGAAGGGGCAGGGGGATGAGGCCGCGCCGTTTCGCCTTTTCGTCCTTTCGCCTTTTACTCCCCGAACGTCTTCCGAGCCCACTTGATGGCTCGCTCGTGACGCTTGCGAACGCAGGCATGTGAGATGCCGATGCGTTCCGCCACTTGTTCGTGCGTGAGGCCTTCCAGGTAATACAGGCGCATCACCTCGGCATACGTCGGTGGCATGGCCTGCATGATGTCTGCCGCATCAATGGCCGTGGCATGAGCGCTCTCCTGGTCCAGCGGCTCGATACGCTCACTCTCTACCCGTTCCCAGGTGATGTGCTCACCGTTATCGGGTCGCACCATACGACGCTGACGCCGGATCTCCCGGGAGAGCGACCGTTTGGCAACGGTCGTCATGAAGGCATCTACATTGTAGACGTTCAGGCAGCGCTCCCGCACGGCAACGAATGCTACGTATACGGCGTCGCGTATGGCTTCGACGACATCGTCAGGATGCGCCGACGGAAACTGCCGCGAGATGACGCGGTACAGAGATGACGGTGTGGACTCCATGCTGCTTGCGTCCGGTGATAGTGACTTCCCGGCGCAATGAACACGCGAACGCCCGAGCACACAATCGTCATCCGACCAACGAGCACGGCTGACTTTGTCAACTATTCTACGATCAGGACAAACGGTGGATCACTTATCCGACACCACGATGGTACGATGTACTGCATCGCCGTCACGGTCAATACGCATCGTATAGACTCCCGCTCCAACCATGTCGAGTTGAACATCAACGTGGAGATCTCCCTCTCGAAGGTCAACCGTACGCACGATCCGTCCAGTTGCGTCGAAGAGCGTGAGCGCGCCCGCACTTGCCAAGGGTTGTAGCCACGAGACCGTCATCGCTCCCTTAGCAGGCTGCGGAGCGACGGTGCAGACATCTACCACCGATGGCGATGTTTCAACGCCTACGCTACCACGCACCGTTGCGTACAGCATGGCCGTGGGATCGCCCTCCGCTCCGTTGGTCACGACCTCCATACGTCCCTCGATCGCGCCGTTCCCTTGTCCGAGAACGCAGATCCTCCCCAGATAGGCGGATCCTCCCGGAGGAATGGATAGGGGCAGTGCGGGATCGGTGGGCACACTGACGAAGAACGGATCGGTGACGGAGCGTATGCTGGTCACCAAAAGGGTGTCTGTGCCTGGCTTTCCGTTGGCTGCATTTGTGATGAGCATGCCAAGTGTTGAACACGCCGTTTCGCCCACGTCCACCGTGTCCAGCAACACGTCAAGCATCTGAATACGCGGCATGACGCCCATACCACGAACTGGCTGCCTGACGGTGCACGAAGACGTAACAACGATGATCGTATCCCGGTCCCAGCCGTTTGTGGCATCAACCGTTTCGGATCGCGGTGAATACACAATGTCGATCAGCATGCTATCACCGGCATCGATCGTCGCCGGAATCGACGGCGTTGTGCGCGCGACAGCAACGTTCGTCCCGCTGACCTGGGTCACTCCGGTTACGGTCAGCGGCGCGGAACCAACGTTGCCGATGACGAGGGGTATTTGCTTCATCGCACCTACACGAACGCGACCAAACTCCGTAATCGATGCGCCGAAGCGCACAGCCGACGGAGCAACCGCCAGCGTGTCGATGACGCTATTCCCTCGCATATCCGTTGCTCGGACGATAGCTATTGCCGACTGTTGATCATTGATCGCAATGATGCGAGCCTTGAATTGACGATACACAGCATTACCGCTACTGAGCGATGAATCCGTGATAAAGACCAGTCGACTGTTCGCGCTACCTTCAAGGAGCTTGATCTCAGCGATCCCGGATTCGACCTGATCTGTTGGCAACGGCCGCGAACGCGGCGGGTCAGGGATGTTTCGCGTCTCAAGTACATCGAACGTCACAGACCCGCAGGCATCGTCCCCAACCACGAGACGAGGCGACATGGTGTCGAGACCGAGTACGGCAGCGCCCATGGTTGACAACGGCCACCCGTAGGTATCGAACGAGCCCGAGCCGTACACGTAGCCGCCGATGCGAATGCGATTGTTGCCGGCGATCTTGTAGGGCTTCTGCGAACGATCAAAGGCCACCGTTGCGAAGTACAGCGTGGGCCGGTCCGGGACCTTGTTCAGCAGCAGCGGCGGCACCTCGGCTCGCGGATGATTCCACACGGTTTCGCCGTTGATCGTGAGCGACATCAAGTCTGCCGCAGGATTACTCGTATCGGGAATCTCGACGAACATGTTGATGCGATGTTCGTTGAACGCCGATAGCGTCGAGGTATGCACGGTCGTTTCACCGACGTACTGGGACACGGGTGTCAGCAGACACATGAACGGGTCGTTAGCCGGATCGCCATCCCATTCCGCTGATGTGCTGTACTGCACGACCATGATGGGTCTATCAGCTTCCCACACCGTAAGGCCACGCGGCAGGGCCGTCCGTGCGGGCGCCTGCGCGATGTCCTTGAACTGTCCGGCATTCAGCATGCCGCTCATTTGTGCCAGCGTGTCGAACGTAACCTTGTCGTACGACGTCATCTTCCAGCGAGTGCCTTGCTCTGCGGCGATCACGCGGAAAAAGTCGCCCTTGCCGGTACCGATGGACAGTCTTGGTACTTCGAGTGTTAGGTAGCGTGTACCCCACGTCGATGTGGGTGGCAGCATCTCGACCAGGTGATCACGTCCACTGATCGTCAGGGAGTTAGGCACGGCCGTGCGCGTATGAAACCCGATGACGCCAACAGGCTTGTTTGATGTGACCAGGGTACCCGTCATGTCGAACACACCACGCGTCGTCCCATCGCCGAACACCGGATAGACATCACCCTTCTGTAGCGTCACGGTGAACGGCACACCCGTGTTCAACGCTCGTCCCTTCTTTGTTGTGGCCTTGCCGTCAGTAGCTCCACGCAGCAAGATGTTCACCGTGGTATTGTCTTCGCTGGCCAGCACGCAGAATCCACCCGACCATGGATGGACCTCGTTGAAGTCATAGTAGGAGGCCACGATATAGCTCCTACCCCAGTACCGAACAGGTATGGCGCGATATCCATCGGATGACGCTGTCTTAGCACTGAGTGCATGCACCGTGATTGGCTGATCGGACGTGATACGCACGCTGCGTTGCAGCACGTCTTCGGAGGTCGCCGAAGGGATCTCCCACGCAGCGCTTGCCCCGCCATTCGATGTTGTTAGTGCCGTGACACGGTCTTTCACGACGCGATACATACGCTCGCTACCATCGGGCCAGGTCACCGTCACCCGTGCCGAATCTGCCGTCGTTGATATCGTAAGATCAAGGTCAGACGCAAGCGCCGACGCTCCGTCATTCTGCGGGAATGCGATGACGTACTCGGTCCCCTGTGCACGTCCGCTCGCTACAGCGACGAAGAGCGCTACAAGACACGTAGCGATGCGATACCAAACCATAGAAACTATCCCCATGCGTTATGCCGGAATGAAGCAAGACGTATGCCAGACGGCGCACAAACATATCATTCGCTACGGATAGAGACTGTTGTGACTGACCGTAGTTTTGCAGCATGGAACAGCAACCACTTGAACTCTTCCCTTTCCTCGCCAATACGCCATACACCGAAATGACGCTGTCAAAGGGGGCATGGATGTTCCGCGAGCATGAGGGCTGTGGCCGTATAGGCTTTGTGATCGGCGGATCCGTGAAGATCTTCAAGGAGCATTCGAGCGGTCGCAGTATTACGCTGTATCGACTTGGTCCGGGAGACTCCTGCATCTTATCGATGTCATGTGCCATGGCCAATCCGATCCATCAGGCATCGGCCGTCGTCGAAGAGGATTGCCGGGTGCTCACGGTAACCACCGATCAGTTTCGGTCACTCATGGAGCGGTCATCCGAAGCTCGCGACTACGTGTTCGGACTCTTCGCGTCGCGTCTGACCGATGTTCTGCTCCTTCTTGAAGAAGTCGTCTTCCGCCGCATGGACGAGCGTCTCGCCTCGATCCTGCTTGAGCATGCGGTTCGTCGCGGTAGCGACGAGATCCACACGACGCACGAACAGTTGGCCGAGGAAGCCGGCACGGCCCGCGAAGTAGTAACCCGTGTTCTGCGCGAATTCGTGTCGAACGGTCTTGTCATCGTCGGCCGAGGTGTGGTAACGATCAACGACCGAAAGGGCCTGGCAAGGATCGGACGTTGATCTGTGCTTGGAGTCACACGCTGACCGTGACGACGTCACCAAACCATGGGATGAAGAGCAAGTATGTTCGCACATCCACCCGATCACAATTGACCACAACTACGCAGAGAGCCCATCATGTTTTTCAAGCAGATCTATGAACCCGGCCTTGCCCACGCCAGCTATCTGGTGGGCTGCCAGGCAACAGGAAACGTCATGGTGATCGATGCCCAGCGTGACATCGACGTGTACCTCGAGATCGCACGTCAGGAAAAGCTGACGATCACACACGTTGCCGAAACACACATTCATGCAGACTTCCTGAGCGGCAGCCGTGAACTGGCGGCCGTAACGGGAGCCATGATGTACCTGAGCGACGAAGGCGGCGAGGAGTGGGCGTATGCATTCGACCATGTTGGTGTGAAGGACGGCGACTCCTTCATGGTGGGCAATATCAAGATCGACGTGATGCACACGCCGGGTCATACCCCGGAGCATATCTCGCTCCTGGCAACAGATACACCCGCTACACCGGATGTGCCGATCATGATCTTCACGGGAGACTTCGTCTTCGTGGGCGATGTCGGACGTCCGGATCTTCTGGAGAAGGCGGCCGGCTACAAGGGCACCATGGAAAACGGTGCGCGCCAGATGTGGCAGTCTCTCATGCGCTTCAAGGCTCTGCCTGACCATATTCAGGTACATCCCGCACACGGTGCGGGGTCAGCATGCGGCAAGGCACTGGGCGCTATCCCCAGCTCGACCGTCGGCTACGAGAAGATGGTCAACTGGGCGCTACGTCACACCAACGAAGAGGCCTTCATCGCCGAGCTTCTCTCGGGTCAGCCAGAGCCCCCTCGCTACTTTGCCATGATGAAGAAGCTGAACAAGGTTGAGCGACCTCTGCTTACGAGCGTTCCCGATGTGAAGCGGCTCTCACTCGATGATGTGCGTGCCGCCCTTGGGCGCGGCCACCACGTGATCGACACACGGTCGAAGGTCCCGTTTGCCGGCGGACACATTCCGGGCACGATCAACATCCAAGACAACAAGGCGTTCTCGACATGGGCCGGCTGGGTGCTGAACTACGAGCAGCCCTTTGTGCTGATCGCTCCGGAAGAACGCACGCAGGAACTCATGCGCAAGCTGATGCGCATTGGCCTCGACAACGTGGTAGGGTACTATCCGAACGTCACCGATTGGCTCGAGGCCGGCAGCGACCTCGCTACGGTACCTCAGATCGAGATCGACGAATTGAAGCAGCGCTACAACCATGACAACGTTGTCGTGCTTGACGTACGCGGCATTTCTGAGCATATCAACGGTCACATCCCGGGCGCTTGGAACATCCACGTCGGCTACCTGCTCAATCACAAGACGGAGATCCCGACGGACAAGCTTGTGGTTGTGGCCTGCCAGGGCGGCGATCGGTCAAGCATTGCCACCAGCATGCTCCAACGCGAGGGATTCACGAACGTGATGAACTTCCCGCAGGGCTTTGCCGGTTGGCGCGCTTCCGGTGCACCGGTCGAGACGGACACGACCGTCCGCGATCACAGCGAGACTGTTTCCAACTGAGCCATTTCGGCGCTACACTTTGTAAACGAGACATAGGAATAACTCGATGATCGAGATCACGACCGCTGAATTGAAGGACAGGCTTACAGCCGGTGATGCACCATTTCTGCTTGACGTTCGCCAACCCGAGGAGTACGCCGCACAGCATATATCCGGGTCAACGCTGATCCCTCTTGGCGAGCTGCCCGGACGCATTGACGAGATCGAGCAGTATCGCGACCAGGAGATCATTGTGATCTGCCGTTCCGGCAACCGCTCAGGCCAAGCCTGCATGTTCCTGGAAATGAGCGGCTTTTCGAAGGCCAAGAATATGCGCGGAGGCATGCTGGCATGGTAGAGACGAAGCAGCCCACAACGTGGGACGAGTTGCTCGCAACATCTGATAAACCCATCCTGGTCGACTTCTGGGCCGAATGGTGTGGTCCCTGCCACATGGTTGCACCGGTGATCAAAGCAATCGCCAAGGACTATGCCGGACGTCTCACGGTAGTGAAGATCAATGTTGACGAACGCCCGAACATCGCCGCGCGCTACTCCATTCAGAGCATCCCAACGCTGATGATCTTCGACGAGGGTGAGGTCGTATGGCGTCAGTCCGGCGCATTGAGCTATCCGGCGATCGCCGAACACGTGAACCGATTCGTGCAAGCAGTATGATCTACATCATTGCTGTCTTGATCGGCACAACGTTAGGACTCATCGGGGCCGGCGGTGCAATCGTCGCCGTCCCAGTCTTCGTCTATCTCTACGACGTCCCCCCGACGTTGGCCAGCGGCTACGCACTGTTCGTTGTGACAGTGGCATCTGCCGTTGCGGCAGCCCAATACATCCGTCAACGCATGGTCGACTGGCGTGCCGTTGTCGCGTTCGGGTCCACCACACTGGTGTCGATCGCGGTGACGCGACGTCTGGCACTGCCCATGCTGCCAGAGAATGTCGGCGGTATTCCGCGTGACACCGTGCTCATGCTTGCGTTTGCCGGCGTCTTACTTACGGCTGCCTTCGGCATGCTTCGCATGCCACCCAAGCCGCACACTGACGAGCCCCACCACATGGGACGCCTTGCTGCCTATGGAACCATCATTGGCGTGATCAGCGGCTTCTTGGGAGTGGGTGGCGGCTTTCTGATGACGCCCGCACTCGTACTCTGGGCGGGACTGGACATGAAGCGGGCCGTAGCCACATCACTCGTATTGATCTCCGCCAACAGTGCCATTGGCGTTGCTGCAGACCTTTCGGGCGGCATCACCTACGACTGGTCGTTTGTAACATCCTTTACGGCCATGACAACGGCCGGCATCATCCTGGGTACGCTTCTGACCAAGCGCATCGATGGTCAGCGCCTCAAAAAGGCCTTCGGCTGGTTCATCCTGGCGATCGGCATTGCCGTTGCTATTCGCGAGCTTTCGTCGTTGCAGCACCTGTAGCAATAGTGCTGCCGCTACGCATCCGTTAGTAGTTTACCTGTAGTTGTGGTAGCTACCAGTAGGGATGAATCGCATGGGAAAACAAAACCGACGAGTGATGCTCGTGACGTGTTGTGCGGTCGTGGCACTACATGCATCGATCGGACCGTCAACGGCGGCCGCGCAGCGACTGCGCGACAGAACGGTATGGGCCAGGGAGCGGTATGCACTGGCGTTCGACAAGCCGGACAAGCTGTCGACATTCTCTTCCGTGCTCAAGGAATGGGACATTCACGATTCGCTGGGCATAGCGGACAACGGCCGGCGTGTCGCCGGATCACCGAACTACGACGTAAACTTCGAGAACGTCATACACATGGGTTCCGGCGTCTTCACAAGCCATGCCGACACGACGTTCAGCGGCACCCAGCGCCTGATCACCCCCATCCGCTGTGCCGTGCTGCTGCAGAACGGTAGGGACGGACACGCAGCGCCCTTTGATCCGAACCAACGGGTCTTTCAGGTTTTCACCGTCGAATCACGCCCGTACACCGTGAGTGATCCTACGGATCTAAGCGTACGCGACAGCTGGACGTACCGCGCAGCGAACCGCGAGGG
>JAULYI010000182.1:0-6741 GCA_032117915.1 Kapaibacterium sp. (SeqCode) | reverse complement strand
TCCATTCTTCGTAGCTACGGTTGTCCTCCATGTCATCCAGGATCTCTTTCGCCTCGTCATACCGCTTGAGTTGCGTGAGCGATGCAGCTCGATACAGCTTGGCCTCGAAGGTTGCCACGGCATCAGGAGTGTACTCGAACACTTCGCTGAAGGCCTTTTCGGCAAGGTCGAACTTGCCGGCACGGTAGTAGATACTTGCAACGTCAACCTGCCACTTCGCACGCTGCTCTCCGTCTTCGCTCTGCGCAACGGCTTGCTTATACGGCTGAACGGCCTTGTTCAGATCACCGGCCTCAATGGCCATTTCCGCCTGTATACGGTAGGCCTCCGAGAGGATGTCATAGCGCTCCTTATACCAGGCAACGTCAATGCACTTCGACAGCGCTACCTCGCCTTGCGAGATCTTGCGCTGAAGCAGATAGTTTTTCGCCAGCAGCAGGTGGCCGTCCGGCGAGTATTCGCCTTCGGGGAACTTCTCGACCATTTCGACGCACTTCTGTTGCGATGCCACCCATTCGCTGCGGAAGAAGTATGCCTTGGACATGTTGAACAACGTGCCTTCGACGTATTCGCTCTGCCCATGGTTGGCAAGGATCTTCGAGCCTTTTATCAGCACACTATCGACTTTTGTCTGGACAGGTTGCAGCTTGGCGCGCTCGATGACGAAGGCCTGCAGGAAGTTCATCGTGTTACCAGGCGCAGTCTCTGCGTTCTGCGTGAACTCATCTGACCCGGGAACCAGAACGCGGGGTTTCGTGCGCTTACCCTCGTCATGAAAGACAAACTGATCCTCGGCTTCCGACATGATACGACCGATGTTGTAGTACGTGTTGAAGTACGCCATCCGGTTGCTGTACCATGTGCACGAGCCCAGCGAAAGGGCCGTGACAATGATGAGCGGAATGATCAGTGAGCGTTGTGTCATACGTGGCGCTTAAGCCAGATATCGCGGAGTTGCTGTTGTCGTGCAGAAACGGTCGGGACGTCCTTGATGCTGCAGACCATCACCGGAGCCGGAGTGATCGTTGTTTCAAACATACGACCATCGCAGTGACAGGTAAGGCGTCGAGGCTCGCCGCGACGTTCTGCCAGGAACTGTTCTACCATGGCGGTTGACGTGACACGTTTGCCGTCAACGGCAACGATCTCGTCGTCGATGCCCAGACCCGCCATCTGTGCTGGCGTATCGTCTTCGACGGCTTTGACAAGAATACGTCCGCCCTGGTCTGCCAGACTCCATCCATAGAACTTCGTCGGCGGCACCGATGCAAAAGCACGACCGTCGCCAAAGGTTATTGCAGACGGCTTGATCTCTGTGACGTCGAGCTGCAGTCCGACCTTGCCAAGGAGTTCGCCGAATGGTAGTTCCGACGTACCGTCAAGCCAGGAGTTCAGAAGGTCACGCAATTGTACACCCGTTCCACGCTCGAGCAGGGCGATACATTCGGCTTCGGTCATGCCGCGCTCCGGTGTGGCCTTGTAGGCCTCCCACATCGCTCGCAGCCCGTCGTCGAGCGTACGCCTGCCGTCCGTGTGATCGATGATGTGCAGATCCAACAGCAGCATCACAACGCCCCCTTTCAGATAGTAGCTTGGGAAGCGGTTGTTGGCATCGGGACTCTGCATGTAGAGTTTGATCCATGCGAGCGTTGAGCTGTCACGAACAGACATCCGGAAGCGGCCCGGAACGCGTAGCAGCTTGGCGATATGATCGCCGGCCAGCGTGTTGATGTATTCTTTCTGCGTCAAGAACCCACAACGGTAGGCAAAGAGATCGTCGTAATAGGACGTCATACCCTCTGCCAGCCACAGCATGGATGTGTAGGTTTCGCGGGTATAGTCAAAGGGGCCAAGCTCTACCGGACGGATGCGCTTGACGTTCCACAGGTGGAAGTACTCATGGGTGAGCAGCGACAGGAGTCCGGACGTACGGCCACGCTCAAGGAAGGTCGAAGGATCGACGGCGTTGACGGATGAGCGGGCATGCTCCAGGCCGCCCCCGATGCCGGGATAGGCCCAAATGATGAAGACGTACCGATCGTACGGCACTCCGCCGAAGACGGCGGCTTCGACCGTGACGATGCGCGTGAGCTGTTCCACCATCCAGTCTGCATCCACCTCATGGTAGCCACAGATGGCCAGCTCATGCTTAGCACCGGCTGCAGTGAAGGTCCGCACAACGTGATCGCCGATCTCGATCGGCGAGTCTGCCAGCAGGTCATAGTTCAACGCGCCGAGCAGTACACCGTCAGCCGAGGCAGGACGTACCGTTGAAAGCTGGGTCGAGACCTGCGGCCATGCCTTCTGGTCGTGCTTGAGCAGCACATGATGGACCTCCTGCATGCGGCCCTCTACGTACATCAACGTTGCCACCGGCATGATGAAGGCATGCATGCGGTTGATGTGATTCGTGCGTACCGTGCGCTCGTGACCGTAGATGACGTATGTAACCTCGATGATTTCGGCGCCGCCCGTCGTTACCTCGAGTGACGTCTTATCGCGCCACCGCATGGTGGTACGTGAGCGTGTACCGCCACGGATCACGTAGGCTTCGACGTTGCCCTGCCATCCGGCGTAGTCACGGACCTTGTAGCTGCCGGGTGCCCAGACAGGCATGACCAGGGTGATCATGGCGCCGCTAACGCGCTCGATGCGCATACGGACGTGGACCAAGTGCTGTGGGGCGCTGTCGAACGAGAGTTCGTAGGTGATGGCCGCCTTGCTGTTCACGAGTTGGTCGTCGCGTTGTTCGATGACGTAGCTCATCGTGCTCCGAAGTAGGTGTTTTCCATGAAATCGCGTTCTTCATCACGCTCTTCTGCAGAGCGGTTCGGGTTGACGCCCGGGATGACATCACTGCCGGTGATCTCGACATACCGACGCTGCGTCTCGTCGTACTCGCGCTGCTTGGCCACAAGGCGAGCTCGCAGGTCGAGTTCGTGTGCATCGCGCCATGCTGCATCGTCAAGATTGTCTGCAAGTGATAGTGGCTCCGAAGCACGCAGGCGGGTGAGCTTTCGCAGTTCCATATCAAGTCGCGACGTTAGTCGGCCGACCTCGCGCTGCAGACGTTCGATACTCCAGCCCTGCGATGTTTGGTCATTGGACACGTCAGCTTCCAGCATCGACAGGATCGAGCGGAGGTGCTGCAGGTTCCGTGACGTATAGGCGTCCTGCACCTGCTGCCACAGCGGATCGACGTCTTCAGCCTGACCCACGGCATCCGGGTGAAGTTTCTTGACGAGTACACGGTAGGTCTTCACCAGCTCGTCGTCGTCGTGCTGACCGGAATGCTCTGCTGCCTCTGCGTTCCGCTGCTCCGACGTCATATCGAAGGCCTCGTGCAGACGACGGTGGAAGCGAGCATACTCTTTGTCAACAACACGGTTGACGTTCTCGATGATATCCGCGGTTAGCCGCTCGCCGCGAGCAACCTTGATGCTCAGCAGCTCGACGCGGCGGAAGAGCTCAGCAGTTTGTACGGCCAGCCGCTGGTAGTCTCGTTCTAGAGCTCCGAAGTACCGGTCATAGAGCGCCGCAAGACGCGGGCGCTCGACCGTTGAACGCTGATGCCATTCATCGACAGCCACTCGGATGCGACCACGCAGATCGCTGCACTGCCGTTGCAGCTGCTGGACCTCTGGATGAATGACCGGTGCACACATACCGCAAATTACGCTACCGACGCATCGGCTGTCTCTCGAGCCCAGAAGCGAGCCACGATCATTTCTGCCACAGCGCAGAGCAAGGCCAGCACGATGAAGAGCGGCCACAGCTCACTACCGATGCGAGCGTGCTGCACAGCCCTGTCCATCCCGTCGGCAGCGTCCACTGCCGTGACCCGCTCCGGCGAGGCAACCATCGGCTTTACACGGTCGGTCCAGGTGCCCTTATCAAGGAAGGACAGCACCGATTCCCTACTCGGACGATGAACCGTCACAGCGACCACGGCAGCCGAATCGGCAGTGAGTACTTTGACCACTCCGGCTCTACTCTGCGCTGCTATGATGACAGCCTCTCCCGTTGCCTGCGGCACCGAGGCTAGGGCAGATGATACGCCATTGACGTCGATCATGGAGAAGGCAGCTGTTCCCGCAAGTCGCGGTGGGATTGGTGCTTGGATACGCTCGCCGATCATTGCTTGGATGCCCGCGTCGCGCGGCATACTCGCATAGAGCGTCCCACGCACAGCTAGCATTGGAAAGATACCCGTCGCCCCCAGTCCGCCCCATTCGCTTCGGGGCGATGACGCAACGTAGAGGACGCGGCCGCCCTGCGAGGTTCCCTCGGAGACGAACGCGCCTGCGCCGGTCTTCATCAGGGTGACACCACCGCTTGCCGGACGCAAGCGCGTGAGCTTAGGCGATTCGGCAACACCGCGATCATCTGTACTACCCTTGAAGACGCCCGTAAACAGCGGATGCGTGCGTACCACGCCGGTGATGGTCCATGGCTTTTCGGCTGGTGTTGAGACCACGTCGCCAACACTCAGGCCGTACGGCCTGAGTACGTCCTTGATCGATGCATCCTCATCGGCGAACACAACTAGGCCGCCGCCTTGCTGCACAAACTGATGCAGCAATGCTACATCACTGTTGTTCACTTGTGCGTCGACAAGCATGACGACGTCATAGCCACGCATATTCGCGCCAAGGGCGCGAAGTCCGTCAACAATGTTCGCCTGCGGCAGACTCCCCTCAAGGCCCGGCACGGAGAGTGCCATCTGCGCAAGTCTGGGTGCAGTGCCAGTGCCGATGATGGCCACGCGAGCACGCTGCGGGACGGTGATACCGGCGTAGCGCACGTTGTCTCTATCGATCGCATCATTCTCGAGCTCGACGCTCGCCGCGATGACGCCGCGCCGCTGAGGCGGCGCAGCGACGACAACTGAGCGTACACCACCGGCAGGCACGTCAAGTGCCTGCTGCGCTACGCGTGTTCCATCGTAGGCAAGCGTCACAAGAACGTTCGAAGCATCACGCGTGCTGCCGTTACGCACAAAGGCCTCTAGTTCCACGGGACGGTCGGGTTGTACGAGTGTGGTGAGTACAGCCACGGAATCAACCGACAGATTCTGCTCGAGTCCTTTCTCGGCATCGCCGATACGAACAAGAAACACCGTAGCATTCGAGGTGAGTAGCCGCGAAGTGTCCTGTTGCTCGCGTGCAACCATGTCACGCTGGGCGTCGCTGATGACATACACTTCGTGATGCGCATGCTCGGCATCGGCGAACAGCATGTTCGCAGACTGTAATCCTGAAACAATATCGGCACGGTCATCGGCCAGCGTGATCCGCTCGATGGCTTCCTTGGCTACGCTGAACGACCGCGTAAACTCAACATTACGCTGTGCATCGCGACCGGCAAGAGGTAGTACGGCAACTTCGTCTCCGTCGTTCAACAAACCAATGATCTGCTCGGCTGCGCGTCGGGCCTGCCGGAATCGTTCGCCGCGCTGGTCGGCGGCTTCCATGCTTGCGGAGTTGTCAACCAAGATGACGACGCTGCTGCGCGCCTCGACGGACAACAGCGGCAACGCTCCCGGAATGGTCGGACGTGCAAACGCAAGCACAGCGAACAGGATCACCAGCGTACGCAGGATCAGCAGCAGTATCTGCTGCACACGCAAACGCCGGGCCTGTGTCTGCTGCAGCTCCTGCAGGAAGCGCACGGTACTGAAGTCGATCGTTTTCAGTCGACGCAGATTCAACAGGTGCAGTAGGATAGGAATCCCTGCTGCAGCCATACCAAGCAGAACCAATGGATTCAGAAAGTTCATGTGAGCTTTACCAGCCTACGCAGTTCTGCAACTTCATCCTTTGTAAGGTGTCGGTACTCACCACGTGTGAGTCCGCGGATGGTCAGGAAGGCATACTGCTTCCGATCAAGTCCCTTCACCTCATAGCCCAATGCCTCGAACAAGCGACGTACTTCACGGTTACGTCCTTCATGCAGCGCGATGTGCGCCACATGATGATCGCGCGGATCGATCATGACCTCGCAGGGCGACGTCATTCCGTCCTCAAGTTCGACCCCCTTCGAGATCTCTTTGGCATCGACGGGCTTGAGGGGCTTATCAAGGCGTGCTCGATAGACACGTGGGATCTCGTAGCTCGGATGCATCAACCGGTGAGCAAGATCTCCATCGTTGGTCAGCAACAACAGCCCCGTCGTATTGCGATCAAGACGGCCAACGGTAAACAGACGGGTATGGATACGGACGATGTCAAAGACCGTTGCCCGACCCTTTTCGTCTGCCGATGTCGTGATCACGTCCTTGGGCTTATTCAGCAGAACATACGTAAGATGCTTCGTCCGCGTGATCGGCTCGCCATCGACCGTGACCATGTCATCGATCTCGACGCGATATCCGAGCTCGGTGACGATCTGACCGTTGACTCGCACGCGCCCTGCCGAGATCATCTCATCGGCGTGACGCCTTGATGCAACGCCGGCATCGGCGATGGCTTTGTTCAAACGCTGCTGCTCCGTCGGTTCTTCCCAACGGCCACTGTCGTGACGTGCGACTTCGGCGCTTTGCGCACGCTTAGGCGTGGGTTTATCCCGGTCGCCTGTTCGCCCTTTCGCCCTCCCCGGGCTGACGCCCGGGGCTAGCCCTTTCGCCCTCCCCGGGCTGACGCCCGGGGCTAGCCCTTTCGCCCTCCCCGGGCTGACGCCCGGGGCTAGCCCTTTCGCCCTCCCCGGGCTGACGCCCGGGGCTAGCCCTTTCGCCCTCCCCGG
>JAULYI010000181.1:0-41308 GCA_032117915.1 Kapaibacterium sp. (SeqCode) | reverse complement strand
GCCGCGTTCGCCCACTAGGGCCGCGAAGTTCTCGGGGAATCGTTCGATGAACTCCAGGGCATTCGCTGCACGCGCCGCCTCGATTACCTCTTCGTGCGTAGCGTCCTGACGTCCGTACCGGATGTTAGCTTCGATGGTGCCACCGAAAAGGACGATGTCCTGCGGGACGACGCCGATGTTGCGGCGGATCTGCGCCAGGGTTAGCTCGCCGGCATCCTGACCATCATAGCGAATGACGCCTGCCGTAGGCAGGTAGAGTCGCTGAATGAGGGCTGCCGTCGTGCTCTTGCCGGCACCGCTCTCACCCACAAAGGCAACGCGCTCTCCGGCGTCGATACGCAGACTGACACCGTCGAGCACCGGCGTGTCCGGACGCTCGGGATAGGCGAACGAGACATGCTCGAGGGCGACCGACCGCAGTGTGACCGCCGGAGCGTCCAGACCGAGCGTTTCTGTGTCGGACGTCAGCAGCTCGCGGATGCGGACCGACGAGCCGAGCGTTTTCTGTACCTGTCCGATCAGCTCTGCAAAGCTTCCCAAGGCGCCACCAACGAACATGGCATACATCAGGAAGGACAGCAGCTGGCCCATGGACACAGCACCGGTAGCAACGAGGTTGGCACCGTACAGGATGACGGCGGCGATGCCGCCGAACATCGTAAAGATGATGAAGGTGACGAAGCCGGCGCGCAGCCGTGCACCACGGATCGCCAGTAGCATATTCTCGCCTAACGCATCTCCGTAGCGGTCGATCTCGTAGCGCTCCTGCACAAAAGACTTCACGGACGAGATGCTTTGCAGGGTCTCTTCGACGATGGTGGAGGTACGCGCCAGCGCGTCCTGCGTCTGCGTGCTCAACGCTCGGATCTTGCGTCCGATCAGCACGGCAAGACCAACGATGACCGGTGTGCCAAGCAGAATGGGAATGGTCAGCTGCAGACTCGTACCAACGATGATGACGATGCTGCCAACAAGGAAGATACCCTGGCGCATCAGCTGCAGGATCGAGAACGAGAAGGTCTCCTGGATCTGCGTCAGATCCGACGATAACCGTGATGACAATTCGCCCACACGATGTCCGCCGATCACGTGCATGGGCAGCATGACGATGCGACCGAACAGGTCTGTGCGGAGTGCTGCGATCACGCGCTCCGTGGTGCGCGACATGGTGGTGTTCACGATGTAACCCGTGATGGCCTGTGCCGTGAGCAGGGCTAGGAAGATGCCACCGATCTCGTACAGACTATTCGTTGTCGGCGCTGCCGTGATCCTGTCGATCAGATCGCCCGTCAACCGCGGGAACAGCAGCGTGATACCGCTCGACGGCAGCATGACGAGTACGCTCGCGATCATGCGTCCGGCGTAGGGACGGTAGTAGGAGAGCAGGAAGCGCAGCTGACGTTTGGCCGTAGCGCTATCAACGCGCACGTCGCTGGTGGAAGAGGCTCGGCGTCTGGCCATGCGTCCTTCGTTGGTCAGTAGGGAAAGCCCCCATACATGGGGATGATGGCACCGCTTACGGCATTGGAGTCTCGACAAAGGTCGACGATGGTGGCGGCGATCTGTTCCGGTGCTACCATCAGCGCTACCGTTGCGTCGTCCGCCCATGAGAGGTTCGCCTCTGTGCGGATGATTCCCGGCAGAATGCAGTTGGCGCGCACGCCATGTGCACGACCTTCTTCGGCGATGACCTGCGTAAGCGATGCTACGGCGGCCTTTGACGAAGCGTAGGCCGCACGATTGCCCAGCGGGTGCAGGACATCGCGTGCACCGATGGTGACGACGCTGCCGCCGTGATGCTTGAGCATGGGCAGTGTGGCAAGCAGCACGTTGAATGTCGTTGTCACATTGAGTTCGAACATGGCCGCCACGTCTTCCGGCGCGGTCTCCTCGACGGTCTTGCCTGCGGTGATACCACCGACAAGGTGGACCACAGCCCGAAGATCGTCGGGAAGGCTCCCGGCAAACGCCTGCATGGCGTCATGCGACCGCAGGTCGACCTCCGTCGAGCGCGGCGTGATCAGCGTCCATCCGGCCTGTGTGGCCGCTTCGGCAACGTATCGACCCAGTCCGCCGTAGGCTCCGGTGATCAGCATGTGTGGCATGGCACTTACTCGAGGACGATGAAGGGGGCAGTGATGGTACGTCCTTCGTCCGTCGTTACCACGGCCATGTACCGGCCCGATGCCAGGGCCTGCACGTCGATCATCACGGCGGCATTGCCGAAGGTCGGACTCCAGTGGACGGCCGAGGCAGTACCGAGGGGAACGTGGATGACATGGACGGCGGTGGCACGTCCGACAAGGCCGACCAGACGCAGACGCTGCTGTCGGTCCGTGATGACGTTCGGTACGGCTACGAGGTCATGGACGATGGCTTCGGCAGCGACCGATGTGACGAGCTGCGGCACTTGGGATCCGCAGCTGATATCCGTTCCGGTGGCAGGGAAGAGCGCAACGCCTTCCGCAGGCCACGTGCGACGGCGTATGCCAGCCGATGCCTCGAGTTGATATTCGATATCGACCGTGCCAGCGTTGTCATCCAGCGGAAACAGATAGTGCGGATGCGCTTCGACGGCGGCAGCGATGGACGTCCATTCCGTAGCGCCAACAGAGCGTACGCGTAGCGTGCAAGCCACAGGCGTCTCGTTGAAGACCGTGGCAATGGCATAGCGCTTGCCGCTGCTCACCACCAGCGATGGGCGTACCGGACCGGGTCCTAGCAGCTGTGCTGCGCGCGTCGTATTGGGTGCGCCATGACCAACGGCGCTGTCGCGCACAAAGGGATAGGGTCCGGACTCATACACGGCCTGCCGGATGCGCCATGGTTCGACGTCGGGATAGATAGTTCGCAGCAACGCAAAGGCACCGGCGATTGCCGGCGTGGCAAGCGATGTACCGTCTGCCGCAACCATCGGTTGCTCGCCCGTGCCGGCACACGGCACCTTGGCACCGAGGGCTGCTACGTCGGGTTTGATGCGACCGTCGATGGTCGGACCGCTTGAGGATCTGCCCCACGGCCGGCCGCTGCGGAGGACGCCGCCGACGGCAACAACACTGTCGGCATCGGCGGGCGTGATGATACTGCGGCTGGCCGGGCCGCTGTTGCCGGCGGCCGTCACGCAGATCACACCGAAGGTCGAAGCCATGTTGACGGCCTGGGCGGCCGTCGTTGTTGACCCGTCAAGGTCGTCGTACGTCGTCTGTCGCTGCAGCGAGTCATAGGTCAGATAGCCGAGTGATGACGAGATGATGTCGGCACCCTTCCGCTCCATCCACTCCACGGCAAGCGCATAGTGATCCTCTTCGATGCGGCGCTCCCAGCGCATGTCTTCGGACTTTGCCAGCAGGTAGGTCGCCGCAGGCGCAACGCCAACGATGGAGTCTTTCCAGTAGCCGCCGGCAACGGACAGCACCAGCGTGCCGTGACCATCCTGATCGGGTTTATCGAGTGAGTCGTTGGACGTCGAGCTGTCGCCATAGATCGCATCGTATTCACCGCGGACCGTCAAATGGCCGAACGGCGGCAGAGACCTCCGGAAGCCATTGTCGATCAGGCCGATCACTGCCCCCTGCCCATAGACTCCGGCCTCATGCAGGCCAAGGGCACCGACGGTGGTGGTGGTGATGAGCGACGAGCCGTAATAGGGTGGCCAGCAGTCGGGCAGGGCTGCCTCGGTGGCCGTGGTCTGGGCAAAGGGCACGTAGGGTGATGATGCGATGGGTTCGACGGTCCACGGACGAGACCCTTGCTGCAGGGCTGCAGCCTGCGCCGAATCGAGCTCGGCAATGACCAGGTTACGCCAGTTGGACGTGGCAAGCACGCGGACGCCGAGCGACGTCAACTGGTTGACGTAGTCGGCATGGACCGGACGGTCGCGCTCCGAGAGCACGGGCGAAAGTCCCATCCGTTGACGTCGTGCAATGGCATCAGCATGGAAGGTGGCAAGCGTCTGCTCGTAGAGCGGCGTTCCCGGTTCGAAGGGTGACGGCCCTTTGTCGACAAAGCGGATGCGATACGGCTGTGTCTGTGCCAGGCACGGAATACGGCCGAGATTCGTTATATCGCTCGCAACATCGCTGACAACGATGGCAAGCATCACCACCAGGAACCGACGAAGGCTTGTGTAATGTCTCATGTGACCAATGCCGAAAAAGAGAATGTGACCGTTGATGACGTGCGCATCGACGCCATCGAAGCTGCCTACCACCACGCAGTCATGTACCGAAGGCCATCTGTCGGCTGGCTGCGCATGCGCGGCATCGACAGACTCGACCTGTTGCAGCGACTCACCACGAACGATGTCGTCTCGTTGCGACCCGGTGCAGGCAAGCATACGGTCCTGCTGACGGATAAGGCGCGGATCATCGATGTGCTGGCCGTGCTGCACGACGAACAGGAGACGATGCTGCTGTGTTCCGACGGCAATGCCGCACGTGTTCGACAGTGGCTACGAAACTACATCATCATGGATGATGTGCAGGTGTCTGACCACAGTGCCGAGGGCATGGCCATCGACTGGATGGGACCGCAGGCACCACAGGCCATTGCGACACTGCTACAGATCGATGTGGCCACTCTTCCGCTCTGCGGGTGGGTGGACCATACCATCGACGGCGCTGCATGCAGAACAATGCGCATTCCGTCGGTCTGCGAGCTGTCCTACCGTACGATCCTGCCGGTTGGCACACCGTTGCCGTTCGACGAGGGTGCCATTACGGTGCTGAACGATGCCGAAGCAGACTACCTTCGTGTGATAGGCGGTATGGGTCGGCTGGGCGCGGAGTGGACCGAGTCCTATAACCCGCTGGAGGCCGGCCTGCTGCACATGGTGAGCTTTGCCAAGGGCTGCTACATCGGACAGGAAGTGGTTGCCCGCCTTGACACCTACAACAAGGTCAAGCAGCGCATCGTCGGCGTCACATCCAGCCAGCCGTTGACCGTCGGTGGTGCCGTCTTCATCGAAGGTGCCGACGTCGGCCGCATCACCAGCATGGTCCGTGGCGCGCGCACGCCGCTTTACTACGGCCTGGCCTACGTCCGACACGAGCATGCGTTGCCGGACACGGACATCATCGTCCGCACCGACGCTGCAGAGCATGCGGCAACGATCGTTGCACTGCCCATGCAGGAGTCCTGATGCCATCGGTCATCATCATCGGCGGAGCGCGCCGCATCGGCGCCGCCATGGCACGGACCTTCGCGCAGCGAGGCTACGACGTTGGCATCACGTATCGGACATCCGAGCGTGAGGCCGCAGACACCCTTGGCGTCTGCCACAGTCACGACGTGCGAGCAGCCAAGCAGCAGTGCGACGTGTCTGACGCAGCGGCACTGGCTTCCGCCTTCAGCGCACTGGTCGATGCGCATGGAGTGCCAGACGTCCTCATCGTCAATGCCGGCATCTTTCCCGGACCGACGTCGGTCGACGATCTCGACGTTGACGCCATTCGACATGCCATCGACGTCAATACCTTGCCACTGGTCACCCTTGCGAAGGCATATCGCGAAAAGCTGACGGTATCCGGTGAAACGGGACGTCTGATCAGCATGTCGTCCCTTGGTGCCGTCGAGATCTGGCGTGACCGACTTGCCTATAACGTGTCAAAGAGTGCACTCGTCACAGCAGTGAAGTCGCTTGCCCGATCGGCTGCCCCGCAGCTCAGCGTCAACACCGTCGCTCCGGGTGCCATCCTGATCAGCGAAGAACCCAACGGTCATGAACGTGCCATGACGGCCACGGAGCGGATCCCGATGGGACGTTATGGTACGTCGGACGACGTCATGGATGCCGTGTGGTTCTTTGCCACCTGTTCGCCCTACATCACGGGACAGTTCATCGCCGTTGACGGGGGCTATCACCTTCATCGATAACCGAAAGGTCACTAATGGCTGCCAAACGATCGTCCGCCTCGGCACGGAGGAAGAGTCCGTCACCCGCTGCGGCCAAGCCGACGGACATCGCCGGCGAGGTTGTTCCGCACGGAAAGCGTGCCCCCAAGGCCTATGGCAACCGGGAATTCATGTACGGCAAGGATGCCCGCATCCTGCGCGTCATGGCCGAGTATCTTCACCCGGAGCATCAGTTCAAGCGTCACAGCATTCACAACACGATCATCTTCTTCGGATCGGCGCGCATCAAAAGTCGCGATCAGTACGATAAACACATTGACGATCTGATAGAACGTCGCTCCACCGCCGTCGCCGAAGCCCGCAAAGAGCTTGCCGCCCGTATCGCCGACGCACGGCGTCAGCGCACAATGGCGCAGTACTATCATGCCGCCGAAGACCTTTCACGCCGTATCACCGAATGGTCCAAATCACTGCCCCCTTCCCAGCGGTTTGTTGTATGCAGCGGCGGGGGACCGGGCATCATGGAAGCCTCGAACAAAGGGGCGATGGAGGCCGGTGGTCTATCGATCGGTCTGAACATCTCGCTGCCGTTTGAGCAGTATCCGAATCCGTACATCACTGACGCATTGAACTTCGAGTTCCACTACTTCTTCATGCGGAAGTTCTGGTTTGCCTACATGGCCAAGGCATTGGTCATCTTTCCGGGCGGCTTTGGGACGTTGGACGAGCTGATGGAGATCCTGACGCTGGTGCAGACGGAGAAGATCCGCAAGGAGATGCCCATTCTGATCTATGGCGAGCAGTTCTGGCGGAAGGTCATCAACCTGGAGCATCTGGCAAAGACCGGTATGATCTCGAAGCATGACGTCAACCTCTTCCAGTTCGTGAACTCGCCGGCCGAAGCATTCCGCATCCTGAAGAAACGTCTGAGCATCATCCATGACCTCTGACGCAGCCCGTACCGGGGATCAGCGCCCTGGCGTTGACGTCCTCCTGCGACTGCTTGACGATCCGGACGAGGCGGTCGGCGTGCAGGTCATCAGACAGCTTGCCGATCACGGTCCGGGTATCACCGGCATCCTACGTGGGGTGATCGATCGTGCCGACGACACCATTAGTCGTGGCCGTGCCACGCAGGTCATCCACATGCATCAGCGGGAAGCCCTCATGCACCTTGTGCGCTCCATCGTGCATCATCGCACGAATGGGACGGACATCGACCTTGAAGAGGCCATGGTCATGCTCGACGCCTTCGGTGATCCGGGGCGCAACATGACCGTCATTCGCAGGCAGCTTGACGGCATGGCACTGGATGTGCATGAGCGGTTCATCACCATGCAGCCGGCCACTGACCTTACGCAGCTGCTTGCCATCAACTGCGTGTTGTTCGAGGAGCGAGGCTTCACGGGGGCCGGAGAACCGTACTACGATCCGTCGAATTCCTACCTGAGCACCGTCATGACGCAGCGGAAGGGGATACCGATCTCGCTTTGTGCCCTGATGCTGCTGCTTGCCGACAGGTCCGGACTGGAACTGCTGCCGGTAGCGCTGCCGTTTCACTTCGTGTTATACAGTCCCGTGCTTGAATGCTTCGTCGATGGCTATCACGGTGGTAATTTGCTCGACCGGAAAGACTGTCGTGCCATTGTCGAGCGGAACGGCATGGCCTTCCGTGACGACATGCTCGCACCGGTCACGTCGATCGACTGCGTCATCCGCATGATGCGTAACCTTGCCTTTGCCCACGCCCACGTGGGTGACGTGTGGGAGGCCACCATGCTGCACCGAACTCTGGAATCTTTGCAATGATCACAACATCCAACAGCCCAATGCGCATACTCTCGCTTCTTGTCGTAGCCCTTACCGCCACGGCCTATGTCATGGCCGGTACGGTTAACATCCTTCCCATGCAGCCGACGAAGGGGCAGAGTGTTACCATCGAGTATCGAAGCGATGCCTCGTCACCCACGGGTGCGCTGCACGCCGTGATCTACGCCTTTGGCGCAGAGGCAGAGGCACCGCAGGCAACGGAGATCGCGCTGAAGGAGGACGGGAGCGGTCGTTGGACGGGTGCGTGGAAGGTCACGGACGCCACGATCTATGCCCACGTCAAGGTTGGCAACGGCAGTGCGTACGACACGAACAAAGATCGCTACTGGGCCTTCATCGTAAGTGGGAGCGACGGGCGTGCGCTGCCCATGGCCAACTTCCGCGCAGCCATGGCCTGCTATGGCATGTTGCCGCAGACGTGCCGTAAGGCCGAGGACTTGGATGAAGCACTGGAGTATCTCGAGCAGGAGACGCGGCTCTTTCCCAAGAACATCTCGGCTGCTGTCAACCTTGCCATGCTGCGTCGACGCACGGAGCAGATCGAAGATGCCGAGATGCGTACCGAGATGAACCGTCTGACGTCACTCATGCCGCAGGCTGCCACACCGATGGACGCCATTGGTCTGTCAGAGGCCTATACGGCCGTGGGTGACCCCATGCGTGCACGACAGATCCTGGTTGACGCGGCCACGCGTTTTCCCGGCAGTAAGGCCGAAGAGCAGCTCGGTCTGTCGGGTCTTGGCGAGGCACAGACCATCGAGGAGTTCTTTGGGAAGCTGGCCGACCATCTCGACAAGTTTCCGCAGACGTTCGCCCGGCAGAACATCATTGATGCGGCCTTCAACACCGCTGCGCAGCAGCGTGAGGTCGGCAAGCTCGTACCCTTCCTGCAGCGCGTCAAGCCGCTCTCGGCATCGGCCCATCACATGGCCGCCAACTACTTTGGCGCAATCGACTCGCTCAGGGCGCTGGGCTTGAAGCATGCCGACGACGGACTGAAGTCCGTTGACGACGACAAGCTGCGTCCGTCCTTTGCCGGCACCTCCGAATGGCGCGAAGGTCAGCGCATCATGCGCTCGCAGCTGTACTACGTACGCGGTGCCATCCAGAAGTCCACGGGCGCTTCTGCCGATGCCATCACCAGTCTGCGTGCATCGATCGACGCCGGTGGCACCGATGCCCCTGCCGAGGCCGGCACCATGCTGGTGGATCTGTTGGCCTCTGGCGGCAAGCGCGGCGAAGCCGTAGCAGCGGCCGAGCGTGCCATCCGTAGCGGCGCTGCTACACCAACCGTCGTGTCTATGTATCGCCAGCTCCAGCAGGAGAACGGTGCCGACGCTGCAGCCATCGATGCATCACTCAGTACCCTGCAGGCCGACGGACGCAAGGTCCTGAGCAAGCGTCTGGCCAAGGACCTCATGCAGGCCAATGCCATCGACGGACAGTTCACGACGTTAGACGGAGCGCCGCTCAAGATCTCGGACTGGAAGGGCAAGGTCGTCTTCGTCGACTACTGGGCCACATGGTGCGGTCCGTGCATCAAGTCCTTTCCCGCACTGCAAAAGCTCTATGAGCGCTATAAGGACAACCCTAACGTCGTCATTGCTGCCGTCAACGTCTGGGAGCGCAGCAAGGACCGTGCAACCACGGTACGCGACTTCCTTGGCAAGAACAAGTACATCACCTTCCCGATCTACATGGACCCCACGGACAGCGTTGTCTCCAAGTACGGCGTCACCGGCATTCCCTCCAAGTTCATCCTTGGCAAGGACGGCCGTATCCAGTTCAAAGAGGTCGGCATGATGCCAGAAGAACAGTTCCTGGAAGAGACCTCGAACAAGATCGAACTGCTGCTCGGCATGTAAAGGGGTGAAAGGGCAAACTGCCGCCAGCTTTGGCGGGGGGACGGCGACCATTCCAAACCCACAGCTTGCGCTGTGGGCTAATGCCGCGATTTGCGCTGTGGGCTAATGCCGCGATTATTCGGCTATGATTCGTCCGTCATCTTGAACCCTTGCTGACCACGCTGATGCGTGGATTTATCCCTGTATCCCATGACGATCACTCAGTCATGATGAGCACGAAGTGGCGGTCTTGATAACCCCACGCTTTAGCGTGGGGCTATGGTAGGTACGAGATGTCTCGTTCACACAAACAAACAGCCGCTCGAGCCGGTCCACGGGGCGGTGTTGTAGCGTGCGCCCATGAGGTCGCCGCGGCCGGTGCGGGCCAGAGAGATCACGGGGATGGGGGCGCTGGCATCGTCGGGCCAGACGGTCATCACGCGGAGTTCGACGCGGTTCATGCCGTGCGGTGTTTCGACGCAGTCTGCGTAGCGGACCTTCTGCTGCAGGATCCAGGCGTGCCGGTCCTGCTCGGGAATGGCATCGATGTCGGCCGCTGTGGGGTGGACGTTCACGCCCTTGCCGGCAAAGGCGTAGAGGGGCTTGAGTACGTAGCCGGAGAGGTCGTCGGGGAGTACGTCGATCGTATCAAGAAACTGCGTGGTCGGCACGGTAGGATGCGACAGGTAGGGCATGGTGAATTTGCTGATACGGAAGTACCAGTTCGGGTGGCCGGCCCATTCAACGTCAATATCGTCGTTCCACCGGAAGTGCAGCGTGATGCCGCGGTCGTTCAATTCGTCGACGATCGTGCGGTTGAAGACGCGCCGCAGGCGCGTGCCCCGACCGTCGATCAGGTGACCGTTGCTCACGCGTACGTCGCGGATATCGACGGTGCGCAGACCAAACAGCTTTTCCGTGGCAATGAAGTCCGGCCGCGTCTTCTGATGGTCCGGATCGACCTCGAGCAGCGCGCATTCGGCAGGGTCGTGATCGCCGATCAGTGCCCGCCGCATGATCGATACGTAGCCCTCGTCGTCAAGACCATGAAAGTAGGGCGTGGTGTCGTCCAAGTGGTAGAACGAGCGCATCCGCGATGCAAACACGGGCTGATAGCCGTAGAGCGACGGAAAGCCCTGGAGTTCGATCAGCTTCGGCACAAAGACACCTTGCTCATCAACAGTCACGGCAAAGTCCACAACGGCGAAGAGGGGGCGAGGCGCTTCGTTAGGAACGGTAATGTCGGGCGTGAGCGTGGCCGACGTGCGCTGCATCACCTCCGGCGTGACGCACTGCTGCACGATGTTGATGGCTGCGTCTTCGAGCGTGCGCCTGAAGGCGTCACTCACGAAGATGGGCATTTCGCAGACGCGGAATTCGACCGCAATGCCAAGGTAGGCGTCGAGCTCGCGCTTGAACTGCTGATAGGAGTCCGCCGTGACACGGCGGATGAAGTCATGCTGACGGTCCGGTCTCATGTAGGTCGTCGCGTTGGTAGCGAAGCGTTCCGGCTGTAAACGTAGCAAGGATCGACGTGCCAAGGATGTCGTCATCCTCGCACGTATGCAGGTCACGGTCAACCACGACAAGGTCGGCATCGTATCCCTCGGCGATGCGGCCTCGGCGTCCGTCAACGTCGGCCACACGATGTCCCCACGCGGTAAAGGCATCGATCGCCTCGTCGCGGCTGATTCGCTCCTGCGGTTGCCACGGTGAGGTCATGCCGTTGGGCACACGTCTGCAGAAGGCATCGATACCGGCGATCGGATCGGCCGGCTCGATGGGGAAGTCGCTGCTGCCCGCCAGGGTACAGCCGGCGTCGAGCAGCGAGCGCCAGCGATAGGCCCACGCTAGACGCTCAGCACCAAGGCGCTGCTCGGCCATGCGGGCATCGCTGGTGCAGTGCGTGGGCTGGACCATGGCATGAACGCGCAGGGCGGCAAAGCGCTGGACGTCATCGGGGTGGACATGCTGCGCATGCTCAAGGCGGAGCGTGAGCTGGTCGCCCCCGGGAAGGTCACGGATCATGGCAAAGGCATCGAGGACTTCGCGCACGGCGGCATCACCGATCGCGTGGACGGCAAGGGCCCACCATCCGGCGTCGATGACGGCTCGGCCGGCGTTCACGATGCGCTGTGCTGTGAGGAGCTGCAGACCGGAGGTCGATGGGTCGTCGGAGTAGGGTGACAGCAAAGAGGCACCGCGTGAACCGAGTGCACCGTCGGCATAGAGCTTCACGCCGTGCAGACGCAAGAACTCGCCTCCGGCAGGCAGCAGCCCTTCCTCGATCCACTGGTCGTGCTGTCCGCCAACGTAGGCCTGCACGCGTGTTGCAAGGGCGCCACGTTCGGCCAGCGCACGCAGTGGAGCAAGCCACTGCGGGGCAACGTCCATGTCATGTACTTCGGTGATACCCTTGGACGCGCAATGGTCTGCCGCGGCCCGGAAGGCTTCCTGCATGTCGTCGTCGCTCAGTGCCGGCACCAGTCGCTCGACAAGGTCCATCGCATGGTCGATCAGGATACCCGTCGGCTCGCCGGAGGCGTCCCGCAGGATACGTCCGCCATCAGGGTCTGCCGTTGCCGTCGTAATCCCGGCAAGGCGCAGTGCAGCCGTGTTCACCCACAAGGCGTGTCCGTCGACGCGCCGAGCGATCACCGGGGTATCGCCTACGGCTTCGTCAAGGATCTGTCGGGTAGGGAAGACCGCTTCGTCCCACAATTCCTGGTTCCAGCCCATGGCGCGAACCCAGCCCCCTTGTGGCTGACCCGTTGCACAGCGGTCTGCACAGTCGTGTGCGCTTGTTGCTGTGTGCAGGGAGACGGACCGAAGACGCAGACCGAGGCCGAAGAGGTGGGCATGGGAATCGACGAAACCGGGAAGAACGTGTCCACCCGGAAACGTGTGCGTTGTGTTCTCGGTATGGATTACGGTGCCGCCTTCGGCGGGCAGCACGGCGCGGATCCGGCCGCGCTCGATGTGGATCTCGGCGTGCATGCCGTTAGTTGCGCAGACGGATCTGATCGATCGAGTCGAGGTAGTCCTTTTTCTTCATGAGCTGCTCTTCGGTCTCGACGTTGTTGGGGTCGGGCAGACAGCAGTCTACAGGACAGACGGCAGCGCACTGAGGCTCGTCGTGGAATCCTTTGCACTCCGTGCATTTGTCGGGAACGATGTAGTAGAAGTCTGCCGTCCAGAACTCACCCTTGTGTCCGCCCGGTGACGTGCTGTCGTGAAAGGTCTTTCCGGCCAGCGACCATTCGGCACCTGCTTCGTAGATGGCAGTGTTCGGACACTCGGGCTCGCAGGCTCCGCAGTTGATACAATCGCTTGTGATGTAGATGGCCATGATGTTCTCAGGTGTGAAGGGCGTTGCAAAACTACGATGTGAAACTATTAACGCACGAACGTCGTTCCATGCCGCTCACCGGAAACAACACCAATGCATCGTTCCCTGCACACGCTCGTTCTTCTCTGCTTCACTGCCTACCTTATGACCGTTGCGGTATCTGCCGCGACAGTATCTGCTCCGCGAGACACAACGCTGGCAGCACTTAGTGGTTTTGTTGAGGATTCCACCACGAAGGAGACACTCGTCGGCGCGACGGTGGCCGTTACCGGCACCAAGCTGGGAGCATATACCAACAAGAGCGGCTACTTTTCGATCAGCAACATCAAGCCGGGTACCTACGATGTGGTGGTGTCGATGCTCGGCTATGGCAGACGCACTCTGTCGATCACCTTCAAGGCAGGCGAGACTCGGCGTGTACGCGTGGCTATGTCCAGCGGTGACGTAACGCTGCGCGAGGTGAACGTGACGGCCGCACGCGAGGCCGACCGACGCCAGATCTCGATCAGCAAGGTGAACGTGCCGATGGAACAGATCGCCACGATGAGGATCGGTGGCGAGGCCGACATCTTCCGCGCCTTGCAGATGTTGCCCGGCGTGCTGACGTCGTCGCAGATATCCAGCGGCCTCTTCATCCGCGGCGGCTCGCCCGATCAGAACCTGGTATTGCTTGACGGAATGACGGTCTATAATCCGACACACCTGTTCGGCTTTATCTCGGCCTTCAACTCCGACGCCATCAAAGATGTCGAGCTGCTGAAGGGCGGCTTCCCGGCGGAATTCGGTGGTCGTATGTCGGCCGTCCTGAACGTCACGCAGAAAGACGGTAACCGCGACCGCGTCGAAGGCGTCCTCGGCATCGGTCTGATCTCATCGCGTGCCTCCCTGCAAGGCCCGCTCGGTAACGGCTCGTGGTTCATTGGTGGACGTCGGACGTATCTGGACTTGGTGAAGGCCGTGATCCCGCAGGACCCCGAAAATCCGATCCCGGATTTCGGCTTCTATGACGTCAACGCCAAGATCACGCAGGACCTTTCCGACGATGACAAACTGTCGGTCAGCGGCTTCCTCACGAATGACGCGCTCACCTTTGAGCAGCCCGGTATCCAGTTTGGTGTGGGCATTGGCAATCGCGCAACGTCGATGCGCTGGCAGCATGTGGTTGACGAGAACATGTTCAGCGTGGTAACGTTGTCGGCCAGTAGCTACCGAAACGACTTCAATGGCAATAATGCCGGCATCACCTTCGAGATCCAGAACGGTATCGTTGACTATTCACTCAAGGCCGAGTTGGATTGGTTTGTTGACGAAGAGCTGACCGTAAAGACTGGCTTCGAGGGAACGCTGTACAACTTCACATACAAGCAGGACTTCTCGAGTGGTGCTCAGAACGGACAGAACGACGCTGTCTTCAAACTCAATATCTGGGACCGGATCGGATCGGCCTTTGGACAGGTAACGTACAACGTCTCTGAGCTTCTGACCCTACAAGGCGGTCTGCGCGTGAATTACTGGGCGCTCAGTGACCTTGCCACCGTGGATCCTCGCGTGGCACTTCGGTATCAGCTTGCAGACGACATCGCGATCAAGGCCTCGTATGGTCAGTTCTACCAGTACCTGCGTCTGGCAACCGTACCCGACTTTACCTTTTTCGATACATGGTTGCCGACCGACCGCACCGTCCCGCCCGGCAGGGCAGACCACTACATTTTGTCCTTCGAGTCGCAACCGGCCGAAGGGTATGACTTCAACGTTGACCTGTACTACAAGACGCTTGCGAACATCAACGAACTGAACAACACGCAGACAAGGGCGCAGACCGTAAACGAGGTCTTCTTCATTGGTGACGGCGAGGCCTACGGAGCGGAGTTGTTCCTGCAGAAGAAGATGGGTGCGTTCACCGGATGGATCGGCTATGCGTTGGGCTTTGTGCAAGCGCAGTTTGACTCTATCAACTTCGGCACGGCGTTCCGTCCGAAGTACGATCGACGTCACGACTTCAAGGTCACAGCCCTCTACGCCATGAACGAGCGCTGGGAATTCGGTGCCACGTTCATCTTCCAGAGCGGCCAGTCCTATACCGGCGCAACGTCACGTCTGCAAGGCGACTTCCCGGGCGTCGACGCCGGCATCGGCGTTATCGTTCCGTCGCAGCGATGGGGCCTGCGTCTGCCAAACTCGCATCAGCTCAACCTGAACGTCAACTACAAGACCACGATCGCCGGTCTCCGATCGCGGGTGATGCTCGATGTTTTTAACGCGTACTCGCGACGCGACATCTGGTTCCGATTTTACGATATCTCGAAGCCCATTCCGGAGGTCACGGACGTGCGCCTGCTTCCCATCATTCCCACCGTTTCGCTGGAAGTACAGTTCTGATGCGCCACCTTCGCCCCTTCCTCGCTCTTGTTGCAGCCATCTTCCTTGTGGCATGCGAAGACCCTGTACCAACGGACTACACGCCCCAGATCGTGATGCAGGCCTTCCTGATCGTGGACGAACCCGTTCGCGACGTCCAGCTCTACTGGTCGCAGCCCATGACCGATACCTTTTCGTACGAGCGGGCATCGATCCGTGATGCAGAGGTCGTCGTGCTGGATGGGGCAATGTCGATTCCGTTGCGATTCGTGGATGACACGACGGGTGGACATTACGAGGCGATGGACACGACGTGGCTCGTACAGCCCGGACGCGCATATCGTGTCGAGGCACGCGTTGGAACATCCGTGATCTCCGGCACCACGCGGACACCAGAGCGGATCATCTGGGAGAAAGACCTTCCTCCGACGCTGAACTATCCGGGCCGCGAAAATGAGCTTCGACCTGTGGATTCGCTCAAGGTGTTCTGGACGATACCTGCACCCGGAACGGAGTACGTGCTGCGCATGACGTGTCTGGATACACTGCAGTACGGATCGTATCTGACGCCTCCTACGGCAGATACGAACGGGCGGATCAGAGACGAGGAGTTCGTCGATGAAGCATCGCCGCTCGGACGCCTGCCGGTTCGTCTGGCCTTTGTTCAGGCACCGGGCATCTTCTCGTGGGCAGCCTTCAAGTATTTCGGCAAGCATGAGCTTGCCGTGTTTGCCGGCGACAGAAACTTCGTAAACTGGTTTAAGCAGATCACCTTTACGCGTCAGTACGAGCCGCTGCTGAACTCCGTGCAAGGCGGAATCGGCGTTGTCGGTAGTGCGTCGGCCGTTCGAGATACGGTGTTTGTCAGGCGATAAGCTCGGCCAGCATGGCCCTGAGCACGTCGCCGTGTGAACCACCGCATGTCTCCGTCACCACGTTGACAACGTCTTGTAGGTCCTCTGCCGTTGCGCCTACGCGCAGCGCACCGCGGACGTGCGAGTGGCATTGTGCGCGTCGGCCCAGTGCGGCAAGGATGGCGACGTTGCAGAGCTCGCGATCAACAATGGACAGGCCATCGCGCGACAAGGTCTTGCCGTAGCCCTCAATGATCACCCATGAACGTAGGTCGGGCGAAACGTCGCCAAGCCGCTGCATCATCCGATCGTACACACTGCCGTAGATCGTGCGGCAGAGCGCTTCGCCGCGTTGCTCGAACGTATTCACGTCAAACGGCTTCGCCTCGGGGGCACGATCGATCAGTGACCGTGCAGAGGCCTGCTCGTACCACGGTGCAAGCGCGTCGAGGGCGGCAGGGAAGCCGCCAAACAGATAGCATTGCAGCAGCGCTTCGTACATCATCCGCGCCGACGCTGCATCGTGCATCACCGTCAACGCACGTTCGAGTAACGGCATGTTGCCGATCCCTGCGGCAACGCAGGCACGAAGCATGGCATCGCGGACCAAATGGGCCTCCGGTGCAGTCTCCACCGTCTCTACTGCCAGACGTCGCGCCAGATCCGCTACAGCGGCACCGCGATGGCTTCGCGCATGCTTTTCGTCGGATGTCAGTTCGGCAAACGATCTGTCGTCGCCAACGCCAACAAAGAGCGGATCATAGCCGAAGCCATTTGTGCCGACCTCGTGGCGGGCAATGGCACCATGACATGCCCCTTCGCCGAAGACCGTGCGGGCATCGTCGACGTAGCACAGCACACAACGGAAGGCCGCTGTTCGCTCGTCATGCGACTGCATGCGTTCCAGCAGCATATCCCTGTTCGACGCATCCGTTGGATTGTCTCCGCTGTAGCGCGCACTGCGTACGCCAGGGGCGCCGCCCAGAGCATGGACCTCGAGACCCGAGTCATCGGCCAGGGCCGGAAGGCCCGTTGCGGCATGGACGAGTGCGGCCTTGATGTAGGCATTGGCTTCGAAGGTGTCTCCGGTCTCGTCGATGACGAGGTCCGGAGCAACGCTCGACATCGGGATCAGGTGCAGGTCAAGGCCATGGCTGCTGAGGAGTGCAGTGAGTTCTTCGATCTTGTGCTTGTTGCCGGTAGCGACAACGACGGTGCGTGCGATCATCGGTGTAAGGCGATTGGTGCGGTGTGGTGCTTGTGGTTAGAGAACATCGTCCAGGGCATGCATCAGCGCATCGATGTCTGCCCGGCCGATCCATCCGATGGTGCCGATACGAAACACGTGGTGTTGCAACCGGTCCTGGCCACCGGCGATCACCATGCCATGACGCTCTGCAAGTGTCGTCTTGATCTCTGTCGATCGTCCATGTTCCACCACCGTCACGGCATGTGACGTGGCATCGCCGAAGAAGTGTAGTGACCGAGTCTGTAGGGCATCGTGCAGGTAGCGGGTGAGGTCGGCATGGCGCTGCCAAACGTGGTCCATCCCTTCGGCAAGCAGCATACCCAGCGCAACATCCAGTCCAGCTACGAGCGTCACCGGCGGCGTCCACGGAAACAGGCCATTCTCCATGCTATCGAGCACCGTGGGCAGGTGCAACGTATAGGAGACAGGCCTGAGGGTGCGCATGTGGGCCTCGGCCCTTGACGAGACGCAGACGGCAGCAAGGCCGGGTGGACAGGCAAAGCCTTTCTGCGAGGCCGTTACGACCATATCCAGTCCCCATGTATCCGTCAGCACGGGATGGATCGCAAGACTCGTGATGGCATCGACACCAAGGAGGGCATTGGGGGCAATGGTGTGGACCGTGGAGGCGATCGCCTCAAGGTCTAGCGTTACTCCTGTCGACGTCTCACTGTGGACCAGCCACACATGGTCGATGCGGTCGAGCGTTCGAAGGTGGTCAGCGACCATGCCGGACGTGATCGTCTGGCCCCAGGGCACACGCAGGACGGACGCCGTAGATCCGTAGATACCGGCGATGGCAGTGAGGCGTTCGCCGAAGCGTCCGTGCTCAAGCACGACGACGACGTCACCGGGGCGTACCGTCGAGGCCATTGCGGCCTCGATACCCGTCATGCCGGAGCCGGCCAGAAGCACGACCGGATGGACGGTTTGAAAGACCGTCCGAAGGTTGGTCCAGACGCGTTGGGCCACGTCCTTGAACTCCGCTCCGCGGTGAAACATCGGTGGTTCGCCGCAGGCCGCCAGTACGGGTGCAGGCACGGAGACCGGACCGGGCGTGAAGAGTCGCATCAGGCGTCTCCTTCGGCATCAGCCGCACGAAACGCATAGCACAAGATGGCCGCGGCAATGGCGGCATTCAACGACTCTACGTCGGAGTTACCCGGAATGGTCACACGCTGCATCGCCATGGCCATGGCCTGGTCTGACAGACCGTCGGCTTCGCCGCCGACGAGTACCATGACGACCGTGCCGGAGGTACGCACCGCATCGGGCGACGCTCCGCCGGAAACGACGGAGGCGATAACAGCGCCGCGGTCATTCCAAGCCGTACGTGTGGCCTCGACCGTGGCATCGCGGATGATATTCACATGGGCGAGTGAGCCGACCGACGAGCGGATGACCTTCGTGTGGAACGGATCGACGCATCCGTCAAGGAAAACCACATCGGTAAAGCCGAACCAGGCGGCCGTGCGGACGATTGTACCGGCATTACCGGGATCGCGCACTCCGTCGAGCACGACGACGCGGTCACCCAGCGGACGTTCCGTCGGAAACGGTACCACGGCCAGCAGGTCCTGCGGCGATACGGCATCGCATATCAGCTCCATGTCACGCGTCGACGCCATCACCACCTCAACGCCTTGCAGGGCCATCGACGCTGCAACGCGCGAAGCGCGGATATCGGCGTCGTGCCGGACGACCACAAGGTCGGGCAACAGGGTGGTCGCAGAGAGTGCTTCGCATGCGCGGACGCCTTCGACGATGAATTGTCGAGCCTCGTCACGGTTGGCTGCGCGTTGCAGGTCGCGTACGGTTGTGCGTAGCTTGTGCGACAGCGGCGGATAGACATTTGTTGACACGCTGCAAACATACCACCAGCAACGCGGCACTACGATGCGTACGACCAAGGAACTGCTTCGACTGAAACGCGACGGCCATGCTTGGACGTCTGACGAGATCGCCGAATTCGTCCGTGGCGTGGTCAGTGGCGACGTCTCGACGGCGCAGGCCGCGGCCTTCCTGATGGCCGCGTGCACGCGGGGATTGAGCGCTGAGGAGACGGCAGCACTGACGATGTCGATGACGACGAGCGGTGATCATATCGCTCGTGGCTTTACGGCGAGGCCCGCCGTGGATAAGCATTCAACGGGTGGCGTTGGCGACAAGACGTCGCTCCTGCTGGTTCCGCTGGCTGTGGGCTGTGGCATCACCGTGCCGATGATCAGTGGTCGCGGCCTAGGACATACCGGTGGTACCGTAGACAAGCTCGAGAGCATTGTCGGCTACCGCACGACCTACCGGATCGACGAGCTGCGCTCGATGCTGGGGTCGTATGGGTTCTTCATGGTGGGACAGTCACAGGATATTGCGCCGGCAGACAAGATCCTGTATGCGCTGCGTGATGCAACGGGCACGGTCGAGAACATCGGACTCATCACCGCTTCGATCCTGAGCAAGAAGTTCGCCGAAGGTCTTGATGGCCTCGTCATGGACATGAAGGTTGGTCGTGGGGCGTTTATGCCCACCCTTGAAGCGGCGCATGCCCTTGCCGCTTCGATGCGTGATGTCTGCGCCCACGTTGGTGTTGCTACGCGCTTCGTGTTTTCCAGGATGGACCGTCCGCTTGGTCGCGCCGTTGGCAACTTCTGCGAGGCAATAGAGGCCAAAGCAGCGCTCCACGACGTACGTGCGGCATCGCCGGATCTGGTCGAGATCACCGAGGTGCTGGCGCAGGCTATGGTCATGACGGCCTTTCCGGATATCACGCCCGAAGATGCCCTCGCACGTGTGCGTGAGGTCTGGTCATCGGGAAAGGCTTACGCTATTTTCGTCGACATGATACGTGCACACAATGGTAACTGGACTGCAACGCACTCGCAATGGCAACGGACGCCGTCGATCACGCTGTATGCAGAAGCAGACGGGTTCCTTGCCGATCTTGATGCCCGCGCTGTGGCAGACGTTGGCATGACGGCAGGGGTAGGACGCATGCGCGAGAGCGATAATGTCGATCCATATGCAGGCATCGTCTTCCACGCATCGTGTGGTCAGGCCGTTCGTGCAGGCGACGTGCTTGCCGTGGTCTATTCGTCTGACGCACGCCGCTGCGAAGCAGCGGCCGCACAACTACGCCCCCTACTCCAAACAACAACGGCCCCGGTGGAACCGGAGCCGTCGATCATTCTCGGAGTGTGGTAGGTCGTGCTTACATCGCGCGTGCAAGGGCGGCCATGAAGGCGTCTTTGCTCCGTGCACCGATGATTTTTTCGACGATCTTACCCTGACGGTCGATGACTAGCGTCATCGGAATAGACTGCACACCGTAGTGTCGGGCGATGTCCTTGTTGTCATTATCGATCACGTTCATGTACGTGATGCGGGACTTTTCGACGAAGTTCTTTACGGTACGCAGGCGATCGTCATTATCGTCAACGCTCACACCGACGACGACCACGCCCTTCGGTGCGAGTTCGCTGCTCAGCGTTACGAGGTCCGGGATCTCTCTGCGGCAGGGGCCACACCAAGTAGCCCAGATGTTCAGCAATACAACCTTGCCGGCCGTTGCCTGTGCGAACGACTGCACCTTTTGTCCATCCCGCCACGTGAAATCCAGCACCTTGCCTGCGCCTTGCATCTTCACCGTCTCGACGATGTGCACAGGGCCGGTGGTCTGTGCCGTTGCTCGGGTGCATCCGATGACCATGAGTGCCGAGCAGACAAGACCAAGCGTGGCGTTAACGGAGCGTGCGATCATGATTATAGTTCCTGAAGGTCGAACAGCGCGGACAATTCGTTGGTACGCAGATCGGAGACGGCTACGCAGACAACGTTATTGCTTTTCCACGCAAACAGCGTGCCAGTATCGGCTCGCTCTTCCCAGTGCCAACGGCTATGCGTGATATCGTCGGCAACAACCTGACCAAGGTCTGCTTGCTTGCCGTCGAGGGATTCCTGATCCACTTCGAACATGTAGATGGTGTGGCCTGCGCGTTCGTACACGAGGTGCGCGAATTTGCGTCCTCCATGCTCAGACACCACGCCACCCTTAAGGGTTGCCTCGATGGCAGGGAACTGCACATCATAGTCAACTCCCTCGCTGGCGAAGTATGCCTTGAGCGACTGCTGGTCCGTGGTTGTCTTGCCGAGCTGCAACGAACCATTGAGGATCGAAGCGAAGTTCGCGTAGGACTGGGTTGGAACATCAAGAGATGCTGTTGTAGCAACGGCGCCGGACCCGGTGAGCTGCCTGAGCGCTGACGGCTCAAGGAGGAGCACAGCAACGAGAACGATGGCGCTTGCTGCCCAGATAACTCGCTGCCACTCCCAGAAGCTCAACGCAGGATACCGTTCAGCAAACGTTTTCCGAGGCATTGCCTCGGCGTTCACGGCCATGCGTACGCGCCGTTCTACAGTGGGTGGCAGCGTCGCGCGCAGTCTGTCGCGTCGCTCACGCAGGGTGGCAACAAGCGCAGACTCAACGTCGAGCTGACGTTGCAGACGCGGGGAGCGTTGAAGCTCCTCTGTTGCCTGGGCGCGCTCTTCGTCGCCAAGTGCGCCATCAATGAAGGCGGTGATCCGAGCCGCCATATCGTCGTTCATCGGTCGATATTCCATGTCACGTTCCTTACGCATGCGTGTACCTCTCCGCGTTATGCTGCCGGTTCTCCCGATCCATAGCCACGCTCTCGGGCGTAGTCGTACAATCTGGAGGCCAGCATTTTTCGCGCACGGTGCAGTCGTGAACGTACTGTCCCAATTGGGCAATCAACAAAATCCGCGATCTCTTCGTATGTAAACTCCTCGATATCGCACAGGATTACAACGGTCCTGAACTCTTCGGGAAGCTCTTCGATGGCGCGGGCCACCACGTCGTCCATGGCATTGGAGAAGACCTCTTCTTCGGGAGCCGATGCCGCAATATTGGGATCGCGAATCGTCTCGTAAAAGTCTTCGACAACATCATAGCCAACCACGTCCGGTTCTTTCGAGGTCTTCCGGTAGCGGTTGATGTATGAATTCTTCAGAATGCGGAACAACCACGCCTTGCAGTTGGTTCCCCGTTCGAACTTATCAAAAAAGCGAAACGCTTTCAGGAAGGTTTCCTGAACAAGATCGGCTGCGTCTTCGCTGTCACGGCATAGGCGCAGGGCGAAGTTGTACAATGCCTGCATATGGGGCATTGCCTCAGCTTCAAATTCCTGGCGCTTGCGCGCGATGTCTTCCGTGTGCACGATGGCGTGTCGCAGTCTTACCAGTTACGGATCATATCGGTCAGAAGGCGCACACCGACGCCCGATCCGCCCTTGGGTGAGTATGGACCTGCCTTCGGCTGCAGTGCAGTTCCGGCAATGTCGAGATGGACCCACGGATACGTCACGAAGTGCTTCAGGAATAGGGCAGCCGTGATCGAGCCGGCAGCGCGGCCGCCGGAATTCTTGATGTCGGCGTAGTCGCTCTTGATGAGTTCTTCGTACTCTTCGTACAGGGGCAGTTCGCAAACATACTCGCTGGTACGTCCGGCAGAGGCCCGAAGACGATCCATCGTTGCCGAATCTGTACCCATCATTCCTGTGGTCGTGTTTCCAAGGGCGATGACAATTGCACCGGTGAGTGTTGCAAGGTCCACAACCGTGGCAGGGTTGTAACGGTCTGCATAGGCCAGTGCATCAGCAAGGATAAGGCGTCCTTCGGCATCCGTGTTGTCGATCTCAGCCGTCTTGCCGTTCATGAAGGTCAGGATGTCACCCGGGACGATGGCCGAACCGCTCGGCATGTTGTCGGTTGCGGGAACCAGACCAATGACATTCTTCTTAAGACCGAGCTTGGCAACAGCATGCATCGTTCCGATGGTTGTTGCAGCACCATGCATGTCGCCCTTCATATCGGACATACCGCCAGCCGGCTTAATGCTGATACCACCCGTATCGAACGTCACACCCTTGCCGACAATAACGATCGGCTGTTCGCCCTTCTTACCGCCCATGTATTCCATCACAATGAAGACCGGGGGACGCTCGCTACCCTTGTTCACACCGAGCAGGCCACCCATCTTCAGCGCCTGGATCTTCCGCTTATCAAGCACCGTGGTCTTGAATCCTGCCGTCTTGCCGAGTTCAACGGCACGATTCGCAAGGGATTCGGGGTAGATTTCGTTGTTAGGGGCATTGGCAAGATCGCGGGCAACGTTCACACCTTCGGCGATCACCGTGGCTGTATCTACGGCTGCCTTGACAGCCTTTTGGTCGGCCTTGTCTGCACCGAAATAGGTAAACGATGTTACCATGCCGTTGCCACTATTGGAGATCGTCTTGTACTTCCAGAAGCGGTACTGGCTGAGCATGGAGCCTTCAGCAACGGCAAAGGCAACGTCAGCGATGGCGAGGTTGTTAATGGCGGCCAGATCATAGGCGCAGTGCTTCACACCGACCGAGGCGGCCGTCTTGGTTGCAGCTGCGGCAGCACGACGAATGGTCTCGAGGTTGATGCTCTTCGTCTCTCCAACGCCTGCCAGAATCAGTCGAGGCGCCTTGAGTGCCGAGCCGGTGTAGGTGACGACGGTCGATCCGCTCTTGCCCTTGAAGTCGCCGCTGTCGATGACAGGCTGCAGATGCGGAATGTCCGCAGCTAGCGCCTTCATCGCCGCCTTGAAGTGTTGTTCCGTTGACGGAATGAAGACGACAAGTGCATCTGCCTTGACGGTTCGACGCTGTGCGATGATCCCTGCGGCGTTCATCAATGATCCTTGTAGCAAGTTCTGAGTGTTGCGATTGTAATGGAACGGACAAAAGTACGAAACAGCGCCTCGTGATACCGCGTCACGGTGGTGTGAATGTATTGTACAGCATGCTACCTCGTGCGGGCTTGGGCGATACTGGTACTCGGACGTATCCACCACGAAGCCAGAGCTGGATCTGATCGGAGTAGTGCGGTGCTAGCGGCTGTCCGGACACGCCACCCGGCACGACGGTGTACACAACGGAATCGCGTAGGTCGGCGATGATCCGCATAGCTGCGGCAACGCGTGTCTCATAGGGGTTGTACACAGACCATTCGCTGTTGTTGATGGTCGTGCCCATGCCCGACATTTCGAAGGGTCCATGATTCATGATCGGCCGCATCAGTGCGTTGTCGCCGAAGCGATGACCGAAGGTGATCGTATGCATCGTACCGTATCGCCATTGCGAGGGAAGTTCCGACTGCATAACATCACGCACATGCTGAACAGCCTCGATGAAGCTGCGTATCGTGATCCACGACAGGTCCTCACGCTGTGGCGTCCTGAGGTCGTCAAATAGTTGATGACTCGGTTGATCGACCAGCTCGGAGAGGCGCCTGACGGGAATGTTGCTCACGAAGGCCCAGTCCATGAACAGCTGCTGACCAAGTTCGTCCTGGAAGGTGTTGACGATCATTCGCTGCTGGAACGCAGCAAACACGGCTGCGACCGGATCGAGTGTAGAGCATGACCCATCCCATGATGACAGCATACCGAGGACTCGTGTTTCGAGCTGGCCGTACCGAGCGGTACCTCGTTTGAGAATGGGCATGAGTCGCGCAACCAGTGATCGGGCATAGGGCGAGACGACGTCCTGCTGCATCAGCTGAGCATCGCGGACGGTGTAGTCCACGTACATCTTCAGCAATTCCGTGATCCGTTCTGCTCGTGACGATGGTTCGTAGAGCGTTCCGATGAACGGGGTCGAGCGTGACGTTAGCGTGTTGTTTGCTGCAACGGCAAACCCGGCACGCTTCACGTAGCTTCCGGCCGATGTCAGCGGTACGAATCCCTGCCAGTCGAAGGAGGCATCCCAGCCGGGGTTCAGGAAGTGAGGGTCCGTCTTGGTGCGGATCGGTGCGTTGCCCATCGGAATCGTTCCGATACTTCCATCACGTGTGGCAAATGTCAGGTTGAATGCCGGTGCCCGCCACGTCGATGCTGCCTGCTGAATGTCGGAGACGGTCCTTGCGCTTGCCAGACGATGAAGCGTCCGCACTTCATCCGATGCAGTGGCAGCCGTCCAGCGGAAGGTGATGCAAGACGTCGCTAGCAGGTCCGTAGATGGCTGACGCGGCATGCCGAAGAGATCGGATGGGTTTCGCAGGAGGTGCGCATCGCTGATCACGGCGCTGCGGCCGGTATAGCGAATATCGATCAGAGAGTCCGGCGTACCGTTGATCCTGATCGTATCTCGACGGTATCGGAACTTCGTTCGGCGACCTTGTGCATCGACATAGTAATTCGGATTTGTCGAGTCGACCCGCTCAAGGAAGAAATCAACATCATCCTGCATCACATTCGTGACGCCCCAGGCGACGTGATCGTTGCGACCGCTGACCACCAGCGGAAGGCCGGGCACGCTCATGCCGACGATGTTGATCGTGGGCGTTGACAGATGGATCTGATAGAACTTGGAGGGCATGCCAACGCTCATGTGCGGGTCGTTGGCAAGCAGAGCCCCTTTCCCTGACCCTCTGCTCACAGCCCATGCATTGCTGCCGATGCCGGATGCTTCAATGTTGAGGGCTGTGCGGATCCGGCGAAGGGTCGAGGTAACATGAGACAGCGCTGCCGTTGTCTGTGCTACCGATGCTGTGGTATCTGACGGCATCGGGAGCATCGTTGTCATGGTCGAATCGAGAACCACGGGTTCACCGGAGCGTCCTGTGGGCACATAGGTACGAGCGACCGGCAGCGAGCGCTGCGCGGCGATTTGTGCATAGGTGATGTCCGACCAGAATGCCAGACTGAGTTCAAAGGCCATCACGCGTCCTACGATCAGGCAGTCTTCGGCAGTCCATGGGGTTGGCTCGTAGCCCAAGGCATCGAACTCAAAGGCGATGTCATCCTGTTGATCGTCAAGGTAGGCGTTCACGCCACGCGCGTATGCATGCAGAACGGAGCGTGACTGTGACGATGCCTGTTTGAGCTGCATCGATGCGATCTCGGCGATCCCAAGGGTCCGCATGAAGACATCGATGGCCACCGATTCGCTGCCGGTGATCTCTGCCAGCCGCCCTCTACCGATGCGTCGATACAGGTCCATCTGCCAGAGTCGGTCCTGAGCATGGGCATACCCTTGTGCAAAGACGGCGTCCTCGATTGTCCCCGCGATGATGTGGGGGATACCGAAGGCGTTACGATAGATGTTGACGGTGTCCCGAACAGTAGCGGTTGAACGCTGTCCCGGTTGGGGATGACTGCGGGTAGCCATCCGCAGGGCGAAGTAGGCGAAACAGACGAGCAGCAGGACTAGGGTTACAATGATGCCGATCGTGCTCTGGATCCACGAGCGCATCACAGCCAACCCATCTCACGATACCATGTGATCGTGTCCTGGATACCTTCATGCAGTGATAGTTGCGACTGGAACCCGAGTTCGCGTAGTGCTTTTTCAGGACTGCAGATCCAGTACTGCCGCGTGATGTCGATACCTTTTTCGTAGTCAAGTACTCCGGGCTTGGATCGGAACTTCGAGAAGAAGCCTGCCATGCCTGCGAGTCCCAGGACGACTCCATGGGGCAGACGGATGCGTCGAATACTCTGCTTCCCAAGGACGGCTGCCGTAACGGTCGAGATCTCGGGCCACGTGTAGTACTCCCGTGACGTGATGAAGTAGGTTTCACCAACGGCCTTCGGATGCAGTGTTGCATCGACGATTCCCCGCGCCAGATCCTTGACGTTGATGAAGCTTATGTACTTCTCGTCGAATCCGATCAACGGAGCAAACCCTTTGTTGACCGTTTGGAAGAACGTCAGTGTGGCTTCGTCACGAGGTCCGTAGACGGCGGGTGGACGAAGGATGGTCGTTGGAATACGTCCGGCCGCAGAGTGAATAACATCTTCTGCCGATCGCTTGGTGCGCCCATAGGCCGTGATCGGTTTGCAGATGTCGGTTTCGCGAACCGGCTGTTCGAGGCTGCCCGCCGGACCGGCAACGGCCAGACTGCTTATGTGCGTAAACCGCGTGAGGGAAGGTCGATACGCATCTACAGCGTCGATAAGGTGTTGTGTCGCGTCACGGTTGCCACGCAGAAACTCCGCCTCATTCTTCGCAGCGATAACACCTGCAACATGGATGACCATATCCGCCTCGCCAACGGCTGTACGAAGCGTTGTGTAGTCGAACAGCGAGCCATCGACTCGGCGGGCGCGCTTCCCGTTCATCCACCGGAGATTGCTGGATGCGCGGGCGATGTACGACACATCGAGTCCACGATCTAGAAGGACATCAACGACATGGCTACCGACGAAGCCGGTTGCACCGGTGACAAGGACGTTCACAGAAGTCTCTGGAATTGGTGGAGCAATAGCGTGATGAGTATGCCGGCGTTATCGAACGAGAACAACGGGAACGGTCGATCGAAGACCTGCATGGGTCACATCGATCAACATCAGACCGCTTGGCCAGTCATGGGTCGGAATGTTGATGCCATAACGACCGGGTTCAAGCACGGCATCAAGGGGCACAGCGCGAACCGAGCCAAGCGCATCAACGATGCGGATGACCACGGGGTCGTGCGTCAGAATGGTCAGGTCAAGGTTCACGTCGTTAGCATCGACGCGTTCCAGGCGAACACTGAAGCCCGAGCCGCGTCCTGCCTGACGTGCCTCGATGTGGCATTCCCCGATGATGGTCAACCGGCCGTTGTCACCGGTGGCGATGACCTTGGGAATGCGGATGGAGTCGAGGGTGATCGGGGTGATCGGCGAGGTGCCGAGATAGACGGCACTGCGCATGCTCACGAGCGGTGCCGAGGCAACGATCGGATCGGTGACGGAGTTAAGTGTGACGACCGCTCGCCCGGGACGCTGTTCGACGACCGTGCCCGAAAGACCGGCAATGGTCGAGACGATGGCGATCGGCCGCAGAATCGTCGGATCGTAGGTCAGACCTACGGCAAGTGATGTCGCACCGGCCGGACGCAGATCATTCGTGGATGTGAGTGTGATCGGAATGTCGATCACTGATCCGGGTGATGCTTCGAGATCGTCCGGGACCGAAAGGACGGCACCCGTGATGACGCCGCTGAGCGCGGACGCGCCGATCATCGTTCCGGTGATCGTCTTCGGACAGATGCCGATCACATATGCCGAGAACCGGAGGGTATCCGTTTGCCCGGCAACATTGTATGCATAGCGCAGCAGCAGCGTCAGACTCTCACCTGGAGCAAGCGTGGCCGGAAGGGCAGGAACGGAGGAGATCAGAGAGAACGGGGCAGCAATGCCCTGTACATCGTCAACAACAACCGTGTCGGTGCCTGTGTTCGTGAACAAGGCAGAACGGTCGGCACCACTGCCTTCGTTCACATACCCAAAGTCCGGGTCAACGATGGTCAGACCAATGTCTACCGTTCTTGCCTCGCCCCTTACGGCTAAGGTAACGGTTACGCCGCAAGGCTGAAGTGTAAGGCGCAGCGTGTCACGAAAGACGCCGGCTGCGGTCGGTGTGAAGCTGACCGTGAAGTCCTGACGGCCCACGATCTGGTCGCCACGTACGGCGGACGTGCCGAACGGTCCATTGATCGTGACGTCGTCGATGTCGAGGGCCGTTGTCACAGAATCACCGGCAAAGGCACGGAAGGTCACCGAGCGCGTCGTCGATGGCTCGCAGAGTCGCACAATACCAAAGTCAACGCCCGGTAGGTCAGTGACCACGGTCAGGGGAACGACGGTTCCGGTGATCGTGATGGACTGTGGCGCAGAGCATGGTTGAACACTTACCAACCCGGTAACGGAGAACGGACCTGGTTGTCCCGGAACGGCAACGCGGGCACGTCGTGTGATCGAGGAACCGGGTTCGATCACGACCGGCAGACCAATGACGGTGGCGTTAGTGACCGATACTACCGTAACGGGTACACGACCGTCGTTCGAGAACGTCAGGAGCGTGTCAACGCTTGTTCCTGCACCACAGGCGTACACGTTGCCGATGTCCGCCGCACTTGGCGTCATGATGAGACTGGGCTTGTAGGTTGCAGCGATGAGTGTTGCTCGCAGCGTGTCATTACAGGATGCCGAGGAGAAGGGGAAACCGATGTCCTGCAAGACGCCACGGTCCAGATCCGCTCCTAGCGGACGATACTGGACAACAATGGCAAGGCTTCCGTTCGGTGGAATGGCGGTATCCGTGACAATCTGCGGTGAGAGCAGATAGAATGGAGGCGTCACGTTGGGCATACGCACGCGGATCGGCGTCGTGCCCTGATTGCGCAACAGGAAGGTAGAGTCTGCACGGATCACCGTGCCCGGACAGCTCGTGAGTGTTCCAAAGTCGACCCTTGCACGGTCAAGGCTGGCCAGAGCCGTCGTCCGTTCGCCTCGCAGCGTCATTGATGCCGTCGTGTTGCACGGCAGCGACGTAACGGTCGCCTGTCCGGAGGCCACGCCAATGCTAGACGGAGCAAACCGCAGCACAACCCTGATGCGACCGCCCGGAGGGATCGTCACGGAGCCGGGCGTAGGGGATACCATGGTAAAGCCGGCAGGGAAGTCTGCCGCTGTTGGCGTCATGGGCTCCGAGCCGGTATTGACGAGTTCGACGGTGCGTTCCACACTTGGAATACATGCACCGAGGATACCAAAGTCCACCGTTGCCGGTTCAAAGCGAACCGCTGTGTTCCGCACACGGATGCGTACGACGTCGCTAACTCCGGGACAGCCCTGTGACGTGACCGATCGCACGAGATAATCGCCGTCTGCAGTGGCAACGAATCGCTTTCCTGTGACGCCGGGGATTATGGTACCGTTGCGGTACCATTCGAACTGCTGAGCATCGAACGTTAGTGTGATCACCACGCTGTCACCATTACAGATCGTCTGGTCACCAGCCGGCGACACAGCGATCCGCTGTGCCGGAAGAACCGAGATGGTGATGGGATCCGACTCGACGGTACAGCCGCCGTCTGCCGTGACGCGCAAGCGATACGTACCGGCCTCTCGAACAACGACGCGTGTAGTTCCTACCAGCGGGACGATACGTCCGTCCAACGTCCACTCATACAGCACAGCCCCGGGCACCGTCGACGAAGTGATGGTCACCGTATCACCCGGACACACCTGAAGACGCGAAGCGCTTAGGACGGGCTTAGCAGGAACGCTCTTTGTCACCTGGGCACTCTGTGCCCAGACGGATTCATTGTACTGGCGGCCACGTGCCGTCGAGTCTGATGTCGCTGCGAGCGACATCACGTTGTCGGCTCCGTACCGATATCCATACACGCGGTACCAGTAACTTTTTCCGCACTCCAGACCAATGGAGTCCGAGTATCGACCTCCGTTGCTGTTTGGGTGGACGGCGAGCAGGGTTGCGGTTGACACGGCTTGTCCGGCGACGAGCATCGAACCATCGCGGATCACCGAAGGGTCAAAGTCTGAAAATCCGTTGGTCGACCGCAGGATCAACACGCCTGTTGTCCTGTCATCAGGATAGGTATCAACGAGCGGCGTCCACTCCAGCACGTGTGCCGTAGCTGTCTGCGCCACGATCCTGAGCAACGGTGTTGGCGCTGACCATTCGGGCTCGCGCCACTCGCGCCACAGGAGGTGGTTACGATTGCGGATCCCGGCGAATGCTCTGGGATTATCGACACGATTTGGCAGACCCTGCGAGACATTGATGCTCACGCTGGTAGAATCTTTACCGATACCCATGCCATAGGCGGCGAGTGAACGTCCGATGACGGAGATCGACCGGCCATTACCAACACCGAGCGTATCGTGATTTACCTTGGGGGCGCCTGTTGCGTCATAATAGGGTCCTGTTGGCTTACGATGTCCAAGGCCATGCACATGCACGGTATCGGCTCGCAACACCTGCAGGAAGTCGCCTTCGTTGGCAACATTCATTTCGGCACCGTTGATGCCAGAGAACGAGGCAACGTCAAAGACGGTGGCATCGTACAATCCCAGGTCCAGAAACCCATCACTAGGGTCGGCATCACGTCCTGGATATGCCCCTGTACCACGGTGACGAATGACAAGGATGGTGCCTTCGCGGACGTGGCGCCATAGAGGAATATCCTTGAACTTCACGCCACCTTGACGTGCAGCCTGCGAACCATTGTTGTCTGTGACGAACCAACCCACGATGTTCAGGTCGTCCCTCACCACCACGACTTCCGTCCACTCGGCATCCGGATTGAGTTCGTTCGTGTACTCGCTGATCACAACATCCTGAGCAGAGAGCACGGAGGATGCGAACATGGCCGTAAACAGGGCAGCAAAGATGCGAAGGGGCATGGAGTGGCTCGTGAAGGCGGCGTTGGTGGACGGCCAAAAATACGAAGGGGAGCATGCCGAGTGGCATGCTCCCCTTTGCAAGAATTCCGCAGTGACGATTACTTCACAACCGACAGCGTCTGTACGGCACGCTGGCCGCCGAACGACGTCGTGAGAAGGTACGTTCCGTTGGAGAGGGCATCAACGTTGATCGGCAGGGCATAGGTGCCCGGGATAACGTCAGCATCGATGATCGTGGCAACGACGCGGCCTGTTGCTTCGATGACGGACATCGTCAGGCGAGCAGGCGTGACCACCTGAACCGTGACAGATGCCGACGACGCAGCAGGGTTCGGTGCAACGGCGTGGACGATGGCACCGCCAAGGTGCTGCTCGTCTTCAACGCTGCTAACGACCGGACGCGTGGTGACCGTAGTGGAGTCGCTGATGAGATCGCCACAGACCGACCGGATACGGCACCAGTACTTACCGGCGTCGGTTGCTTCTGCAGCTGCCTTCGTGTACGTCGGGGCGACTTCGCCGGCAAGTTCAACATTGTCCTTGATCCACTGATACTGCAGCGGTGCAGCACCTGTGGCCGTCAGGCTGATCGAGAGCTCCTGGCCAACTTGGACGTCGATCGTTGCAGGAGGCTGAGCCGTAACCTGTGTTGCAGGAAGGAGCGTGACTGTCGCCGGGCTGGAGACTTCCGAGCCGCAGGCCGTCGACACACGGCAGGTGTACGTTCCGGCACGTGCCGCCGAGAAGTTGTTAACGGAATAAGTTGCTGCCGTTGCGCCTGCAACATCCGTTCCATTCAACTGCCACTGATACTCGAGCGTACCTTGCGCAGTTGCGCCGACGCTCAGTGTGAGCGTGCCGCCTTCGCAAACGTCGGAACCCACAGGCTGTGCGGAGATCGTCGGTGCTGTAGCGATACCCACCTTGACCGTGGCACGTGCAGACTGGTTGTCATTCCCTTCGACCGTAACCTCAAGGGTGTAGTCGCCGGCGTCCTGGGCTTCAACGTTGTTGATCGTCAGGTTCATCGTTGCGGTGCCTTCGTACTTACCGCCTTCGGCAAGCTGGACACCACCACGGAGCCAACGCAGCTTCAGCTGCGTGGATGCAGGGTTAGCATAGGCATCAACGCTCAGGGTAACCTTGCCACCGGCGCAGCTAAAGACGTCCGTCGTCGCTGCATCGGCGAAGATACCCGTCGAATACACGCGCATGACACGTGATGCGACCGTGCCGCAGGTTCCAGAAACTTGGCACCAGTAATCGTTACCAAGATCTGTCTTCGCAATGTTGCTGATCTCAAGACGGCTGCTGGTAACGCCGCGTACGCGTGAGCTTTCGACAAGGGGATTCTGACCGCGGTACCACTGATACGTGAACTCATGCGGACCTTCTGCCTCGACGCTCAGAACGACCATGCCACCGATGTCGGCCGCTGCACGGAAGGACTGCTTCGAGAGGGAGATCGGACGGCTTACGCGGATGTGTGCACCTTCAGAGACAACGGTGCCACATGAACCATATCCTTCAACCAAGCACGTATACACGCCATTCGACGTGTAGTGAGCATCGGTGATCGTAAGAACAGCTGTGTTCGCACCGGGAAGGGCAACGCCATTCTTGAACCACTGATATGCGCGAACGGAGCCTGTTGTGAGCGTTACCATCGTGTGGCTTCCTCCTAGGCACAGGTCCTTCGATTCCGGCTGCTCAAGGATGACGGGCTCGAGAGCCATGACAAAACGGCCGGACGTTGCCGACACGTCGGCACGGTCAAGAGCAACGGCACGAATACGATAGTTCGTGTTGAACGAGCCACCGCGGACGATCCAGTTGTAGGCATACTCGCCCTTCAGCGCGTCAACCGGTGTAACACCGGGTGTACCGAAAGTGACCGATGTGATGGGCTCCCACGTGATGCCGTCCGTTGACGAGTATTCAAGGCGAACACCGCTCACACCGCGAGCAATGTACTTGATCGAGAGCGTCTTAGCACCGCAGACCGTATCCTGTGCAACAGGGGCCAGGATCTGGATACGAGGCGTCTGAAGATAGATCGGTGCAGTGAAGCCACCCGCCGGATTCACCGTGTTAACGCCGTTCCAAACACCGGTTGGCGACGTGATGGCACCAATGACAGCGCCGGTCGCGGCCGAATGTTCCTGGATGCGGCGGACGCCATTCGGCAGGTTGTTCGGGATAATCGTTGCCCAAGCCGTTTGGTCTTCGTCGATGTCTAGATACCACTGCTGCGACGACGATGAGCCTACGAAGACGGCGCCGTCAGGCTGCACCGCGGTGATCGACAGCGGACGACCGGTGCCGGCCTCGTTGTCGTACAGAGCGATGTAATTCTTCGGCGTTGCATGGCTGTAGACGTCAACGATGCCGGTACCTTGGTTGACGGCCGGACCGAGGTCAAGGACCGTAGATGTCTGGGCCAGCTGATAGAAGCGGATCAATCGTCCGGATTGATCACCGAGCGCAACGCGCCAGAACATGTTCGTGCCTTGCTCGAAGGCAATGTTCGTCGTGGCCGTCAGGTTGATCCAGATCGACTTCGATGTTTCGGTCGGCCCCGTGGCAAATACGCTATAGGAGCCGTCCGTGTTGAGGCTCTTGCTGTTCAAGAACGTATACGTATTTGTGCGACCGTCCCAGTGCAAGTTCCATCCCGGTCCCGTTGACGTAAGGTTCTGGTCGTTGGCACCGCCAACGTTGAACCGGTAGGTTGCGTTCGGCTGGAGGTTCGTGAAGGTCACGCGTGCGTAGTTCGGCACGGGGCGAGCACCCCAGTTACAGGTGCCGAACGGGAATCGGCCGTGAACGAACTGCGGAACGACATCCGTCAGCAGCGTCGGAGTGGCATTGACCACGACTTGCGGCAGATCAGCGGCCGGAAGTCCCGGAGCTGAGACACGAAGAGTGTAAACGCCAGGAGCCGTGAAGGAGATGTTGTTGAAGGTGGCGACGCCACGAAGGCTTGCGACCGACGTCGTACCCGTCAGCGAACCAGGTCCGCTAACGCGCGTGAGCGTCATGACACCGCTATAGCTGGGGTCGATGACGTTGTCACCGCGCATAGCGCGAACCGTGAATGACGACATCGGCGAGCCGACGTAGCCGACATTGTCCACTTGCTCGATCCACAGCCACGTGGCCGGTGTTGCAACCGTGAAGGTCGGTGTCGTGGTGGAGGTAAGGACTCCGCCGGTGGCGGTGATCGATACTCCGGTTTCGGCCGTGTTATACGTAACGCCATTAATGACGGCAAAGCTTTGGCCGGCAGGAATGAAGCCAACCGTACTGCCACCAAGGGATCCCGTACCTGCTGAGCGGCTCAGGAAGACCGTTGTGCCACTTGCTACGGGTCGAGCTGCACCCGTAACGTCAACGGAACGAATCTCGACAGAGAAGGGTACGCCCTGTGCCGGAGTCTGCGGCGATAGCGTGCGAATGGCAAGTGCCGTTGCGTTCGGTACGCCCGTGGTCGGCTGCGACGATACGGTCAGGTCGTCCAGAGCGATGCGGGGACGCGTGTTCGATCCCGACGTTGTCTGGAAGTACAGCCAACGGAGTTGTACCGTTGCCTGATTCTCTAGCGATGCGGGAAGCGTGTAGGAGAAGTTTTGCGCCGTGTTTGTCGGACGCGTTCCGTCGATCTCAAGGAAGCTGCCATTCGGATCGATCGCATTGACCCACGCACCCGTCGTTCCGATGCGGTACTGGAGCCGCATCACGTACGGACGCGTTCCGCTCGCAAGGACGCGATTGGTCCAGTTGACGACGACCTCGGTACGACCCTGCGTGTTCAACGCAAGAACGGCTGCACCAACAAAGGCGCAGTTGTTCAACGGCTGACTTGCCGAGGTAGCAAAGAACGAGACACCATTGGTGCTTTCGCCGTTGATACGTGAGCTACTTGTTACGCTATACGCTGCTGTCCAGTCACCTGTAGGCGCAAGGTCCAGCGGTGTGCCGAATGGCTCCCAGGGCTCAGAGAACACATGGAAGACCATTGACGAGGGATATGTCAACGCCGGCTGGGTGCTTAGCCATGTGTTGAAAAGGTAGTTGCCCTGCGTCGCCAGATTCCAAGGCGTAGGGTTCGATTGTGCGAACGATGTCACAAACGCAGAGACTGCGATCACGACAACGAGCGCAAAACGGGTGATCGATCGTGCCATAGTGGCCCTTCTCTTTTACTGCAAAAAAGAAATGTTAGTTTTCTGTGGATCGACGGCAAAGCTACGCAATACAACCCCTATGACAAACTGCCATAGGGGTGTTGCGATAATTTCAACAGGTGTGACTGGGGCGTATCCTAAACCGGGATTTCACAGGTACTGCGGATACTCCCGGTCAAGCCATTGCTTGACATCGGAAACGATGGAGTCGAGGCATCCTGCTTCGAAGGGCGAGCGTAGGTTGCCCGAACGGACGATCTGCACGAAGGACTGGCTTCCGCCGATGTCGCAGATGCGCAGGTAATCGCTGAAGGCCTTGGCACGGTCAACCTGGGAGGCCTGCCAGAATTGCAGAGCACAGGTTTGCGCCAGTGCATAGTCAATGTAGTAGAAGGGGCTCTCAATGATATGACGCTGCAGCTGCCACTGCGTCCCCGTTGCCGCATGGGCAATGTCCGACGTATCGCGCCACGGCATATAGACAGATTCCATCTCGGTCCACGTAGCGTTCCGTTCGGCAGGGGTGGCATTGGGGTTCTCATAGACCCAGTGCTGGAAATGGTCAACGGCACAGGCATACGGTAGGAACAGCAGGGCACCCTGCAGGTGGTAGAAGCGGAACTTATCTAACTGCTCACCAAAGAAGGATCCCATCCAGGGCCACGTCAGGAACTCCATACCCATGGAATGGATCTCGCAGGCCTCCATGGTCGGCCAACGGTATTCGGGTTGCTCATAGGCGCGGCTGCGGTAGCACTGGAAGGCATGGCCGGCTTCGTGGGTCAGCACTTCAATGTCGTGCGTGGTCTGGTTGAAGTTCGCAAAGATGAAGGGAAGGCCAAACTCGGCAAAGCTGGTGCAATAACCGCCGGTCGCCTTGTTGTCGCGGGACTTCAGGTCCATGAGACCACCTTGGAGCATAAGTTCAAAGAACTCATGGGTTTCGGGCGAGAGCTCTGCGTACATGGTGCGAGCTTTATCGACGATCCAGTCGTGGTCCCCGTTGGCAACAGGATTGCCGTCGGCGAAGTGGAGCTTCTCGTCGTAGATCCGCACATTGTCGATCCCAAGACGCTTGGCCTGGGCGGCACGGAAGGCACCAACCAGAGGAACAACGTGGGCGATGACCTGATCGCGGAAGACGGCGACGTCGTTGCGGTTATAGTCGTGCCGGCCGAACTCGATGTAGCGGAACTCGATGTAGTCGTTATAGCCCAGTCGACGGGCCTTTTCATCGCGAAGCTTGACCAGTCTGTCGTAGATCGACTCGATCTCGGCCTGATGGGACGCAAGGAAGTCATACACGGCCGTGACGGCCTTCTTGCGCGTCTCGCGATCAAGCGAGATAGCCAGTGTGCCGATCGTGGAAAGGTTATACGTCTTTCCGTCAACCTCGATCTTGGCCGAAGCGGTAATGTCATTGTACTTCGTACAGAGTTCAGCCTCCTCTACAAGCAGGTCCTTGATCTCGGGGCGGAAGACCTTATCGCTCTCCTCTAGTCGTATCACGAAGAGTTCGCCGAACGCTTCCTTGATGGCGTCCAGGTGCGGCGACGCAAGTACCTGCTTCTGCACCAGCATGAAGAGTTCCGTGATCGTTGGACCGAATTCATCAAGGAACTGCTTCTCGCGCTTGGCGTCCTCGTCCTTGACATTCTGCGTGAACTTGACCTCTGCAAGGCTCTGCATGGTGCTCACATTTGTGCGCATGACGTTCCAGTGGCGCACGAGATCGATCGTGGACTCGGCTGACGGCTGCGCTGCAAAGGCGGCGACCAGTGATTCCATCTGAGCACGGAGGTGGTCGATGTCGGGGCGGGTGTAGGTAAGGTCTGCGAAGGTTGTTACGGTGGACATGTGGGGACCTGAAAGTGAACGGTAGTGTTGATGTCGCTAGCTATCGCCACGCAGCGCACGAATGCGCTCGCGTGCGTCTGGCACGAAGATGGACCGCGGATACTGCACCAGCAGGATGGTTAGCGCATCGACGGCAGATGGAACATCCTTGCGGCGCAGTGCAAGTTCGGCCTTCCGGAACAGGGCACGATCGCCGAAGATCGTCTCTGGCACATCGGCAATGATGGCGTCAAGCAGGGTCATGGCCGTCGTGTCTTGTCCGATGGTCATGAACTGCTCGGCTGCCGACAGGTTGCAGCGATCACGGAGTTCGCCGTCACGCGCAGTTGATGCTGCGGCACGGTAGGTCTCGGCTGCTGCTGACGTCTTACCGGTTGCGGCAAGTTTGTCGGCCTGACGCATCGTAGCGACGGCGGAGGAGTCCTGATCTGCCAGCTGCAGGATCAGCAGCCGGTCCAAGGCGTCATTTGCGGCTGTCGAACCGGGAACAGCAGCGACCTTGGCATAGAAGGCCTGTGCCGAGTCGATCACGCCGCGCCAAGCGGCAAGGTCACCTCGTATGACCAGCGCCACGTCCCGCTGGGGCTGTGTTTCGGTCGAGGTCATTCGACCCAGACCGGTGAGGTACTGATCGGCGATATCGAATTCCTCGACGGCGATATAGATCCGTGCAAGGCGCAGGGCACCGTCCGCGGCAGCCTGCGTCCCTTTGTACTGATTGACGAGTCGCTGCAGGAGATCGCGACCGGCATCGGTGTTGCCCAGAATGTCGATCTCAAGCAAGGCCATCTGGTAGAGCGCATTGGAGGCGTACCAGTGCGTGGGGAAGTCGCGGACGATTCCTGCGTAGCGATCAATGATGCGTTGCGCATCACGCTTGTCGAAGCTGGACCCTGCCCGGAGTTTCTGGTCGAGGGTTCGGGCATAGGAGTAGATCGCCGTTAGACGGCGCTGCTCATTGGGATTATCGGCAAGTACGGTCTCGTAGGCCTCGATGGCGATATCGAAGGCACCGTCTCGCCTTGCGCCGTCTCCGAACTGCAGCAGTTCCTGTCCTTGTGCCTTACTGCGCTTGTCCAGATCGATGGTCACGGCAAGCGCCGCCTTCCAGTTCTTGACCTCGCGGTAATACCACAGACGGAGCCGCGCGAGGTCGCCTTGCTCGTCGGCCTCGGAATCAAGCAGCGCGCCCACCACAGCAACACCCTCGGGCGTCGACATGACGGCCGAGAGTCTTCCCTGAGCCCGCATCAGGTCGTTCGATGATCGGAAGTCCTTCAGGACTTCCTCTGCCCCTTGCTCGACCTTGCCCAGGGCGATGTAAAGGGCGCTGAGCTGGGCGGCAAAGGCGTCTGCATCATCCTGCTTGTCGCGAGCACGAAGAAAGGACTCGATGGCGATGGCATTGGACAGGACGGCTGCCTGTGATTCGGCCACCATGGCCCAGGCCTCGGCGTCGTTCCCGGCTTGGTCAACAGCTCTGGACCATGCTGCGATCGCGTCCTGCTGTTTGCCAAGTTTCCAATAGACGCCGGCGAGCTGCATGGAGACGTCGGCCGATGGTTGCCGCCGTTCTCGGTCTTCGATCACAGGAAGCAAGGAACTGAACTGTCCCAGCGCAGTGAGCGTGCGTATCACACCCTCATAGGCGGCGTTGTCCGCTGCCTTGGCTTCGAGTACTTCCAGATAGATCCGTGCCGCGCTGCGCATGTCTCCGGTGCGCTCATAGGTAGCCGCTAGCCGCAGTTTATCACGGGCTGCATCCTGGGCCTGTATGGGCAGGCCGACGTACAGAAGCAAGACCACGATGAGTGCACGCAGCATCATTGAGGCATGAATCCGTGATCGTGGAGCAGAGGCAGGATGACCTGCTGTACAGGGGCGCTCGGGATAAGAACGGTACCGTCATGATCGATCACGATATCGATCTCCGTGCGCAGCCCGAGGACGCCGTCCTCATATACGCCGGGTTCGATCGAGAAGGATGTGCCGGGCAGGATTCGTCGTGTGTCATGCGTTTCGAAGTCGTCCATATTCGTTCCCGGACCATGTACCTCGTGCGTGATGCTGTGTCCCGTCCGATGAATGAACAGGTGACCAAGACCGGCGGCTTCGATGACGTCACGGCAGGCTCTGTCAACCTCATATCCATAAATGGCGGCACCGGCTGCAAAACGAGCGGTAACAAGGGCAGAGGCAGCGTCACGACCCCGAACGATCACGTCGAAACGCTCGGCCACCTCAGGCGGTACATCGGATCCGGTGAATCCTACCCAGGTGATGTCGGCATAGACGGAGGCAGGAGCATGCGACCGCGCCCAGGCATCGATCAGGACTACCATGTCCCGTTCAATGGTCGCATGGTCATGAAACGAGGGGGCATAGTGGGGACTTGCAGCGTTCGGGCCGATGGCGACGATCGGGGGGTGGTCTGTTACCAGACCGTGCTTTTCGAAGCAGCGCATGATGTGCTGCTGGACGTCGAACTCCGTGACGGAGTGTCCGCTCAGCAAGCGTTCCCGAACAAGTGTGAATCCGCTCATGACGGATTCTTTCAGCCGTGCAGCCGTAATGGCATTCCCGGCGAGCCGTTCATCGTCGATCACGGCAGTGTGGGCCTGCAGCAGGTCGGCAGATGTCACGACGTCACAGCCGATCGAGCGGATGAACTCGACCGTGCCGGCATCGACGCGGCTGACGACGGGCAGGGCATTACCCGGTGAGTACTCCATCGCAACTGTACGAAATGATCCAATGGCATTACGAACGGCAGCATCCCACGACTGATACGTGTTATACAGCACCTCTGTGGCCTGCACATGGTCTAGCGGACTGCGTTCCATGCGATGCACGATCTTGGTCACCGAACCGTGGGCGGGGATGACGATCATCCAGCGCCGGGTGCAGTGAGCATCCTCCGGTAGATCCAGGATGTTCCATGCCAGAGCGTTCAATCCTCGGAAGTCATACAGGAGCCAAGCGTCAAGGCCTGCCTCTTGCACAGCCTGCTGCATGCGTTGTAGGTAATTCATGGTATGTGTGGGTTCCTCGTGACAAGTGCTACGGTCTGCATAAACCGGCCTACGGCCGTCGATGGTACAATGATGCCGGTCTCGACGTCTCGCCGCAATGCTGCAAGCTGCTGCCTAAGTCGTTCGTCGCCCTCGACAAGGGCAACGAGGGACCGGTGCAGCCTATCGTCGAACCAAGCGATGCGCTGACGATGTCTGCGCATCGCAATTGCTGCCATACGATCCGGAGCAAAAAAATGTTCGATCGCTTCGTGAAGAGCGCTCATGCCGGACGACGCAAGACTACTGACAGCAAGCGCGGGAACGCTCCACCCTTCGTGGATCGGCATCATGTAGCGCATGCTTCCGCGATACTGTGCGACGGCCCGGCTGGCCTGAGCGTCATCAAGGTCGGCCTTCGTCACCACGATGGCGTCGGCCACTTCCATGATGCCACGCTTGATTCCCTGCACGTCATCGCCGGCCGTTGGCAGTACCAGCAAGAGGAAGAGGTCGACCATGTCGGCGACGTCGATCTCGCTCTGGCCCACGCCGACCGTCTCGACAATGATGGTATCATACCCAGCACCCTCGCACAGCAGCATCATTTCCCGCGTGGTCGAGGTAACGCCGCCCAAGACAAGGCGGGACGGCGATGGTCTGACAAAGGCCAT
>JAULYI010000180.1:0-2156 GCA_032117915.1 Kapaibacterium sp. (SeqCode) | reverse complement strand
TCCATGTTGGACGGAGGAATACCCATGCCGCTCAGCAGGTTGCCGGGCAGAAGCATGTAGCCGATGGGGTAGATCGCCCAGCCCACGAGGGTGAACCAGCGGAGCTGTGTGAAGGCCGACTTTACGGCTGCATTATCCGATGCTGAAGCAAGGCTCTTGGCCTCGCCCATGTAGATTTCCCAGATGATGCCTGCCCAGCCGATCGTGGAGATGACACCCCACATGACGTTGTTCTCAGGCTGGACTGCTTCGCCGAAGTAACCGGCGACAAGCATGACGACAGACGCAAGGATGAGTCTCCACATCATGCCCGATTTTGCACCTGCGGGGCGCAGCAGCAGGTAGTACTCAACACACATCAGCGGAACAGTGAGCGTCCAGTCGATGTAGCGGAACTGCGTCGGCGATGTGCCCGTCTCGAGCCATACACCGCGCATGTAGAAGTAGTGCACGGCTGCGATCATCGTGATCAAGCCGGAGATCAGCAATGAAGTCTTCCACTTGTCGGCGACACGGCCGCGCTCGAAGAAGAAGAACACGGAAGCGGCAAACATTGCCATGTATCCGGTGAAGAACGTGAAGCCGATGTAGTCATTGGCACGTAGTGTGCCTGCTGCGGCTCCATCTGCAGCCATCGCCGTACCAGCACCAACCATGGCAAGAGCGATTGACCAAAGACCAATTTGTAAGGTCTTGGAAACCATAGGTCCTCCTGTGAACAAAAAAGAAACCCGAGACGCCGTTATTCGGCACATCGCCTGCCAGCCCACTGTGTAAGCGTGTGGACGATGCAACGAGGCTTCAATAGTTCTGTCCGTGCCTTTGATCAACTCCCCGAGGAGTCCATTCCTAGGTTCTCTTCCGAGCGCTTGAACGCATCGATCAACCAGTATGTGGTGCAATTGGTTCCCGTAATATGCTCAAGTTTATGATAAAAAATTCTATAGCTTGATCTTCGATGTTATCCCCACCAAGCCTACGTTTTCTTGGGGGCGGGGTCGCCGCTCATTTGTATGCCCTTGCAGCACGTGAGGCGTGGCCCGCGATCCCGTTGGATGTCCGCATGATCGATCCAGATGTAGAAGCTCCGGAACGAACGTTATGCGTGTGGGGTGAACCACTTCCGCTGCTATCGCATGCCATCGTGGCCGAATGGCATACACTGCGGTTTGGCTTCGAAGATCAGACATGGGAGTGTGACCTGGGAGATTGGACCTATCGCCAGTACACGGCTCGCTCCATTCGAGAGCTTGTTGATCGGACCATGCACGTGCATCGTGACGTCGCCGTGGCCGGCGACCCCACGGATCTGCAGGTGCTGTCGCTCGACAGCCGTCGGCAGCAACCGCTGCGCCGTGAAGCAAGCGTTTCCATGCTGCAGCACTTCCAGGGACGCCGCATCCGTACGCCAGAGGCGATGTTCACACCGGATGTTGCCGTTATGATGGACTTTCGAACAGACCAGTCGGATGGAGTCTGCTTCGTCTATGTGCTGCCCTACAGCGCAACGGAAGCACTTGTCGAATGTACGGTCTTTGGTCCGGAGGTCTGGCCGGACGCGTTGTATGCAAGACGTCTGGACACCTATATCGCTTCCGTGCTTTGCTGTTCCAAGTATGAGACGGTGGCCACCGAAGTCGGGTCGATTCCCATGTGCGACGCGGTGCCGGAGCGACAGCGAGCCCAAAACTGGATCGCGATCGGTGGCGCAGCCGGCCTGACAAAGGCAACCACTGGATACACTGTGGCACGATGCGTCCGCGATGCATCGACGCTGTTCACGTCGATGCTAACAACAGGCGTTGCCTCGGCACCGGCCCGGCCGCCGCGTCGATTCGACTGGTATGACCGGCTGCTGCTACGCATCATCCGGGACGAACCCGAGGTTGTTCCTCGTATTCTGTGGACGCTGTTCAGGCGAAACCCCGTTCGCCGTATCCTGATGTTCCTTGACGAGCGCACAACGCTATGGCAGGAGATCGCCATGTTCTGGACACTTCCGTGGAGGCCGTTCCTACGCGCCATCGTACGACGATAGTGTATGCCGTTACGGCAGCAATCGCCATCGTGGTGGGTATGCTCTCGCCGGATGTGCTGATGCCCCTCTGTGCAGCAGCGATAGCGCTTCTTGGCGTGCCCCATGGATCGCTCGACCT
>JAULYI010000179.1:0-6280 GCA_032117915.1 Kapaibacterium sp. (SeqCode) | reverse complement strand
CACGATCTTTACCCCGTCCTTCAGAACTCGCTGCTTCTTGTCTCGCTGAAGCAGAGCACCCTGTACCAACTGAAATTCGACAGTACACGCAGCCGCATCGTGCAGACGGTGCCGATCCTTCCGTTCTCTGCGGGACGTCTGCGTGCCATCCACATTACCAAGGATGGCCGCATCTTTCTTAGCACGACCAATCAGGACCAGGGCAAGTACGAGCCATTTCCCAGACCCGAGGACGACGTGATCATGGAACTGGTGCCTGTGCCGGAAGGTGCTACACCCGTGTACCGATCCATCCAGGATACCGTCATCATGAACGGCATGGTTGGCGAGCTATCGTTCGGACGCCTACCCATCGCCAACGACGGCGACGCACCAATGACGATCGAGTACATCTGGATCGATGATCGGACGGGGAACTTCTTCAACGGTCAGTGGCGACAGCCGCTCGTTGTGCTGCCTAAAACGCAGATGGACATCATGACCGGTTTTCTACCCAAGGCCACGGGATCGTTCGAAGATCGTGTGAACATCAAAGTCATGGGTATCGACTCACCGTTCGTGTACACGCTGATCGGTACGGCGATCGCGTCGTCCGTACCCGATACGCGTGTTGCCGAAGTCACCGTATATCCCAATCCCTCTTCCGGAACGGTCACCTTCCGCACTGTGGAACCATCACGCATCGGCGTAACGATCCGCGACCTTATGGGCCGGCTGATCTGGACGGGATCGGCCAATGACGCAACATCCCTCACGTGGGATGGCTTGACATTTGATGCTGGCAGTTGTGCGCCTGGTTCGTATCATGCGGTTGTTACTGTAAACTCCATGACTACCGGGACGCTGATTCTGCGACGTTGAGATGCTACTGATCGACGACCAGATCCCTCTTCTAAACGAGCTATTTAGCACCGTCGATACCGTTCGGTCCTTCGACGGCCGCTCTCTTACCCGTGACGATCTGATCCGCTATCGGGCCACGGGGGTATTCGTGCGCTCTACCACACGCTGCGATCGCGCCTTGCTCGAAGGCACCCGCGTCAGCTTCGTCGGCACAGCCACCAGTGGTACCGATCATATCGACGATGAAGCGCTTGCCGCCATGGGCATCAACGTCATCGATGCCCACGGATCCAACGCCAATGCCGTTGCCGAATACGTCATCACGGCCATTCTCTTCGACGGTATCGACTGTGCGAATGCCACCGTCGGCATTGTCGGCTATGGTGCCGTAGGAACACTCGTAGCGCACTACCTGGAACGTCTCGGTGCCCGCATCCAGATCTACGATCCGCTGCGGCTGGCATATGACGGCAGTATCCAGGACCGGCATGTCGACTTCGAAGAGCTGCTGCGTACGTCGGACATCATCACGTTCCATCCGAACCTGCATGCAGGTGAGGTTCATCCGTCGCTGCACATGCTACACGCAGCAACTGCCGCCTTGATCCGTGACGAGGCACTTGTCATCAACACCAGTCGTGGCGAGGTATTCACTGCCGATGCCGTCGAGCATCTGCTCAAGCGTGCCGACGGACGTCTCGTCCTTGACGTTTGGCCGAACGAGCCCGTACCCGACCCTTCAATCGTCGAACAGTGTCTGATCGCCACTCCACACATTGCCGGCTATACCATCAACGCTAAAGAGCAAGGGGCAATGGATGTGGCCGTGGCCTACATTCAGAAGCACGGTCTGGCGATGACGCTGCTGGACCGCGTGGTGCGTCATGCCGATGCGGATGTCACGATCGACTGGGATGCCGATGCCCTTGCGGAACTGCTGCTTGACCGACGACCGATCGATCTTGACGCCGAAGCCTTTGTAAAGGCCTATCTTGCGGCGCCTACGGCGGCCACGTTCGACGCTGCGCGCAAGAACTATCCGCTGCGGGCAGAGACCCTTCACGGTTAACCTCGGTTCCTATGCCATTCATGCTTGAAGAACGCCTCCTGGGCGACATCATCGTCCTGCGTCCGCAGCGCTATGCCGACCCTCGCGGCTGGTTCATGGAGTCGTTCCGGGCCGACCAGTTCGGCGATCTGGGACTACCCCAGGAATTCCCTCAGGACAACCATTCGTACAGTACGCGTGGCGTGATCCGTGGCATGCACTTCCAGCATGAGCCGCCCATGGGCAAACTGCTGCGTGTGATCAGCGGAGCCATCCAGCTGGTGGAGGTTGATATCCGCAGGAGCTCACCCACGTACGGACAGCACGTGGTGATCGACGTGAGCGACCAGGACGGCCGCATCGTGTATATCCCGCCGGGATTCGCTAACGGCTTCTGCGTTGTAAGTGACGATGCACACGTGGTGTACAAATGCACGACGTACTACAACGCTGCCGGCGAGGGCTCGTTGAATCCTCTTGATCCTGCCCTGGGCATAGCCTGGCGCACCGATGCGCCGATCGTCAGCGACCGCGACCGCACGGCGCCTGGCTTAGGAGAGTTTCAGTCCTTCTTCGAGTAACTCGTTGACCTTGACCAGCGACTCCGCTTCTGCGTAGAACCGGATCAGCGGCTCGGTACCCGAAGCACGGATAAGCAGCCAGCCGTTCTCGACGTAGAACTTATAGCCGTCGCGCGTGTCGTGACGGATAACGTCGAACCGACCGAGCTTCTTGGGCAGTCGCTTGCAGGCATTTAGGATGGACTTCTTCTGTTGCTCTGTGACGTGGACGTCGTTGCGGCGGTAGCGGTGCGGACCGAACTCTTCGTCGAGCTCATCGCAGAGCTGCTTCAGCGTCTTCTTCGTCTTGGCCATCATCTCGAGCACCAGCAGGCCGTTGAACACTCCGTCACGCTCCGGAATATGCAGCGACGTACCAAGGCCCCCTGACTCTTCGCCACCGATCAGGATCTTCTCTTCGGACATGTACTTAGCGACGTACTTAAAGCCGACGGGTGTTTCGTAGAGCGGGATGTTGTGCTTTGCGCAGTAGGCCGACACCATCGACGTCAGCGACACGGTCTTGACGACAGCGCCGCGGCGCTTCTTGTGCTCGTAGAGGTACTTCATGAGCAGCATGAAGATCCGGTGCGAATCGACAAACGCACCCGTGTGATCGACCATGCCGATACGGTCCGCGTCACCGTCGGTGGCCATGCCCACATGGGCCTTCTTGCGCTTCACGGCGTCCATCAGCGGCTGCAGACATTCCGCAATGGGCTCCGGATGGTCCACCTCGCCGAACGACGGGTTGTAGTCACCGTGGATCTCGATGATATCCGGCAGCAGACGCTGCATGAAGTTGATACCGGCACCGTGCATCGGATCATAGACGATCTTGAGCTTGGCTTCCCGGATGGCATCGAAGTCGATCTTCTTCTGCAGGTAGCTCAGGTAGAGCGCCTTGGCGTCGAACGGACGGATCGTACGTGCCTTGACGTATTCCTCGTACGTCTTCACGACACCCTTTGGTGCAACGCCCTTCAGGGCAGCGAGCTCGCGTTCGATATCGGCGATCTGCTCGGGAATGGCCGGACCGCCAAAGCTGGCCTTGACCTTGTAGCCGCTGTACTTGGGCGGATTATGGCTAGCGGTGATCACAACGCCGAGCGATGCACTTTTCTGCTTGGTATGGAAGGATACCTGCGGGGTCGACGAGATCGCATCCGTCAGATGGACCACGATGTCGTACGACGCAAGGATGCGCGCGGTCTCGACGGCAAACTCACGCGACAGAAAGCGCGTGTCGTAGCCTACGACGGCCGACGGTTTGTCCTGCTTCATCCGCTTGATATAGCGGGCTGTCGCATGGGCCACGAGCGCGAGGTTGTCGAACGTAAAGTCGCGTGCGATCACGCCGCGCCAGCCGTCAGTTCCGAAGATGATGTTCGTGCCCATGGTAGTATCCTTCTTATCCGTGCAACTGTGAACGTTAAGCGATCGTCGAGTCGCCGGCATATTCGGCGTCTTCGCCGAGCATCTCTTCGATGCGCAGCAACTGGTTGTACTTGGCCACGCGATCGGTGCGGCAGGGGGCACCCGTTTTGATCTGGCCGCAGCCAACGGCAACGGCGATATCGGCAATGGTCACGTCTTCGGTCTCGCCCGAGCGGTGACTCAGAATGCTGCTGTAGCTGTAGCGGTGTGCCATAGAAACGGCATCGAGTGTCTCGCTCAGTGTACCAATCTGGTTTACCTTTACCAGGATCGAGTTGGCAACGCCCTCGCTGATACCGCGTTCCAGGAAATTCACATTGGTCACAAACAGATCATCACCCACAAGCTGGATATGCTCGCCCAGTGCATCCGTCAGCAGCTTCCAGCCTTCCCAGTCATTCTCGCCCATACCGTCTTCGATGCTGGCGATGGGATACTTCTCGCAGAGCGATGCATACCAGTCCACCATCTGCTGTGCCGAGCGTTGTTCCTGCGTGGACTTATACATCAGGTACTTGCCGTCCTTGAACATCTCGCTTGCGGCCACATCCAGGGCCAGCACAACGTCTTGCTCCGGCTCGTAACCGGCCTTCAGGATGGCCTCCATGATCATGTCAAGCGCCTGTTCGTTCGACGTGAGTGACGGAGCAAATCCCCCTTCATCGCCGATGGACGTTGACAGACCCTTGGCCTTAAGCACGCCCTTGAGCGTGTGATAGATCTCGGTACCGATCTGCAGGCCGTGGCTGAACGATGCGGCGCCTACGGGCATGATCATGAATTCCTGGATATCGACGTTATTGTCGGCGTGACGTCCACCATTCAGGATGTTCATAAGGGGCGTGGGCAGCATGGTGGCGTGAACGCCACCGATGTAGCGGAACAGGGGCAGACCGTGGTATTCGGCGGCCGCTTTGGCCGTGGCAAGCGAAACACCCAGGATGGCGTTTGCACCCAGACGTGCCTTGTTCGGCGTACCGTCCAGTTCAACCAGGACGCGGTCGATCTGGCGCTGGTCGGAGGCATCCATGCCGATCAGGGCTTCGGCGATCTCGGTGTCGACGAATTCAACGGCGTTGCTGACGCCCTTGCCAAGGTAGCGCGTTGCATCGTCATCGCGGAGTTCTACAGCCTCGTGTTCGCCGGTGCTGGCACCGGACGGAACGGCTGCGCGACCAAGCGAACCGTCTTCGAGCAGAACATCGACTTCAACGGTGGGATTACCCCGTGAATCAAGGATCTCGCGGGCGACGATATCGGTAATAGTAGCCATGGTTAGTACTCCGTGTGCAGTGGTGTGGAAGTTCAGGCCAGTGCATCGATGCGCAAGGCATCGATGGCTTTTGCGAGACGTACGTCAAGGATCGTCAGACCGCCCTGGTCATGCGTTGATAGCGTGATACGCACCTTATTCCATCCATAGACCAGCAGGTCCGGATGATGGTCGGCCTTCTCGGCCAGCAGGGCGGCGGCGTTCATAAGGCCGATGGCGGCTGCGAAATCAGAGCACGGTATCTCGCGAACGATTGTGGCGCCATCGCGGCGCCACAGAGGAAGGTCTTTGAGATGTTCGACGAGCTCCGTCTCGACAAGCAGTGCGGGACGTGGCATGATGGGTCGCGGATCAGTTGAGTTGCTGGTTCAGCTTGTCGGCGATCATGTTCTTAGGCACGGCACCCACGATCGTGTCAACAACCTTACCGCCCTTGAAGATCAGCAGCGACGGGATCGAGCGGATACCATACTGCATAGCCACGCGGGGGTTATTGTCGACGTCCACCTTGGCAATCGTTGCCTTGCCTTCGTACTCACCGGCAAGTTCATCGATCAAGGGGGCGATGGCGCGGCAGGGACCGCACCAGGCTGCCCAGAAGTCTACTAGAAGCAGCTCGCCGGAATCGACATGAGCCTGGAAGGAATCGTCGGTCAGATGCACCGGATGTGCCATGATTGAAACACCTTATGATGGAACGTGAAGACGCGGACTTGCGCGTCCCTGTGTAATGTCAATGCTTGCGTGGCAAACCTTGACTGTCGAAACTACGGAAACGTCGTTGACGAACGAAGCATGGTTTACGCGTTTCGTGCGGCGAAATAACGCGTCTGGTTCCGCCTCTGCTGCTTCGTCGGCTTCGGACCTCGTTTCGGCATCGGGCATGCTGCCGATGACCAGGGCGGCCATGTTGACCGAGCGTTGCAGATCCGCAAGGGACCCCTCGTTGTGAACGACGATGTCGCAACGTTGACGGGTGAGTTGTCTCGCACAACCGCAGGTACATCGCTAGCCGTTGGACGTTGCAGCCGTTGGCAAACAGCGTTCAGATCAAATCGAAGCGAAACATAGTAATGTATTGACAAGGCATGCGTACTTATCGAATTATGCTGCATTTAT
>JAULYI010000178.1:0-10540 GCA_032117915.1 Kapaibacterium sp. (SeqCode) | reverse complement strand
CACTGACATGTCCCTCGTCGATAGCGCCTGTGGTGGCCGACCCTCGAAGTGGCTGCGTCGACCAGAGGCGGTACTCACCGGGTCGCAGCGTTACCGTCGCATTGTCGATGTAATAGGCATCGGTCGTATCCCTAAAGAACTCGTACCAGACCCCTTTTCGCGTAAACGGAATCGTGGATGTGCGCGTGGTCACGTCCAGATTGGCGATCAGCACCACATCACATGAAGGGTCTTTGAGTACGATAGTCTTCAGTTTGTCGTACGTCTGCAGCGTAGCCGACATCGACGCGAAACTTGCATAGAGCTGACGCGCCGTAGAGAGCTCTGCAACAGCGCGCCGGAGGCGCTCTCGACGTCCATCACTCAGCAGAGGCCATGCAAGGGGTTTACGACCAAGACGGCCGTTAAGGTTGATCGAATGCGGATAGGCAACTTCATTGAATTGCCACAACATCTTCGGGCCTGGAATGCACAGCAGCGTTACCATCAGAGCTTCAAGCCGATTGATAACGGTGGTCGTATCACGAGCTTCAACGCCACGCACAAGCATCCGCTCCTCATCGTGACTTTCGACATATCCGATCAGTCCGTGCCGCTGAAATCCTCGTCGTTGTGCGCTGACTGCACCGGCTACATCCTGATTATCAAATCCAAGGATTGCCTGAGCACCGCTCCACGTCCCGTTAGCCCACAGAAGGCTGCCGTCTCGAGAGAGCTCCTTCTCTTCGTCGTTATCCGCAAAGTGCTCGTAGATAACAATGCTCGTTGGATCTACCGCCCTTACAGCCGACGCATAGTCCTTCAGAATGGCGATTCGCGATGCATCATAGCGGCTCATCAGTCCGGCATCCTGTCCCGAGTTTGTTTGGGTGAGGCCTTTCGACAGGTCGAACCGATAACCATCGATCTTGAACTCACGTACCCAGTACTGCAACACCCTTTTCGAATAGTCTCGGGTTACCTTACTCTCGTGGTTCATGTCATATCCAACATTGAATGGATGCCGAGGCGTCACGTTGAAGTAGGGATTGTCCGCCGTAGGTCCCGACACTGCCCCCCAGATGTTTACGAGTGGTGATTGTCCGAACTGGTGGTTAAGAACGATATCGAAGATGACGGCTAAACCATGCCCATGGGCTGCATCGATAAGTCGTTTGAGGTCGTTCTTTGTGCCATAGTATTTATCGACGGCGAACATGTGACTGGGGTTATAGCCCCAAGAGTCATTTCCTTCGAACTCCATCACCGGCATGAGCTGAATAGCCTGTACGCCGAGATTCTTCAGATATGGCAGTGAGTCGATGACTCCCTGAAAACTACTCGCCGATGTAAAGTCCCGCACAAGCAGCTCATACACAACCATACGATCCGGGTCCGGTTTCGTGAACGATGTCGTCTTCCACGCATAGTCAGGCAAGGTGGTATTGATCACCGACACGATACCTGCGGTCGATCCGCTTGGATAAGGGGGCAATGCAGGGAACCGGCCAGCCGGAATGAAGCGGTCGTTTGGATCACTTACCTGTTCACTGTACGGATCACTTATTCGGTCGTCGTCATCAACAGACCATTGAAACATCGTCTGGCCCGACTTGTCTAACGGGATTCGGCACCACCAGCGAGCAGCATCGGCAGTATTCGAGCACATGAAGTCGGGATCACGGGACCAGTTCGAAAATGGGCCTACGGCATAGACCTCCTGCTTGCCCGGTGCATACAGCACAAGGACTGCCGTGGAGTCATTGAGGATGTTGATGCCATCCTTCATACCCACGGGCACATCTTCGACGCGTGGTTTCGTTCGCACACGGATCGTGATCGAGTCTTTGATGGCTCCACCTAGACTGGTGTACCCAATCACCTCGATCTTCGACGTTTGCGTTATCGTATGATCGACGCTGATACGGTCCTGCGTTGTGCGGCCAATCTCGCGGTTGTTCACTGCCAGCTGCAACAGCGTAACTCCGGCCGATGCGGCGGCAGACACGCGAACGACAGTACCTGAGTCGACAATACGTTGGAGGGATGTCGGAGAGAGCAGCTTGACGTAGGCACCCGGGGCATAGACCTCGGCATAAATATCCGCACCATCAGCGGCTCGTCCCACAATACTGCCGTCAGCAGTCCGGAACACGAAGGCCAGTCGTCGGATGAGCTCATTCGGCGGCACATTGTAGAAGGTGTGCGGACGACCGATCGCGAGCTCGTACCGGGTTCCGTTCACACGCTTCAGCTTGCACGCAGCCGTATTCTCCGTCCACTGGGCCTTAACGTACTTCCAGTCCGTGGGTGACGTACTCAACGCCGTGATGATGCCGGTATGCGCATAGATATCGCCGGTGATGCTCTTGAGCGCTCCATTGCCTTCAGAAGCATCAAACTGAACAATGATCGAATCGTTTGGCGATGCAAAGAATGGCACCGTCGTGACCTGTGCATGCAGGACACATGAAAGCATCGTTGCGATTACAACAGACAAACGTGCCTTCGCCCGAGGGCGAAGGCACGTTTGCATGATCTTCGAGATATGCAGTGTCATCATTAACGAACGATGGCCACTGGTACGACAGCCGTTGCATTCGAGGAGCGAACCTTGACGTAGTATGATCCGGGAGCAACAAGGCGTCCATTCATGTCCATGCCATTCCACGTAGCGCTACCTGTCGCCGTAAACGTGCTTACTGTTTGACCCAGGTGGTTAAGCACCAGGATCGAAACCGTCTGGTCAACCGGCAGTGTCATCGCTACGGAGCCGGTCGTGGGATTCGGATACAGATTGATCGCTGCAGCAAGCTTCTCGTCCTCGACAGACGAAGGAGCACCGACGGGGATCTTCACGTCAGAGCCCTGCTTTGTGCCTTCGGCATTACGGAAGACCAGCAGGATCTCCTTCAGCTTCTTGTCAGCCGGCACAGCGTAAAACTCGTTCAGGCTGGCAACGTTCCAGGTGTGGGTACCATCGGCATTAGCCGTCAGCTTAAGACCTTCGGTCGTGCCAACATTGCCCCATCCGGCCTTTTCGAGATACGTGCCATCTTCGCAGATGCCACCTGTGTAAATGTAGACCTCACCCTGACCGACCATCTTGAACTCGTTGTCCTTCTTGTCATTCCAGGGATAGTAGGTCACCGCAACGGGAGCTGTTGCACTTACGTCAGCAGGTTCCGTCGTGACCGTCTTACCTGAGCCATCACCCAGGAAGAGGGTGATATCGCCGCCTTGCTTCGTGCCGTCGGCATTGCGGAAGACCATCAGGATCTCCTTGAGGATCTTTCCGTCGGCACCTGGATAGAAGGCCGAGATCGGCGACGGAATCGTCCAAGAGAACGTGCCGTCAGCGTTCTTCGTCAGCTTTACGGCTTCGGTCGTTCCAACGTCACCCCAGCCGGCCTTCTCGTAGTATCCGCCGGTGTAGTCACGGGCACCGGTATAGACGTACACGTCTTCGACGCCTACCATCTTGAACTGGCCGTCCTTCTTGTCGTTCTCGGGGTTGTACTGCACCGTTACGCCTTCGCTGATGGCAGGCGTAGCCGGATTAGCCTTCATGATCCAGCCTTCGCCCAGCGGGAGCAGGTCGACGAAGTCACGGCCGTTACCATTGTCGATGAAGCAGCGAACCCGCGTAAGGCCATCGGCATTGCCGAAGGCGATGATCGTAAGAGCAGCATTACCGGGCAGATCGACGGGGTTGAAGGTGACCAGCGGATCCGTACTGCCGGCTGCAGCCACGGCAAACTTGTAGGTACCGGCAGGTACTTCGAAGTAGTCCTTCACATCGCCGTACGCAGCGCCGGAGATCACAGGAAGCGGTCCATTCGGCGTAAGCGCAAGAACGTCAACCTTGGGTGTGGCGGGTGACCAGTGCACAAAGCGTACTTGCGTCGTTCCGTTCTTAAGCGTTGCGTTATCCGTCAGGAACTTATTGCCGAACTCATCATTGTTGTCACCGATAAGCAGCGTGTACTTCGCATCCTTCGTAAGGTTCTGTACCACGTCGGCATAGATCGGAGCCGGAGCACCCGTCGCCTTGGCTTTCACCTGAATGTCGTTGCCGGCGGGAACTTCCTTGTATGTAGAGGCCAGCTGGAAGCCGATCTCGGTGATCTGCGGATCGTTGGCCTGGGCGGCGATCACGTCGGCCGTGGTCGATGTCGAGACACCATTGACGAGGCGTAGCATCGACGTACTGTTACCACCAACGGGGTCAACAGCCAGGAGACGATCAGAACCTTGCACCGTTCCGTCAACATTGCGGAACACAAAAAGCAGCTCGCGAACGGGCTTGTCATCGGGGACGTTGTAGAACGCACGGATGTTCTCGATCACCAGCGTATGCGTTCCGTCACCGTTGTTCTTGAGCTTCAGCTCGGGATAGTTCTTCAGGTCGTTCCATCCGTATTTCTCATAGTACGGCGCGGACGGATCCTGGGCAATAGCGGCACCGCGGGCACCGGTATAGACCCAGACTTCCGATACGTCCTTCATGTTGAAATTCCCGTCCTTGTCATCAAGGGCGGGGCGATACGTAATGGTAACCGATCCGTTTTCGAGCGGACGAGCCGGGTCTGCATCGATCACAGATTGAGCGGTCATTGTTGTGATACCCAGAGCGAGTAGCACAAGGAGTAGAGCATGTTTCATGATTCCTCCGTGAGGTTGTAATGATTGTGAGATTGCGGTCAGGGATTCTGAATGCAAAGTGAGTTCGCGTTCATTTCGATATCCGGGATCTTGAAGATCAGCGCAGCGTCATTCCACGGTCGTTGCTTAAGGTTTCGTCTCTGACGCTTCCGCTCAAGAAAGACGTCACCCTCAAATGCCAATTCAATGTTGCGTTCACGGCGGATCGCATTCAGCAGCGAGTTACCGGTTAGTGTTGCCGCCAGTGGCTTCAAGCCGGCTCGCGTTCGTGTGACATTCGCATCGTCGATGGCACCGCTTCCATTGCCCTGTTGCGCCCTGCACTCTGCTCGCGTCAGGTACAGCTCGGCAAGTCGCAGCAACGGAATATTCATCGCGATACGATCCCACTTTGCCACGTAAAGCCGGTTATTACGGTAGACGTAAAGGCCGAGTCGCTTATCTGTGGTATCCGTGTAGATGGTATTCACGAAGTCCGTACCGGCCCAGTATCGCGGTGAGGCGTTGTCGGCCTGACGAAAATCAAACACGATTGACGATGCGTTGTCGTTCGGCAGGTTGATCACTTCAAGCAAGACTTCCTTTGTGCTGTTGGTCGAAGCCACATCGGTAACATTTGCATTCAGGGCATACGTTCCGCTGGAGATCACCTCAGTGCAGAGTGCTTCGGCTGCTGCGTAGTCCCCTTGATGGAATTTGACGCGTGCGAGCAGTCCTTTCGCTGCAAGGGCACCGATGTAAGGTGCATCTGTAGCGGGCAAGAGCGTTGCTGCCGTCTCAAGATCACCGATGATCTGGGCATAGCATTCAGCCAGTGTTGCCCGGGGTTTTCTTGTACCAAGATCGCCAAGTGTGGGCTCTGTTCGGATAACCACTCCGGCGTGACTGTTATCATCCGTGTACCCCCACGGTTGAGCAAAGTACGTACACAGCGCAAACAGCGTCATGCCGCGCATTGCAAGTGCTCGTCCCTTGAGTTTCGTCCGCAGATCAGTATCGGCAAATGGAACGGTCTCCAGCGCTGCCAGAACGTTATTCACCCGGTTGATGACGTTGTATCCGTCACCCCACATGGAGCGCCCTTCCGGGTTAAAGACGTTCAGGTTATACGTCAGGATCTGTAGTCGTCCGAAATCCGCACCGACATTCGATTCGACGTTGTTCGACCAGAGTTCGCCCATCGACATCGTGTTACCACCAAACAGTGCGCCGCTTTGTATGGCATCGGCAGCACCGATCATCGCAGCGTTTATCCCGCTGGGCGTCGAAAGTGCAATGTCGTTCGAAATATCAAGTGGCGGGTCCTGTTGCAGAAAGGACTCGCAGGCAGTGAGCGTTGCCACAAGGGCAACGCTGCTAACGATGGTGCGGAGTGATGCTCGTTTGGTCATGACCTTAAAATCCTGCCGTTAGTCCAACAACGAACTGTCTTGCCTGCGGCGGCGTGAGGTACGTGACGCCGGCTCCAAGATTCCGGCCCTGAGCGCCGTCTTGGTCACGCATGATCTCGGGATCCCATCCCGGATATTTCGTCCACGTCCACAGGTTCTGTCCTGTCAGGTATATCCGTAGGCTTGCGAACCCTGCCCCCTCAAGCCAGGATTGGGGCAATGTGTAACCGAGCGTTACCTGACGCAGACGAACGAAGGAGCCGTCGTAGATGAAGCGGTCGGTGTTGATGTCGTAGTTCTCTGTCAGCGACAGACGAGGGACATCAGTGACATCGCCTTCCTGCTGCCAGCGCTGATCAGTGAGTTCCTTGTTCTGATTGAAATTCGAGGCAAGGTTACCCACCTGACGCTTGGCGGCATCATCATAGATCTGGTTACCGAACTGATAGTACACCATGGCGGTCAGGTCAAACCCCTTCCACGTGATCGTATTGGTGAACGAGCCGAACCATGACGGGTAGGGATTACCCAGCGGCGTGCGATCGTTCAGATCGTACACATCGGTGATATCACCGTTGATGTTGTAGAAGAGCTGCGAGCCACCAAGGATAACCACGGTGGTATCGTAGAAGGCGTTCCAGCGCTCGTCATCCTTTGCCGTGCCGAACGAGACGTTGTTGCCGGAACGACGGCGCGTGACGCGGACGGAGTCGGTGCGCGACTGGACGCCGGCAGACCGGTTGATGAAGAACGTTCCTACGGGATAACCGACAAGGATCCGCGTTTCGCCGGGTCCGCCGATTGCGTCAGGCGGAAGGAAGGCGTTATCGAGCACGACGTTCGTGTTGTGCGCAACAGACAGGTCCATGCGCCACGTCAGGTCGCCGGAGCTTACCGGATAACCGGAGAGGACAACCTCCACACCGGAGTTTTCGAAGGATCCAACGTTCTTAAGGATCGATGAGAATCCCGTAGATGCTGGAACGGAGACATTCAGCAGTACGTTCGACGTGACCTTGCTGTAGTACGATGCTGTTGCCTGAAGGCGACCACCAAAGAACCCGGCCTCGGCAGTAATGTCGAGTTGTGCTGTCTGCTCCCATCCAAGCATTGGGTTTAACAGACGGTCCGGACGAATACCGGGATTTCCCGCATAGTCAGCACCGGCCTTGTAGGTACCCTGCCACTGATAATCATCGATACCATCGGCGTTGCCGGTAAGACCATAGCTGATACGGAGCTTGAGTAAGGAGATGTCCTCGTTCCCCTTCAGGAAGTCCTCATTGCTGACCACCCAGGCAAGACCGGCCGAGGGGAAGAAGCCGAAGCGATTCTCGCTTCCGAAGCGCGATGAACCGTCGGTACGACCCGACAGGTTCAACAGCCAGCGATCCTGGTAGTTCAAACTCCATCGGGTGATGAACGAGAGAAAGGAAAACCCTGTCTCGAACGAGTATCCTTCACGAATGCTTGCAGAGGTCGGATTCTCGAAAGCCGGATTCGGGAAATTGCGTCCCTTGAGACCTGTAACAAGCTGATCTGAACGCTGAGCTTCGACGGCTCCAAGAGCAGTCATCGTCAGACCATCCATCAACATCGTGTTGTAATCCAGTGTACCATTAAGTACCCAGTTCGTGACACCTACCTTACGAAGCTCAGCTTCGGCCTCTGACTGCACAATGAGCGACGTGTAACGTCTATCCGTGAAGTTCATCTGATCCACACCACCCTGGATGCGCAGACTGAAGTTGAGAGGTAGCTTGATCGATGTGTACAGGTTGGCAAGAACCCGCTGCTCTATGTTGTTGAAGCGGTTTTCGTTCAGTTGCGCAACCGGATTGTACATGGCGTACCACGGTCTCTGTGGTTCGAAGTACGTGCCATCAGGGTTATAGACAGGGAAGTATGGCAGCGCTGAGCTCTGCGCTGCACCGATTCCACCTGCCCAAGCCGAGGGCACACGCTTGTTGTCTGCATAGTTCAGATTCGCAGACAGTCCGATCTTCACGTCTTCGGTTGCATTGACTTCGATATTCGCACGACCATTCAGGCGCTGGAAGGTATTGCCAACAGCATATGATGACTCGTCCCTGTAGCCAAGGCTGGTAAAGAATGTTGCGAAGCTTGATCCACCGGAGGCCGTGATGTTTGCGTCGGTGATCTGTCCTGCTTGCAACGTGCGATCCAGCCAATCTGTATTTGTGTACAGAGACGGGTCCATCGCACCGGGCAGTGGCTTTGCCGTGAACTTGGCATTCGGACGGAGCGCCTTTAGAGCGACGGAATCATTGTAGTTCGCCTCTGCCCACATCGCACGAAACTCGTCGCCGTTCAACAGCGCGATGCGATTCGTCTCTGTGGATGTACCGTTAAACAGGCTCACGTTGAACTTCGTGTTCCCAGCCGAACCGCGTTTCGTCGTAATGAGCACAACACCATTCGAGCCACGTGAACCGTAGATGGCCGACGCGTCGGCATCCTTCAAGATGTCGATCGACTCGATATCGTTCGGATTGATCGAAGCAAGGGCATTCGTCTGTGTTGCAAGGCGGTCTTTTCCTCCGAAGTCACCTTGTGTAACGGGTACCCCGTCGATCACATACAGCGGTTCCCCCGATGCTGTTAGCGAACCAACACCGCGCACACGAATGGTCATGGCACTGCCCGCCATGCCGTTGGAGTTGATCACTTGAACGCCCGGAGCACGACCAACAATGGCATTCTCGAAGTTGCCGTACGTGTTTTGCGCGATCTCCTTGGCATCAACGCGAGCGATCGAACCCGTGAGGTCTTTGCGCTGCTTGGTACCATATCCAACAACAACCACTTCCTCCAGCTTTAACACGTCCTGCTCAAGCATCACGCGAATGGGCTTGGAGAGCTCCGCTGAGGCCACGGCGATCTCCTTGGTGGTGTAGCCCACCATGGAGAACGTGAGCGTGTAATCCATTGTCGATGGCAGGACGATCTTGAACTCACCCTTACTCCTGGTGAAGGTTCCAAGTTTCGTTTTCAGCACTCGCACCGTTACGCCGGAGATCGGTTTTCCATCTGCCGAGACAACGGATCCGGTGATCTCTGTATCGGCAGCAATAACAGTAGTTGTTGCCAGGCACATGCAGAGTACGATTGTGAACCAACGCATCATGCTGTTGCTCCAGTCGATGTTGAGTGTTGACAGCCTTTGTATCCGTAGTAGGCAATGTAGAGGTAGCATACTGCAGGAATCAGGTAAGATGTAACCAGTGTTCCGGTTGCATCGGCAATTGCTCCTTGTAGTGCCGGAATAATGGCACCACCAAGGATGGCGGCGATCAGCCAACCGGATCCTTTATTCGTCATCACGCCGACGTCTTTAATGGCCAGTGTGAAAATGGTGGCGAACATAATGGAGTTAAAGAAGCCACATGCTACGAGCATGAGTGCTGCCGTCATCCCCTCCGATAGGACCGATCCTACCGTGAGAGCAACGTTGACCATTGCTGCTGCCCCAAGTAGCTTGCCTGGATTCAACCGCGTCAACAGAACGGAACCAAGGAAGCGCCCGATCATGGCTCCACCCCAGTAGTACGTAACATACTGAGCAGCGGATGCCTCACTCAGTCCCACGCGCTCTTCGAAATAGTTGACGATGAACGAACCAATAGCGACCTCGGCACCCACGTAGGCGAAGATGCCCAGCACTCCCTTGAAGAGATGCGGAATACGCAAGGGCGCAAAGAGCGACACGTTCTTTTCCTCCGCACCCTCCACACCTTCGATCTTCGGGAGTCTGAGTACAGCGACAATCGCGGCAAGGACAATGAGCATCCCCATAAGGACGAGATAGGGCATCTGCACAGCGTCGGCCTCTGCCTGCCGGTGGGCAGCCAGCGCAGCCGGATCAAGCAAAGCAACCTGCTCATGCGTCAACGATGATGCTCCCAGAATAAGCACGGCACCAAGCACAGGCGCAATGGTTGTACCCACAGAATTGAAGGCCTGTGATAGCGTCAGTCGAGCTGAACTCCGCTCCGGTGGCCCTAGTACGGCTACATACGGATTCATAGCCGTTTGCAGCAATGCGAAGCCCGAGGCCAGCGTGAACAGACCAAGAAGGAATACGCCGTAGGACTGCATGATCGATGCCGGATAAAAGATGGCGGCACCAAGTGCAGCAATCAACAACCCAACAGCAATCGATCGTTGGTATCCCATACGGGAGATCAACCACGATGAAGGAAAGGCAATAACGAAGTATGCTGTAAAGAACGAGAATTGAATGAGGGCCGCTTGCGTGTAATTCAGATCAAACAGGCTCTTCATGTGCGGCACCAGAATGTCATTCAGACATGTGATAAAGCCGATCATGAAAAACAGCACGCTCAATGCGGCAAAGGGTCCTGACGTGGTTGCCATAGCCAGATACTCAAAATGTGTGTTATCCCACGGTTACGGATAGGATGTAACACCGTGGGGCATCCACACCATCGCGAGAAAAAGGTTGGCCCGTGCAGGGGTAGTAG
>JAULYI010000177.1:0-5825 GCA_032117915.1 Kapaibacterium sp. (SeqCode) | reverse complement strand
AGCATTAGGCCGGCAGACTGCCTAACAACATGCGCATCATCGTATGCTACGTCGATGATCACGACCGACGGTATCTGCTCGGACTGCGTGAGATAGTAGCTCAGATCCGACGTCACATCGCCCTTACGAAGGGCAACGACACCGGTCACGGGCTCGAAGCTATTGTAGATCACTCGCTGCACCTTGAGCAGACCGTTACCAAGCGGTGAATCGGCTGCGCCAGCGGTTTGCGGATTCCTACGGCAGTACCCTCGAACCTCTCCAACCTGCATGGCTTCTGCATAGACCATGGAGATCTCGCCGTCGCCCTCCAAAGTGATCGTAACGCGCTCTTCGCCTTTGAGGAATGAAGCCATCAACGACGCCCCGGTCAGGGCTCGTGTGAGCATGAGTGACTCGAGAGGACCGAGTTCGTGCTTCTCCTGGGCAAGCCTTGATAGTACAGTCGATCGCATCACGGCCACGCGAAAAAGGCCATTCGTTGTCATGGCCCGAATGACCCGATCACGGTCTTTCCAGAGCTTCTTTATGTCCTCAGGCATCGAGCATTCCTTTGAGTTCATTCAACTCCTGCAGGGCCTGCAATGGAGTAAGATTATTGGTGTCGAGGGCAGCAATGCGTGCGCGTATGACGTCATCACGTACCTCGAACATTCCTAGCTGGCCCACGGCCGACTCGCTCATTGTTGCAAGCGGCGCATCGACGCTTGAGCGGGACTGTTGTTGTGCACCTTCAAGTTGAGCCAACACATGATTGGCTGTGGTGAGCACCGAAGCCGGGATTCCGGCCATGCGAGCAACATGGATGCCGAACGAATGATCGCTATGTCCCGGAACAACACGATGGGTGAAGACGATAGTATCCCCGACCTCACGGACCTCGACTTGGACATTCCGCACACGCGGGAATGTTGACGCCAACGACGTCAGCTCATGGTAGTGCGTGGCAAACAACGTCTTTGCACCGATATGCTGATGCAGATACTCGGCGATGGCCCACGCGATACTAATGCCATCGAACGTTGCAGTGCCCCTTCCTACCTCATCAAGCAGAATTAGGCTACGTTCCGTTGCGTTGTTGAGGATGTTGGCTGCTTCCTGCATCTCTACGAGGAAGGTACTCTCACCTGCAAGGATGTTGTCCTGCGCGCCAACCCGGGTGAAGATGCGGTCTGTTAGCGGGATCCTTGCCGATGTTGCCGGCACGAACGAACCTATGTGGGCAAGGAATGTAATGAGGCCTACCTGTCGCAGGTAACTCGATTTACCGGACATGTTCGGGCCCGTGATAATGAGCACCTGGGCGTCGGCCGGATCGATGTTGACGTCATTTGAAACATATGCTGCACCGGCCGGAAGCACAGCCTCGATCACAGGATGCCGTGCGCCGACGATCGAGAGCGCTAGACCGTCATGAAGTTCCGGCTCGCAATACGAACGTTCGAATGCAACGGCGGCAAACGACGCGAGCGTATCGAGTCCGCCAAGCAATGCAGTGGTTCGTTGTAACGCTGCACAATGTTCGGCAACGGCCCGACGCAGTTCCGTTAGCAGTGCTTGCTCGCGCTCTGCAAGTAACCGTTCGGCATTAACAAGGATCTGTTCGATCTCCTGCAGCCGTGTTGTCGTATATCGCTCTGCATTCGCCAGGGTCTGCCGACGGATGAAGTGTTCTGGAACACGGTTCTTGTGTGCATTGGTTACCTCGATATAGTAGCCAAACACACCGGTCTGACCGATCTTCAAGGTGGTGATCCCTGTCGCCAGCCGCTCCTCGTCCTGATACTCGGCGATCCACTGTTTACCGTTTCTGTGCGCATCGCTATACCGATCAAGCTCTGCATCATATCCTGAGCGGAACACGGTTCCCATGCCCAGCTGAACCGACGGTTCCTCTACGAGTGCCGAGTCAAGCACATTCACAACATCGGCATGGTCCAGAAGTCTCTTGGCCATATCCTGCAGCGCAGCCGATGCAGAACCGGAGCATGCCTGCTGCACCACTGGTATCCGTGACAGACCATACCGCAACGCCGCAAGGTCTCGGGCCGACGCGCGGTCTGTAACAACCTTCGTTAGGATCCGTTCGATGTCACCGATGCCCTGCATCGCAAGACGCACGGCATCCAGCGTGCGCGTTTCACGCACGAATCCTCGTACGATGCCAAGCCGTGCCTCGATTCGATCTCGACGCAGAAGTGGTGCCTGCAACCATGTTCGCAGCGTGCGGCCTCCCATCGGTGTGCAGGTCAGGTCAAGGATTGATACCAAGGCTCCCTGCGAACCGTCACCGTGCATCGTTTGATGAATCTCAAGATTACGACGTGTGGCGGCATCAAGGATCATCACATCCGAGACGTCGTAGGCTTGCATGCGCTTGATCTGCGCCAGCATGCCCTTCTGCGTCTCGCCAATGTAGTGTAGCAGCACTCCTGCTGCGGTCAAACCACGGTTGAATCCGTCAACACCAAACCCCTTCAGTGCGTGGGCATCGAACAGACGCGTGATTGCCGTTTGCGTGAACTCCTCATCAAACAACCAGCCGTCGAGTCTGGTCATGGAAGGGGGCACTGAAAGGCCGGAAAGAATAGGCTCCCAGAAATCGCGTTCGTCCTTGCTGACGATCAACTCTGCCGGTTGGAGGCTTTCAAGGACGGAGCTGATTCGCGACACCTCGATGTCGCCCGCAGAAAGTGATCCCGTGGACACATCACAGAACGAGAACCCGCAACGGTCGCCCCCACGAGACGGCGCAACGAGAGCTGCCACGTAGGTATGTCGTTTCGTCTCGAGCAGCTTGTCATACATAACGACGCCCGGCGTGACAACTTCGACGACGTCACGCCTGACGATGCCCTTGGCCTGCTTAGGATCTTCGACCTGCTCGCAGACAGCAACGCGATGACCGGCACGGACAAGCTTCGGCAGATAGTTGTCCAACTGGTGATGCGGAAACCCTGCCAGCGGCATGTCGCCGGCAGCGCCATTGTTCCGTTTTGTAAGTGTGATCCCGCATGCTGCCGCCGTCACGACGGCATCATCACCGAACGTCTCGAAGAAATCACCGAGCCGGAACAGCAGGATCGTATCGGGGTACCGCCCCTTGATCTGGCGGTACTGACGCATGAGAGGAGTTTCTGACGACTTCATCGCGGGAAAATACGACGGAGAGCATCGTCATTTCACGCTTCCTCCGTATCTTTGCGCTCCCTCACGGAGGGATGGCCGAGTGGCTGAAGGCAACGGTTTGCTAAACCGTCATAGTGGTTAAGGCCGCTATCGAGGGTTCGAATCCCTCTCCCTCCGCATACATGCACTGTTAGCGCCCCGCGCACACCGCGGGGTTTTCCATTTATGCCATCGCCACCGGATCGTACGATACGGCCCATCGTCACGAATCGCAAAGCCTTCCATGAATACGAGGTGCTGCAGCGATTCGAGGCCGGTATTGTCCTGAGCGGCACCGAAGTAAAATCACTTCGTGCAGGCAAGGTAAACGTCATGGATGCCTACGCCGTCTTCCCCTCCCGGAATTCCGACGAGCTTGTTCTTGTAGGCCTTCACATTGCCCCGTATGAATTCGGTAATCGCGAGAATCACGTGCCATTGCGTCCGCGGAGACTGCTCCTTCATCAGCGGGAGCTTGGGAGACTGCGTGCAGCACTGGAGGAAAAAGGACTCTCGCTGGTGCCCCTTAGCGTCTATTTTTCGGGTCCGTACGTCAAAGTTGAACTTGGACTGGTCCGAGGGAAGAAGCTGTACGACAAGCGAGCCGCATTGAAGGACCGTGAGCATGAACGCGCGATCAGGCGCCGTGCAACGGATGATTGACAAGGAGGAGACAATGTCCAGACAGACCTTTCCAACGGTGAACGAGCAGATGGATGTGATCCGCGAACACGTCGTGGATCTGCTACCGGAAGCAGAGCTTGTGTCCAAGCTCGAACGCTCTCTCAAGACCGGTACGCCCATTACGGCAAAACTCGGTCTTGACCCAAGCCGACCGGACATCCACATCGGCCATGCCGTTGTGCTAAACAAGCTACGCCAGATTCAGGACCTCGGACATCGCGTGGTACTGATCATTGGCGACTTCACGGCTATGATCGGCGACCCTACGGGGAAGTCAAAGACACGGCCCGCACTGACGCTTGAGGAGACTCGGGAGAACGGTGCAACGTATGTATCACAGGCTTCTCTCATTCTGGACCGAGAGCGGACCACCGTGGTGTATAACAGCGAATGGCTGGATGCGCTTTCCTTCCGGGAGGTGATCGCCCTTTCGGCGAAGTATACCGTTGCCCAACTCCTGGAGCGCGACGATTTCACGAAACGCTATCGCAGCGGAGAACCGATCAGCGTCCATGAGTTTCTCTATCCCCTCTCGCAGGCCTACGATTCGGTGGCGATCAAGAGCGACATCGAGCTTGGCGGTACCGATCAGAAGTTCAACCTGCTGGTTGGGCGAGAGATCATGCGTGCCTACGGCCACGAACCGCAGTGCATTCTGACGATGCCCATTCTTGAAGGTACAGACGGCGTCGAAAAGATGTCGAAGTCCCTTGACAACTATATCGGCTTAACAGATACATCGTCGAACATGTTCGGCAAGACGATGTCCATCCCGGATACGCTGATCGCCCGCTACCTTGCCTATGCGTGCTTCGCCTCATCCGCAGAGGTGGACGCCCTACGACGTGGTCTGGAAGATGGCTCAGTGCATCCGCGCAATGCGAAGGTCGATGTTGCCAAGCGCATTGTGGCACGGTATCACGGTCAGACGTCGGCAGACGATGCTTTTGCGGAATTCGAGCGCGTCTTTGTCAAGCGCGACCTGCCTGATGAGATTGAAGATCGCGCTGTATCGATGTCATCCATGAATATCGTTGACCTGCTCGCGGAACTGGGCTTTTGCTCAAGCAAGAGCGAAGCACGACGCCTTGTGCAGCAGGGTGGCGCACAGGTAGATGGTACGAAGGTCACGGACATCGCAGCGATCATCGACGTCACCAGCCCGCGCATTGTTCGTGCCGGCAAGCTCAAGTTCGCTCGTGTGTACGTCAAGGCAGACGCGTAATGATCGTGTCGTTTGACGGCCCGGCGACGGGAAGCGATAACATGCGTCAAGACCTGGACTTGCTCGCTCTTGCCGAGCGATCGCGTACGTGGCACATGCGCACCTACACGTGGTCTCCGTGGTGCGTCTCCCTAGGCAAGCACCAGCCGCTTGACGCGGTCGATGCCAACCGTCTGCACGCTAACGGATTTGATGTTGTTCACCGACCAACGGGCGGTCGTGCCGTCTTACACGCCAATGAGCTTACGTATTGCGTGGCTGTGCCATTGTCGCAGGGTCTAACCGCACAGGACATCTATGCCGCCGTGCACACGCTGATCGTTGCTGCTTTGCGCAGCATCGGTATCCCCGAATTGGAGTACCAGGAAGTACCAACGGATCTGCGACTGCACTATGCATCGTCGGGCGTTGCCGGCGCAAGCTGTTTCACATCGAGTGCCCGGTCAGAGATCATGGCCCGTGGCCGAAAGGTCGTAGGTAGTGCGCAGCGGGTCATGCAAGAGATGGTCCTTCAGCACGGCAGTATTCTGTGCGGACCCGGTCATGAGAAGCTCGCCGAAGTGCTACGAGCTGATGAATCTGCTCGATCGGTCCTTCGCGAGCGCCTTCAAGACGGCGCGATACATCTGTCCGACCTCGCAGGCAAATCGATCACACCCGAAGCGTGCGCCGAGGCGATCGAACGAATCGCCGCACGGATAGACCCATTGGCGTCAGCGCCCGGCAGTACGCTAGCCGATCTCTAGTG
>JAULYI010000176.1:0-16250 GCA_032117915.1 Kapaibacterium sp. (SeqCode) | reverse complement strand
CTTCGGACCTCGTTTCGGCATCGGGCATGCTGCCGATGACCAGGGCGGCCATGTTGACCGAGCGTTGAAGATCCGCAAGGGACCCCTCGTTGTGAACGACGATGTCGCAACGTTGACGGGTGAGTTGTCTCGCACAACCGTGGGTACATCGCTAGCCGTTGGACGTTGCAGCCGTTGGCAAACAGCGTTCAGATCAAATCGAAGCGAAACATAGTAATGTATTGACAAGGCATGCGTACTTATCGAATTATGCTGCATTTATATGAATATTGCCATATAATTAGCTATAAATCCATATGTTTGATCATGGAATCAGTACGAAATCCATACTCCCCGGGAGCGGGATCACCGCCGAGGGAACTTGTTGGTCGGGGAGAGATTGTGACGCAGGCCACAGTTATGCTCAGTCGCTTGCTGATCAAACGTTCCGGGAAGGGCATGCTGTTAACAGGCCTGCGTGGCGTTGGTAAGACCGTGCTCTTGAATGAGATCCAGCGTATTGCCCGAGGACTTGGATATCGATCGTGCAAGATCGAAGCTGTTGAAGATAAACCGCTGGCCTTGCTGCTTGCTCCCAAACTCAGAGAGATACTGTATGACCTTGACCGCAATGCACAACTGGGTGAGCGGGTACAGCGGGGTCTTCGCGTGCTTGGCAGTTTTCTGAGTGTCCTACGCGTGACGCATAACGAGGTGACCTATGGTCTTGATCTTGGTGTTGAGCGTGGCACGGCGGACAGCGGCGACATCGAAGTCGATATACCGTCGCTGATCGTTGCGATCGGTGAGGCAGCAGAAGAGCGCTCAACTGGTGTTGCCCTGTTCATTGATGAGATGCAGTACTTCAGTCCCAAGGAACTCAGTGCGTTGATCATGGCCTTTCATGAAGTGCAGCAACGACAATTGCCGGTCGCACTCGTTGGTGCAGGACTTCCGATTCTGCCGGCACTGGTGGGCGAATCGAAATCATACGCCGAGCGCCTCTTTGATTTTCCGATCATCGACGCACTGTCACCCAGCGATGCGGCAACTGCCCTACAGGATCCTGCGAAGGCAGAAGGTGCTGCGTTCTTAGACGAAGCACTTGACGAGGTCTATCTGAAAACGCAGGGCTACCCATACTTCATTCAGGAATGGGGCTACCAGATCTGGAATCATGCTGGTACGAGCCCCTTTACCCGAGTGGATGCTATACAGGCCAATGAGGCCGTTGAGCGCCGTCTGGATACGAGCTTCTTTCGCGTACGATTCAATCGGCTTACTGCAAGCGAAAAGCGATTCCTGCGGATGATGGCGGAACTTGGCCCTGGACCGCATCGGATCGCTGAAGTCGCGGGAATTATGCATGTGAAGGTCACGAGTCTGGGCCCCGTTCGGGCTCAGTTGATAAAGAAGGGCATGATCTACAGCACGTCGCATGGTGAGATTGCATTCAGTGTTCCGCTATTTGACGAATTCATGAAACGAGCGCAACAATTGGAGTCATAACGTAGGATCATGTGTCGTCTTCATAACACGGTATGTGGTCGAACGAGAAGCACGGCTCACGCGTCTGCTTCCGCCTCTGCTGCTTCGTCGGCTTCGGACCGTGTCTCGGCATCGGGCATGCTGCCGATGACCAGGGCTGCCATGTTGACCGAGCGTTGAAGATCCGCAAGGGACCCCTCGTTGTGAACGACGATGTCGGCCAGTCCGCGTGTTTCGGCGGCCGGCGCTTGCGAGGCGACCCGTTCCATGACCTGCTCTCGGCTAAGGCCTGAACGTTCCATCGCACGGGCAATGCGGATCTCTTCTGGGGCATCGACCAGGATGATGTAGTCGAAGGCTTCGTCCAGACCCACTTCATAGATCAGTGCCGACTCAATGGCCACCAGGGATGCGCCTTCGGAGCGATGCTGTTCCAGCAGGTCCAGGTGGCGCTGCAGCACCCGTGGGTGTACCAGGCGGTCCAGCGCTTCGCGGCGTCTCGCATGCTCTGGCGTTGCGCCGAACACCTGCGAAGCGACGAACGGTCGGTTGAGCGTTCCGTCGGCCTCCAGCGCTTCGGCCCCAAGGAGCTCAACCACGGCGGCCTTAAGCTCCGCGTCGGCATCCATGAGCTCGCGAGCCGTCTCGTCGGACGCGTACACGATCCAGCCCTTTTCGCGCAGCATCGTAGCAACGGTGGACTTGCCGCTGCCTATGCCTCCGGTTATGCCTATTACGTTCATGCGGCAAAGATAGACAGCTCCGTCGTCGCACCCTGTCGGTTACATCAACGGTCACAGCATTGCCCCTAAGCAACTTGGTTGAACACTGATTTTCCGTATATTTGACGCTCTGATTTGCAGACGCACCGTTCGTCTAGAGGTTAGGACACCGCTCTTTCACAGCGGTAACACGGGTTCGAGTCCCGTACGGTGTACTAGATACGCGCTGTTTGAGCACTTCTAACGCTCCTGCGCATAAAGACTTAGAGTCCCTTTTCACGCTGTGTGAAGGGACTTTTTTCGTTTCAGACCGTTTGTTGATTCATAATGACTTACAGAGGCGTTTTTCAAAAACTGTCTCTCCTAAACTGTCTCTCATTTGTCTCTCCTTACTCCCACTCCAACTAGAATGAGATTGTCGACCACAACTCCACGATTAGCTAGTTCTAACGCAACATGGGCTTGCAAGACGCTGCCGTAACTATAGCCCATCAGGTTGTGCTGTTCACCCTCAGAAAGCGGATGCTGCATCAGATCGTTCTGAATATAGTTGGCTGCCTTTTGAACCATTGCTGAAGTTGTGGCTATCGGAACGTCCTTCCAGCTCAATGGATTTCCACGCGAGTCGATTGAAGCTGGTACTTTTTCCGTCGTCTTATGCGAGTTCGATGTCGTAAACAGAATATCGTTCGTTGGAAACGATCCGGGGGCATCATGTGAAACACCACGAACGGGGTGGAAATTTGCAATTCCATTCGAATTGATTGCTCTTCCCCAACGCTCAGTATAGTTCCAACCTTTTGTATCCAGCCCGGCACCTCCAACGAAGTACACACGCATACCATCGCTATCGACAGCCGAGATCGGCGTGTTGAAAGCGAATGCGTAAGGTGCCACAGTTTCGTATTCCTTAGCAAGTGGATCCACACTCATCCACCGCCCTATCCTCGGATCAAAAATCCGCGCGCCGTAGTCGACAGCATTCCCATCGCCCTTGACCTCGTTGTCGTTTTCCTTGCCGTTGTAGCCGTAGCGGTGTGCGTCGTCGGCTGCATAGGTGCGCCCCTGCATCGGCATGCCGAAGGGATGGTAGTCCGTGCGTGTGGTGATCTCGGCGTCGATCGCCCCGCCGTGCGCAACAAGCAGGTCACTCACGGTCACGCGGACGTTGCCCAGGTGGTCGGCCAGTTCGTAGGACTTCTCGGCCAGACGGCGTGAGCGGACGGCGTCGAACAGGCCAAGGGTGTCCGTGTCGGTGTCCGAGTACGGTGCGTTGGTGTAGCTCACACCCACGCGATTCGAGCCGTAGACCATGGCCTCGTGCTGACGTGCCGTGGACGAGTCATGGGGTCATCCACGTGTTGAGTGATCATCATCAGGTTCCCAGTCCAAGTGCTTAGGGCAAGAGAAGGGTGTCATACATGATTGGACACAAAAACGACAGTGCTTCGCTCGAATCAACGGTGTCACAACGATCACCGCACGACCCAAAACGACGCGGTGCCTGACCATGCCGAGGGACCTCGCCACCGGAGAAGGTACAAGCCGTCGGCGAGTCCGGTCACGTCGAACGTGCATACGGTATGGGACACAATTGCTGATGTCACGACCATGCCAAGTAGGTCCACCACTTCAGCTTGGATGGGCAATATTGTCTCGTCGGACCCGAACTGCACGTGCAGGACGGACGACGCTGGTTGCGGCCACAGCGTCATCAACGAACTGCGCTCAGTAGATGCATCTGCCACATCACTCATTAGGCACGGAGGCGTGCAACGTACTGGCGTGCGGTGGACGTCGTATGACAGTCCCGGCAATTGGCCGCTGGTGTTATAGCCCCATCCCCACCACACGCCGTCGGCGTCGACGACGACGGAGGCATACGCGCCCACACCGATGGCACGGATGTTTTGCAGCGACGGCACGCGTTGTGGGGTCAGCATGCTCGAGTCGTGTCCAAGTCCGAGTTGACCGCTCTTGTTCGAACCCCACGTCCACACCGATCCATCAGCCGTCAGGGCAACGGTATGATCGGCACCATTCCGCACATCGATCACGTTCTCGATCGGGATCTGCACAGGCTCCCACCTATTCTCACGTGACCCGTCGCCAAGCAGACCCGTCGTGTTTCTTCCCCAACCAAAGAGTCGGCCGCTGCTATCAATAGCGAATACGGGGCTGACAGGATTGTGGAAATCGGAACGCACGCTCCGAACGCTGCCGAGCGTTTCAACACGACGGATGGGCGTGAACAGCGCAGTATCGCCTGTTCCAGCATGACCAGTCTGGTTAGTACCCCAGGTCCACACTGTGCCGTCTTCGAGCAAGGCCACGATATTGCCGGAACCAACCCGAACCTCACGCACCGCACCCGGCATGTCAATCCGCCGCGGAGGGAAGACCACGTCGGGTGTATCCGCTCCCATGAACCTGTTCCAGCCGTTGCGACCTGCACCCCAGAGGCCACCGTTAACGTCTAGGTAGAGGATGCAGACCTCACTTGCTGCCACCTGCCGCATCGGTGCCGGCAGGTCCAAGCGCCGAGGTTCCATGCACCACTGTGAGTCAACCGCAGCAACGTGATACGGGCACTCTACCTCCCATGCATAGACGTTGCCCGAAGCGTCAATGCCGTACGTTCCCTGCGACTTGACCACCCGAACGGGTACGATTCCGGCACCGAGATCGACCTGTCGCGCCAGTAGGCCCCACTGATGCACCCGGCCGTCCTCGCACACGATGACGCCAGTTCTGTCGTTGACGTCGAACACCAACTGCGCGCAGGCATCAATGGGGCTGAATGCCATGAACATGGTCACAAGCATCGGCCACACGATCATGCCCGTGCTAGGGGCACTGCCGAGGCGAGATACTATTCGAGAGGTGAGGACTTTCATTGTGCGGGCTCCTGATGATAGCAGAAAGGCATCGCCACGGGCTTGCTGCACACCAGTGTGCCGTCAGCCCGGCGCAGCTCAACAATGTAGATCTGGCCGCCCCAGTTCTGGCACATTATCGCGGAATCGAACACGCCGCCTCCGATGTGGGTGACGCCAACCATTGTGTTTGAGGGTGACTTCACCTCCACGCGAATTCCATCGGTCGATGCGGCACAGTTCAACAGCTTCGCGCGTATCAGCCTACAGCAGTCTTCTCCTTGTATAGGCCAGATCCTCGGCCGCTCCACTGACACTTGGAGGTCATCACACGAAAATCCGCCTGGACATGACGCTGCGGATGGAATTGCCAATGCGACCGTGCATGGCTGACCGTTGAACAGCAAAGACGCATTCACCTTTATTGTCTTCGGGTCGAACGAAACACAAGGAGGAATGCACACCGTGCCGATCGTCACAGTCTGCCCGTTGTAAACCGTGACCGCTCCATTCGAAGCTGCGAGCAGCCATGCAGAACCATTTTGCGTTGTCGTCCAACCAGTAGTTGTCGTGATTGTCGTGCCGGCCTCGTTTATGCTCATCCCGATGCTGCTCAGGCTCCAACGACATCTGCCGGGATTACTGAGTTGAATGTCATAACAACATGATCCAGCAGGACCCGCGACTGGGACCATCATTATTTTTACATCAGGCTTGGTACCAGTAGCGTTCGAGCCGCACTTGCATTCACAAGACAACGTGGTATTTGCATCGCATATCACCTCACCCCCTGGTCCGAGGAATTGCACGATGATTTGTTGATTCGAAGCAGCAGCATCCGTCTGAGGTGGGCAGAAGGTGTACAGTACACCACTAAAATTCGACGGGACCACCGGATCTGCAGCATAGGCGGCAGATGGAATCTCTGCGTTAGGATGAGCCAGGGAGCCACGGTAGATCTTCACTGCTGCTATCTGACATCCAGTCAATGTTGTCGCGTCGATGACAACCTTGTAACAACACGACGAGTTGCTCGATTCATCAGGTAGTACTTTCACAGTTCTGCGAAACGCTGCGCAGTTGCAAGGATCGACCGAAGTACAGCCTTCAATTGGTTCCGTTTGCGAGCACATCTCCTGTCCGGATTGGTTTTTAGACTCACCAACAGTTGCTTTGTCGTGAGCATCGAAAACTCATCGACACACATTACACCAATGTCGTGCCATAGACCGTCGCCGGTGATCGGACCCAATTGCTGATTCGGTGTCCATTGGTATACTAGATTGTTCGACAACACATCTGTCATAGAGATTCCATAGATCGTGCATACGGCCGGGACGGGATCCGTATCGCGCTCACGATGCCCATTGACGACTTGTACCTTGTAACAACATTTCCCCGCCTCGGAGCTCTCAACTTGGGTGAATTGGAAGCAAACCTTCACACCGCACTCACAGGTGATCGATTCAATCACACGGACGTCGTCGATGTAGTAATATGCAATGCGAGCGGCAAGAGGAGATTCATTCGTAGCCTCAGGATAATACCGCATGAGGCACATAGGCACAGGTGGTGTGAGCGGAGCGGTTATCACGGGTGCAGCTTCGAAGTTGCCAAGTGTGAAGTAGCGTTCACCTCCTTGCGCAACGATATTGTAACTGATCTCGGCCCAACCGTCACGCTGGACGACGGGTTGAGGAGTAACATGTGACAACCCAACCGGGCCCTGGGTAGTAGGGATGGCCACCTTTGACTGCAGCCCCTCTTCATCGTTGATCGCACCGCAAGGAGTGTTGCCTACTGTCCAATATGGCTCTGGGGACAACCGCGTCTCCAATCGTATCCCTCGAGTACTCACATCCGCAAGTGAAACTTTGTAGGAAACAGCGTAGGTTTTACCGACTTCCAACGGGCGAGTCAGTTCAACCTCTAGGTACTCCCGCCATAAGTCTGTGGCAGCATTGATTCCCGTAATCGCGTTCTCGAGACCGTTCGTGCCCATCCGGATCCCATTGAGCCTATAGTAGATCCCGGCATACGACCGATTATAGTCTGACGGAGGTGCTGGAAGATCCTGATACCCGAACCAATTCTCAGGAATGTCCACGATGCTCCCACTGCGCGTGACCGGATCACAGGTCAGCTGGTCGATTGAAAACAGATCACTTGATGAGCAGGAAACTGGATCGTACAGGATAGGCCACGTATCGAAGTAAATCCTGTCAACGCCCGGAGGGACCAGCCTTGGATCATAAGGATTGTTCAGGCCGAAGTACCGGTGAAACTGTCGCCAGAAGAGACTGTTGTAAACATATCTCAAGGGCCACTCGGTGCCTCCAGGGTCGTCAGGCTTTGCAAGTAGTTCAAATGAGCCATTGGGGATCAGATCAGATTCACCCAAAACAGGCTGTGCCATCGAGCTAAGCGGCAAACACAAGCAGATCACCGTGCATAGCGAAATCAGCTTAACCATGATCCAACTCCTACGTTAACAACACACCGCAACACTCCGTTCAATCGCACGCCTAGATACTTAATCACAACATATAGAAATGCACAGTACCATATCCCATTTGTATGGACTGAGCACTAGCGTAGTCTGATGAGCACAGACACTCACGCTATGCTTCTCTCAGCGCTCGAATGTACGAACCTTCGTGTTCACAAGGTGTAACGTAGCCAAGCGTTGAGTGCAGTCGCTTGTTGTTGTAGACGACCTCGATGTAGTGCCGCACTTGATATCGCACAGCGTCAAGGTCCTTGAACTCCATGCCCTCGAAGCGCTCCATCTTCACTGTTGCGAAGAATGACTCTGTGGGTGCGTTGTCCCAGCAGTTCCCTTTTCGGCTCATGCTCTGTATGCAGTCGCACCTCATCGTGAGGAGCGTTCGGTATCTGTCCGCTGCATACTGCACACCTCGGTCGCTGTACATGATCACGCCGTTCGGCCGCCCCCTGCGGCTCCACGCCATCCACCGAGCTCGGATCGTGAGTTCCTGCGTCATCGTCTCACTGACATGCCAGCCGATGATTCGGCGCGAGAACAGATCCATGACCATTGCGAGATAGACGAAGCCGCCTCGCGTTCGGATGTAGGTGATGTCGCTGACCCATGCACGATTCGGTTGGGGTTGCTAGAACTACTGTGGTTTGATGACAGTTGACGCTCCACGTTGGCTCCATCGCGATCAGCTCAAGTGAGTTTCACCGTAACAGGTGATCAAGCAATCTCGGTCGCGTGATTAGCCGCGTGTATCGCGCCACGGCAACGTTCGCGCGTCCAACAACGTTCGTCACCTTCGACGACGATCGACGATGTTCGTCGCGTGAGCACTTCGCCCATGCATTGTGCGAACACTGCGCCAGAGCATTGTGCTAACGCTGCGCTAGACGTAGGCACTAACGTGATCGCGCCATCGTTCGCAGTCAGTCTGCTCGGAGTCGGGGATCACAACGCCTGCAAGCAACAGTAATCAGCCCGGTTCGCACCACCACCGACCATGGTACTTCGCGGGCTGATGTCTGTTGCAGTCGCTGGTACTCCTACTGGGACCTATCGAATAATCTGGAACATCGTCCGCCCGATGACGCGGCCCTCGGCTTCGATGGTTGCCATGTATGATCCTGTCGGCATTGTCGACGTAGGGATCCTTATCAGGTCGATCGACTTGCAAGGCAGACGCATCACGCCTTCACCACGCACGTCACGGATCGTGAGCACGGCCGGTGTCGTTGTCATGCTACACCGGGCGAGCATGGTAACGACGTCGCGTGCCGGCTGGGGCCACACCTCGAGCGTGGCTGCGGATGTCGCCGACATCCCAAGCCCGATCCGGCGCAGGTCCAGCAATTGATCGTCGGCATCGGCGTATCGGCCGAGATCGCCTGCCTCGTGCGAGATCTCCAGATCGGTCACAAAGCCTAGGTCCTCGTCGACGTTTTCGATCACGATCCGGTATCGCTCCGTAGGGTCGGGAATGAGTTGCCAGCGTTGCTTTTGGCGTCCGTTGAAATATGCAAACGGCACACGTTGGCCGTCACGCTCGCGCTCAACGTAGACGGTGACGAGCACATCACCCTGCGATGCGAAGCTCTCCATGTCAAGCGTCGATACGTCGTCGATGGTCACCCACTCGCCGGCATATTGCTGCGGCCCCGGCCTGCGTGGTGTTCCTCGCCCGGCATCGTTGACGCGGCGTAGGCTTAGCGTCGCTCCGTCAAGCTCGAGATCGGTGACCGTAGCAAACCCATCTTCTCCGGCAAAGCCCTGCCACTTGCGTGTCGGAACGTCGCCGTCACGATAGGTGTCTATCCGCTTGAAGAACCCCTCGTTGGTTCTGGTCATCACCGGAGCCCGTGCCCATGCGCCGGCCTGCTCGTTGGCATCATCCGACTCGTAGATGCGCCTGCCCTTGAAGATGCGTTGCGCATGGACGACATTGTGTCTTGCCGGCGCATGCGGTGATCGTCCGTCGTGCGTCAGACGACGCACGATAGCCCGCTGCGACAACCCCGTCGACGGAAGCAGAACATCGACCTCGCTGCCATAGAGATCGAAGCCATACATCAGCTGGTAGAGTGCACCATGTCTGGCGCCGGCAGCGACGGCCGCAAACCCCAGGACCAACGTGGAGTCGTCATAATCCCACGATGGCGGCACATACTGCGGGTGCGTTTGCGCGTTGACGTGCAGTTCCGTCTTCATCTCGCCATGGCTCAGCTCCGGCTGTACAAGGTCTGCCTCATCACGATCTGTGATCCACGCCTCCGGCGTCGTCCACAGGTTCGTGAACACCCCGTTGCCGCCCGCTAGGCACATGTCCGTGAAATCAATGGCACGGTGGGCAAGGTCTGTCGGCCATCGTGGCCCCTCGGTGGGGTTGTGATAGGTATGTTCCCAGACAATGCGATCGGGCTTGTGGTTCACGTGTCCGATCGCAAACAACGGCGAGGCAGCACTCATCGATTCGTCCGGGAAATCCGACAGCATTCTCAGGAGCGTCGGACGCTCGTTGCTCCCGTTGGTGCCGATGTCTCGCTGTGCCACACTTAGTATGCGCTGCTGATCAAACAGCCAGTTCAGGCCGTTGTTCTGCACGAGTGTTTGGGGGGTCACCGGCGGCGGTGCGATCGTTAAGAAGTGCTCTACAGCATTGTTCAGGACATTGGCGCGAAGTCGGGTGTACATGATCGCTCGGCCAATGCCATTGTTCACATCAGGACCCTCCTGCCACGCGAGCGAAGCGTCGACCTCGCCGGCACGAATCCGTGAGTACGAATGCATGGTTGGATACTTGGCGACCCACGGCTGATTGTTGACCTGTGTGATGGCCCGCATCTGATTGAGGCCACCGGGTGGAAAATCAAGTTGAGCGGGTAGCTTGTATCCGTATACGATGCCCCGCTGGTGGTCACTCCATGCGTAGAAGTTGCCCAGGTAGGATGCGTTGATGACCGGCGTACCCCAGTGGTGCAGACGGTTGTTGTTGTCGATCCCCGAGGACATGACATAGTCGAGGACGCGCGACCCTTGCAGCGGGGCGTGATACCATGCATCCTGATTGGGAATATCGGCCGGGAACTGCGCTTCGGCAATCAACACATTTTGATTCGGCAATGTCTCCGCGGTCTCGCAGGCGTAAACGATGTACACCATGTTCATCAGACGCGTTGAGTCGTAACGGACAACAATCGAAGGATAACCGCAGGATGGTACCGATGGGGGTTCCCCTGGGGGGTTGAAATGATCATTGATCAGAATCTCCGGCTCCCAGGTGATCTGGCCGTCCTCGAGGTCATTGGTCCCCGATCCCACGTTCGTAAGCGGGTGGCTCCTGCGGTAGAATACCGACAACGGACCCGTATCTGCGCCGGGCTCGACAGCCGGCGGCAGCTGCCGCCGGTGATACACCATGTGATAGCGCCAGGTGGCGCCGTCTTGCACTCGATCGATGGTGCGGACTTCACCGGTACCATCGTCGTTGATACAGGGAAGCTTGGTTTCGCCCACCGTCGTTATGATCGGTCCCGGTGGCAGTGGTGGCTGTCCCATCGCCACGTCGGGATGCACGACCATCTTGCGCTGCGTGTTATGGTCAAGCCATCCACGGGCCAGGTCCTGCTCTGCGGCTGCAAACTCTACGCGGTAGATCCGACCCTCTCCGGGCATGAGCGTGAGGTTGAGATCGCCGTCTTGGCCGATCATCGTATCGAGGGGCGGTCTGCTGAGCGGGCGATTGCCGACGACGCCCGCCGGTGCCGTGCCCAGCTCCGTCACGTGCAGCAAGCGATACCGACCGGTTGCGTCGTGCGGCACCGTGAACGGGAGACGGACCTCGCGTGCCCCTTGTTGATCATAGAGGCGCTCCGGGTGCGTGTTCCACTCCGTGAGTAGGTCATTGTAGAGATGAAACGCCGGCGGCCCACCGCGTGGAATGGCCATCATCGGATTCGTGCGACGATTGAACACACCCACGTAGAATCCGTCGGACATGTCCATGTCGTCGAGGTGCGACAGCAGCGTAACATCGACAAACGACGAATCGATCGCCTCCCACATCGGTTGCCCGGGATTGGTCGTCGTGGGATCGGCGAGGGTGACTCGGCCGACAGGACGCGTCAGAAGCCTGTTGCCGGCATCAGCACGAATCTCGAGGCGCTCGGCAAGCAGCGCGGCTTCGGTTGCGCTTTCACGTGAGGTGCTGACCCTTCTGAATCCGCGGGCGTGCCACCCGCGCAGCTTGAGGCTGCACAGCGTTTGTCGTGTGGCGGCATCCAGACGTCCCAGCACCTCTCGCGTGACTTGACGCATCGCGCGGCGGCCAAGGTAGATCTGTGCAAGAACATTTGGCCCGTTTGGCACGCCGGCGAAATTGTTCGCCGTCTGTTGCACCGATTGCGTGAGCCACGCATCCATGTTCGTTGGGTCATTGGCAATCAGCCAGTCCGATCCTGTGGCGTCCGCGTTGAGGAACTCCTCCGGCGTAGGCAGCGGCGGCGCTTGATTCAGATTGAGCGTGCCGGTCTGAAAGCCTGCGTCTACCACATTAATGGGGACGGTCGCAGGAGGTTGGGGGAGCGGAGCAGGATCCGGGAGCGGGAAGCCATCGGTCGAAACATCACTACCGTGATATAGCACCAGCCCATGGGTGCCAAGGACGAGACTGCTCCAAAACTGTGCTCGATATTCCCCGCACGTTTTCGGACGGGCGTTGGACTTTGCCTCAAGCCATGAGATATTCGCCGGGTTTAGATCGGTAGTGCCGCTATACAACCAAGAGCTGTACTGCCACACTTGTGCAAACCAATGGTGCTCGGCGTCGGTGCTGAAGAGCATCTCGCGCTCGGGACGGATCCAGTGATTAAGGTAGTGCTCTTGGTGGGCTTGGATACCTTCACTGTTCGGTGTAAGCATCGTGGTTTGCTGCTGCGGTGTCAACGGGAGTGCTCCGCTGAATCCGCCGAGCAGCAGGTCGGGGTCACCATGAGGCGTGCGCCCGCGCTCAAGGCCCATATACCTTCGTCGCGTAGCATCTCTTAGCAGAGGATCATTGTAATTTGGATCTGCTCGGAATCCCCGCTCGAAGGCATACGAGGCCACGTGAGAGGCGGATTGATTCGTAGCACCCTGCCAGAGTTCGCGCAGCCCTAGGCTATGCCGCATGCCCTCGCTCCACCGAATGTTGACTTCGGTCGTCAGATGTCCCTCGAGCAGTCGATTGATGTAGCGGAAGGACTTCCAGTGCATGGGCATGATCTCGTCGCGGCCGTAGAACTTCCACACACTCGCCACTCGGCCTGTTGCGTCGGCGTTACCGGTCTGGGGCGGCGCCGTGAGCCAGGCGTTGCGGGCTTCCAGGTCTTGGAAGTACTGCAGGATCGCACCGGGAGCCCGATTGGGATTCGGCGGAACTTGCGGCGCTTCTCCGACGATTTCGTCGTCGAGGTCACCCCAGAAGAGATCACGAGCCGCCGCGGTCTCCAGGCGCACGCTCTTGATCTCGATGTCGACGCTGCCGGCGTACTCTACGTTGACGTCACAGCGGGAGATCCTATCGGGAGCGTCCGCCGACGCCGGGTCCAATTCATTCGAGTAGAACCGCGGGTTGCTCCATGGATCAGGGCGATTTGCCTCATCCAGGCCGCCGTTGGCGATGACGTTTACTACCCAATCCGACGTGAACCGGGCTTCGATCGTCACGTCCTGGTTCAGCGCCGCAAGCGGCAGCATGCCCCGCGTGATGATGAACTCCTCGGTTGCTGGGCCGAGGTTAAGGTCGACCGTGGGGTTGGCGCGGCGGCGACCGACGACGATGCCCTCGACGACGTGGTCGTTGACGGGGTTAGCAACATCCGTCAGAAACCGAAACCTGATGTTGCCCGTGATCTGTGTGCCGTCGATCACGCCCATCCAATACGGGATCGTGATGCGCAGCACCTCGTCGTTGGCATGAGCAGCCTCGTCAACGGGGTTGGCGTCGGAGGTGCGGCGCACGGTCACCGAGACGAACATCTCTGTGGTGTTGTGGTCGTTGCGCGGATTGTTCTGGCCACCCGCCGTATTGCCGAAGACGCGGAGTTCACGGTCCGGCCACACGTCTGAGAGCACCGGAGTGCGCCCCGTTACTTGTGTAGCCTCCAGCCGCCAGCGGTAGTCGACCGATCCGGGCTGCGGCTGCGGCGTCGTCTGCGGTGTCGGCAGTGCCGGCACCGTAACGCCAAGGGCATGCTCTCGGAAGCCGAAGACGCTGCCCGTGGCGTCGGATGCCACGAGCGTCATACGTTCTGTAGCTTGATCCCACACAAGGAACGGCACAAACTCCAAGGCGATGGACTCGTTGGGACAGATATAGGTGTCTCGACGTTCCGGCTCTTGAGCATTCTCCGTACCGAGGCCACGGATTCGTGGGATGAGCACGCGGCCGGGCAGATGTCGGCGCTGGTAGGCATCGTCTAAGTCTCGGTCGGTTATCCACTCATCTCCGATGTGGTGTACAGGCATCACCAACGGCTCGGAGAGCTCCCGCTCGCTGGCGCCCCAGTTCCATCCCGCCATGAAGTGGTCCGCGTGAAAGTTCGGCCTCCAGAGGACATCGAAGTTCTGCACAGTCCCACGAATACCACCGGCATTGGGGTCGTGCCACGGCAGGCGCGCAACGCCCTGGCGAGCTTCGATCTGGGCTGCCAGTGGTGGCACCTCGGTCAGACACAACACCGTGCTCGCGAGCAGCATGACGTGACGACGCATGGCGATCTCCTCTGATGATGTTCTCAGTCAGTTCATTGATGTACTCTGTCAGTTCGTTGACATCAACGGTCAGTTCGTTGACATCAACGGTCAGTTCGTTGACATCAACGGTCAGTTCGTTGACATCAACGGTCAGTTCGTTGACATCCGCTGTCATTTCGTTGATGCACGATGTCCGTTCACTACCGTTGTTCGGGCGCTCACTTGACGATGAGCATAGCCGAGGCCGTAGGCGTCCCCATCGGCGTCGATGCCTGCACGACGTACGTGCCCGCAGGCGTCGCCGACACGTCGAAGCGTAGCGTGCCCCCCTCGCAGACGACCGTGCGCTGCCACAGCTCGCGGCCGCGGGTGTCGTGCAGCGACACGACCCACGAGCGGTCTCGGCAGTCTGCGACGCTCATCGTTACGATACTCGACGCCGGATTCGGGTAGAGGATCGGCATAAACGGATCCGGCGACTGCGGGACGGAGCTGACAGGATCGGTTGACATCCGGCCGACACCCGTTGTGTTATAAGCATACGTGACGAACATGCCCTGCACCGTCGGCTGCGGGAAGAGGTACCCTGATTGCCATCCGATCATGTCCTGTGGTCTGTGCTTGATCACGCCGCTTGGTGCGGTCTCCGGCAGTCGATAGCGGTACATCCAAAGACCGGTCGTTGCAGTAGAATCGATCAGCTCTCTACCGGCAACCAGGTAGACCTCCGTGCCGTCGGCGCTGATGAATCCACCGCGGACGTCGCAGGTCTTCACGCCGGCTGACCAGACGCGCTCGCCCGTCACGGCGTCGAAGACGATGGCGCCACAAACGGACTTTGACATGATCCGATTGCCCCGGTAGCTGAAGGCAGGATCTGCAGTTTCATACGCAATGGGAATGCCGTCATGCAGCACTTTCATGGTCTGCAGGTCGAACACGAAGGGCAGACTCCTCGTCTTCCCACTTTCGCCCTTGGTCATCACCACGTAGCGGTCATCCGCGCTGAAGTAAGGGCCATAGTTGTATGTGGGTCCGATATTGTAGCCCATGAATACCGTGTCACCGGTCTTCCGGTCGTAGGCCAGGTACCTTGCACCTTGACCTACGGGTCCCGTCCGCCGCAGGACCATGTACCGGCCGGTGTTGGAGAGCCATGCCCTCAGGCTGCTTGTGACCAGCGTGTCGGCGATGGGTTCCAGCGCCGGATACGTCGCCAGATGCACGCCGTCGGCCGCACAGGTGTAACACACGACCGTGCCACTGTCGTTGATGGTGGCCGACAAGATCGATTGTCTTTTGGAGCCATCGGAGTATTGAGGGCAGACGGAGTCCCGCCGAAGAAGAACCCCGGTGTTCTCGTCAAGTGCCATCAGTTCACCGGTGAGTCTGCTATTGACGCCCTGCCAGTCGGTCTCCGATGCAATGATGATCTGTCCCGCCGCGACGGCGTGATCGATCGATTGGGTGAAGTAATAGCGTCTGGCTGCGGTATCATACCCCGAATTATACCACTGCACCGTTCCCAGCAGCGGTACGTCTTGTGCCGTCATGACGGTCGGAGTGATCAGGGCCAGCACTGTCGGTATGATCAGTGCCAGCACCATGGTGCACGCTGCGCGCTTGGCAATGTGCGAAGCACGCTTGGCAACGTGCAAAGCACGCCGAGAGATCACACCTGAGTGCAAAAAGTGTTGTCGTGACATCGGGCCCTCCGAAAGAGCGTTAGAAATGCCGTGATAGATTCAACCGTATGTCGTGTTGTCAACTACTTGATGCTCTTCAACACAGACCTTGCTCCAACCGGGCCTGTGCCGGCCCATGTTCCTGCTGTGTTCGAGCCGTGTCAATCGAATGCTCAATCATTTTGCGTGATGCCGCGGATGCCGTACGCCGGCTCAACCTCTACCCCTACCCGTTCAATGCATCACAAGCTGCACGCATGTCGCCGTCCTA
>JAULYI010000175.1:0-4643 GCA_032117915.1 Kapaibacterium sp. (SeqCode) | reverse complement strand
CAGCTTCGGGGGTAGAAGGTCGCATGACAACGAAGGCGGCAATCGTAACCGCAACGACGATGGCAGGCGAAGCTCGACGGATCAGTGCAGTGATGTCGATCATAATGCCTCGAAGAGTACCAGCGAATTTCAGCAATTTGGTCGACAATGGCACGATTGACACCTGAAGAGTACCACATCCCGGTAATGGCTCGCGAATGTCTGGACTTGCTCCACATACGCAGCGACGGAACGTATGCTGATGCAACACTCGGCGGCGGTGGACACACCGCGCTTATCCTTCAAGCACTTGGCCCAAGTGGGCGGCTGTTCAGCTTTGATGCCGATGATGTTGCCATCGAGCGTTGCAAGCAGCGCTTTGCTGACGAACAACGCGTTTCGCTGGTGCATGCGAACTTCGACAACATGCCTGCGGTGATGGAAGAACAGGGTCCGGTCGACGGTATTCTGTTCGATCTGGGTGTGTCATCCTATCAGTTCGATCACCACCACCGTGGTTTTTCGTTCCGTATGAATGCGCCGCTCGATATGCGGTTTGGTCAGGAAGGAAGAACGGCAGCGGACATTCTGAATGCGGCCTCGGAAGAGGAGTTGCGACGCATCTTCTTCGACTACGGGGAGGATCCATCGTCGCGGAAGATCGCCGCAGCCATGGTCCAACGGCGACGCCTCGCACCATTCGTTACCACGGCCGATGTGCGCGACCTGATCGTGCAGCAGATCCCTCCGCAACACCAGCCGAAGACGCTGGCACGAATATTTCAGGCGCTGCGCATCGTGGTGAACGACGAGCTGACGCGTTTAGAGCAGACACTAACGCGCATGATCCCGCTACTGGCACCGGGCGGACGCATCGTGGTCATGAGCTACCACTCGCTGGAAGACCGCATTGTGAAGAACGTGCTTCGGGATCACAAGCAGGAGCTTCGCATCCTCACGAAGAAGGCCGTCGAGGCGACACCGTCTGAGGTCGCCACGAATCCTCGCGCGCGCAGCGCGCGGCTGCGCGCTGCAGAACGCATTGCGTAGAGACACTATCTTTGCGGCGCAGCATCCGAGAGCAGTTTGTGACATCACCGGCCACGTTTACCTACGACGATCTTCGCGCCATTGCCGGCGATGCAGCCGCATCGCTTCCGGCCGACATCGTCGTCCGCGGCGTCAGTACCGACAGTCGAACCATCGCCCCCTCCAACATCTTTATCGCCCTGCGCGGTGAACGATTTGACGGACATGACCACGTTGTGGGTGCGCTCGCTGCCGGAGCCGAATGCTGCGGGGTGGAACGTACGTTTTATGATGCCGCACCACCCGAGATACAGGCGCGATGCATAGCCGCAGACGATACGCTGCACTTGTTGGGGAGCTTCGGCTGGTACCACCGGCGTCGCTTCGACATCCCGGTGATCGCCATTGCGGGCGCTGCGGGTAAGACATCAACGAAAGAGCTTACAGCCCATGTGCTTGAACAGTACTTCCGGGTGCTGAAGACGCGGGCCAATTACAACAACCGTGTTGGCACGCCCCACACGTTACTGCAGCTTACAGATGACTATGATGTGGCCGTCATCGAGATCGGTACGAACGAACCGGGTGAGATCGAAGCACTGTCGGCTATGGTACAACCGACGCACGGATTGATCACAAACATCGACAAGGAGCATCTCGAGAAGCTCATCGACCTTGATGGTGTTGAGCGTGAAGAGTGTGCCCTGTTTGATTGGCTTGCATACAGCGGCGGTCTGGCACTCATCAACTTTGATGACGAGCGCCTGCAGAAGTATGCCGTGCACAACCCGCGCTATATCTCGTTTGCATTGGACACTCCGGCCATGATCAGGCCCACGATCGATGTTGATGCAGAGCTGCATCCCGTTGTTCACCTTGTGAACAACGACTTCACCCTCCGAGCACGCATGAAGGCCACGGGTCTTGCCGCAGCCCGCAATGCTGCGTGCGCCCTGGCTGTAGCGCATGCGTTACGTGTGCCGGCCGAATTGGTGAAGCAGGGCCTTGAAAGCTTTGAGCCTGCCGTCAGCCACGGATACGCTCGGATGGCCTTAGAGCATGTTGCTGGCTACACAGTCCTGAACGACTGCTACAACGCCAATCCCGCGTCGATGAACCTTGCGCTAGATACGCTTCGCCGGTATCCGGCGCCGATGCGAGTTGCCGTTCTTGGGGACATGCGAGAACTCGGCAACGCTGAACACGTGGAACACCAGGCGGTGCTCGATAAGGCCTGCCTGTGTGCCGACCTCGTTGTTGTAATGGGAGCGGCCTTCAGAGAAGCATCCATCGTGCTTGATCGACCACACGTGGTGGTTTGCGAGACCCATGCAGGGTGCGCCCGCGCCGTCCAACAACACGCAACCCAAGCAGCAGCAGTTCTTGTGAAAGGGTCACGGGGCCTTGCCATGGAGCATGTCATCAACGAACTACGAACGGTTCACTGACGAGGAAAAGGGAGGGGTCGCATGTTCTATCATCTTGCGTGGTGGCTTCGTGGCATCACCGATATTCCGGGCATCAACCTGTTCGGCTCTGTGACATTTCGTGCAGCAGCAGCGGCCATCTTCGCCCTGCTGATCTCGCTATTGGTGGGACCACGGATCATTGCGGCCCTCAGGCGCCTTCAGATCGGCGAGCAGGCCAAGTCCGAGCTGCAACAGGTAGGCAATCACGCAACAAAGGCGGGTACGCCAACAATGGGTGGACTCATCGTTCTGGCTGCGGTGCTCCTCCCAACGGTTCTTTGGGCTAACATCCAGAACATGTACGTCATCCTTGCGGTGTTTGTGACCGCTGCCCTCGGCGGCGTTGGCTTCCTTGACGACTATCTCAAAGTCGTCAAGAAGATGCGGAAAGGTCTTATCGGCCGGTACAAGATCGTCGGACAGGTCTTAACAGGCACCGTTGTTGCCAGCGTCATGTACTTCGCTCCGCACTGGTTTTCGCCGGAATTCTCCGACGTGGCCACGCTCACGACGGTACCCTTTGCCAAGCATCTGAATTTCGACTTCGGCATTCTGTTCATTCCGGTGGTGATCTTCATCATCACCGCAACCTCGAATGCCGTCAACCTGACGGATGGTCTGGACGGACTCTGCATCGGCACCGTTGGGGTAAGCGCTCTCACGCTGGCCGTGATCGCCTACTTCAGCGGGAATGCCTTCTTTGCCGACTACCTGAACATCATGCACCTGCGCGGTGCCGACGAGCTGGCTATTTTCTGTGCGGCCATCGTTGGTGCAGCCATGGGCTTCCTGTGGTACAATGCCTATCCCGCACAGGTCTTCATGGGTGACACAGGATCACTCGCCCTTGGTGGCGCGATCGGCATCATGTGCGTCCTTATCAAGAAGGAGTTTCTGCTGCCCATCGTTGGCGGCATCTTCTTCGCCGAAACACTCTCGGTCATTATCCAGGTAACGTGGTTCAAGTACACCAAGAAGCGCGACGGCGAAGGGCGCCGTGTGTTCCTCATGGCCCCTTTACACCACCATTTCGAAAAAAGCGGGTGGCACGAGGCCAAGATCGTAACGCGCTTCTACATCATCGCCATCATGCTTGCCATCATCACGATGGCGTCGTTCAAGGTCCGGTAAGGGGCGGTGATCAACCGTTGTCGAGTTCGGTGTAGTCGCGAATGATGGTCGACAGTGCCTCGAGCCCGTCGGTGATCTTCTTCATGAATGACGTGTTGTGCGGAACAAAGATGAAGTTCGGATGCTGTGACCACAGCGCACGCAAACGCTTGTCCAGGGCTAACGCCTGCTCAATACTCTCGATGCGAACAGGGTTTCCACCTTCAATGGAGATGCCGCCTACGGCGGCTGTCTCGAAGAAGATGACCGCATCATAGCGATGCAGCTCCTGTTCCAGCGTTGTGGCAAGGCTGGAGAAAAACGCGCCGGACTCGTCGGGCCAGTACACTGCTCCATCTACCGTGCCCCGGTCACAGATCAACACGCGATCAGGATAATAGGCTGCTTGCGCCTCTTCGAGGTTAACCTGCACGTGGTATATGGCATGCTGCGTGGCTCTACGCACCCCGGGCTGTCCGACACGCGGGAAGCCTCCGCCATACAGCAGCGTTGCGGCCTCGGGAACAATTACAACTTGTTCGCCGATCTCTCGTCGATAGAGATCGGCAGCCGTGGTTTTACCACCACCCGGTCCACCGGTGAGCACGATACGACATTGGTTGTGCCCGTTGTTGATTCGCTTCATAGGATGAATCTAGCATAAGATCGCTGAGGACGGTCTGTCAACAGGATTCGCGGTGTCGATGTTGACACGGTTGGATGTACGGAATCGGTGACTGCCATCGTAACGAAACGGCATGATTGTTGTTCTTGCTATGCCACAAAGACGACCACCGATCTGGTGGTGTCCGTTGCAACTCAACGTACCGGCCAGAGCGGTGCGACAGCCCACACAGCATGCTAAAGCAGATCTATCTCGTCCTTGTTCTTACGCTACTCGTTGCATCGGGCACAAGTCGCGCGCAAACGCAGTTCTTTCCCGTCGAATACACGACATTCCGGCATCCGGCACCGGGATACTACTTGGTAGCTCCCAGCTCGATCGACTCGATAGGCTTTATCGATCATGGCGCAGCAACAGCCCATGCTGTGAAG
>JAULYI010000174.1:0-6517 GCA_032117915.1 Kapaibacterium sp. (SeqCode) | reverse complement strand
AGTGACCGTATCCATGAGTGCCAATTCAGGGTTTGCTGACTTGTTCTCGAGCTGCGTCTTCATCTTCTGCATGGCCGACGTGAAGGCATCCTTGTCCTTACGCGGCGCCGTGAAGTACAGGTGCAGCAGCTCCATCATGGTGCGGAAGTCCTTTGGTGCGGCACCGCCGGAAAAGCCTTCCATGTCGCCACTGATGTACGGCGAGATGCTGACATTCTTGCCCTGGAGCATCTTGCCGAGAGCCGTTGCGTCGATGTCTGCAATGCCCCCTTCGTCAACAATACCCGCGGCCATCGTGGCCGATAGAAGGTCCGGAGTCTTGATACCGTTGGTACCGCCCCAGCTCATGGCCGCGAACATGATCTCGTCATTCTTGAAATCGGTCTTCTTATAGATCACCGTCGCACCGTTGCTCAGCGTGAGCTTGACGGCATCGACCTCTGCCAGCTTCTCTTCCTTGACGATCGATCCGGGTGCAGGAAGGTTGGCGATAAGGGGCTTGGAGACAACGTTATCGACGTAGGCGGCAATGTCTTTTGATTGGATGGCTGCCAGAAGGTTCTTGACGTCGCCTTCCTTCGGAACACGATAGCCGCCCTTTTCGGGAACGCTGATCGTGATCACGCGATTTTCCTTGCCATAGGCTGCTGCAAGCGATGCCTTACAGTCGTCGATGGTCACACCGGGCACCAGCTGCTGATAGATGGCATACTCGCGGACAATGCCCGGGATGGACTCGCCGACAAGGAAGTTGCGGACAAACTCTTGGGCGAAGCCCGAGGATTCGCTCTTGTCACGCTCGTTGTAGTACTGCTCCATGCGAGCCATCATGGCGTCCTTAGCGCGCTGCAGTTCCGACTCCGTAAATCCATGACGTACGGCACGCTCAAGTTCCGTGATCATCGCGTCGAGACTCTTCAGAACGTTCTTATCGGCCGCCGTCACCTGGGCATACAATGCATCGTTCTCGCGCACAAAGCGGCCGGAACCGACGCCTGCGCCCATGAAGGGTGCATTCGGCTTGCGGGCGATCTCGCCATAGCGGCTGTCGAGCATGCTCGACCAGAGTTGCTCGGTGATGCTGAGACGGAAGTCGCCCACCGTCTTGCTTTCCCGGGCGGGGCGCTTGATCATGAGCATGGCACTGGCCACCGTAAGCTCAGGGTCCGATGCTACCGAGATCAGCGTTTCCGTGTGTGACGGGAGGGGCATGGACGGACGCTTGAGCAGCTTGGCCGGATCTGTGCCCGGATAGTCGAAGTTCTTCTTGATGAGCGCTTCGACCTGCTTTGGGTCGGCATCGCCGACGACGATAACGGCCATGTTCTCCGGACGATACCAGTCGCGATAGAAGCGGCGGAAGTTGTCATACGGTGCCTTGCGCAGGACGTTGGTATCACCGATCACATCACGCTTGGCATACTTCGAGCCATAGTACATGAAGGGTGCGTGTTTTTCGCGGACGCGGTCGTCGGCACCCTTGCCCAGTCGCCATTCTTCCATGATCACGCCGCGCTCGGCATCGATCTCCTTGTCGTCGAACGACACGTACTGCGACCAGTCGCGGATCACTTGGAAGCCCTTTTCCATGGTCTCTGGTTTATCCAGCGGAATGGTAAGCATGTAGACCGTTTCATCCTGATTGGTATAGGCATTCAGGTCGGCCCCGAAGCGGATACCCGTGGACTCCAAGAAGCTCACCAGCTGCTGCTTCGGGAAGGTCTTCGTTCCGTTGAACGCCATGTGCTCGCAGAAGTGGGCAAGGCCGTTCTGGTCATCGTCTTCGAGGACGGCGCCGGCGTTGACGGCCAGCATTAGCTCCAGCCGCTTTTCCGGCTTGGCATTCTTGTAGATGTAGTACGTGATGCCATTCGTAAGCTTCCCGATCTTGATGTCGGGATTGGGGGTAACGACGGCATTCAGGTCAAGGCGACCTTGCGCCAGTGCGATCACCGGCATGAGTAGAACGAGTACGACGACTGTACTGCGTCGAACCAGAGTGTTCAGCATGAAATCTCCAATGGGGTTGATGTCTTGGTATTGCGGCAGCATAGAACGCCGTTGGCGTTCGGATGTTGCGACGGAACTGTAAAAATACTCCGCCAGACGTCTCCGTGGGTTTAGCGTGATAGTCTGCGCTACCGCGCAGGCTGTTCCGAGCGAAGGCTCTGAACGGTTTCATCCAGCAGGTCTGTGAGCGTGACCATGGTGTCCGAAGGCTCCATGGTCAGCAACTCGGCGCAGCGTTGCAGCGTCAGGGCCGTACTGGAGGTGCGCAGCAGATCGATCAGCGTGCCAACACCATGACGACGCCGGATGGCGTCACAGATGACAGCACCCATGACGTAGACGTCATTCTGTAAGCGGCCACCTTCGGTGAACAGCTGCGTAAGCGTTGGAACGTCAAGCGGCGGCGTCTCCCGCGCATAGGCCGTTACCAGGTCTGCAAAGGGAATCCCAAGGCTGCCGCCGTACAGCGTGGCGATTCCCTCACGGATAACCTCATTCCCAGCCGGATGGTCGGCGAGCACGATGTGCACCAGCTCGTGCAGGTATGCTTCCTCATGCGCTCCTACGATCACGGTTTGCTGAAAGGGGTAGGTGATGGCCGACGGAGGCACGGCCAGGTATTCCACACCGAGAACGCTGCACAGCTCGTCACGGTCGCGAGTGATGACGTACCGTACGCCGTCAGGCGGCTCCACGCCAAGGGCGGCCGCCGTTCTCAGGAGAAACGCATTGGCACGTTCTGCCCTGCGTTTTCGGAAGTCGATCTCGGGCGGGAACACATAGGTGATGCGTCCCACACGCTCCGTCTCCCACTCCGCCGTTGCCTCGTCGAGCGGCACGCGTGCCACCGGCACGGAGTCGCGCACGTCGAACGCGGTACGAATGATACCGAAGGGTATCGCCGACCCGGTATCGTCGGTACCGCTGATGATGACGCGTGCAATGTAGTCCGTCTCCCCGCCTCGCTCAACGCTCATGATGGTTGCAGGAAAATGCTTCACCACGGTAGGCGTCGGCGAGCACCAATTCCTGATGATACCGGCCACGTTGCCCGGAGCGCCACGTCTGTCGGGATCCTCGTCGGCATCCAACGGCAGCCTCCACCGTTTGATCGTGTCTTGCAGGGCGGCAACCACACGCTTCACCATCGGATCTGTGGTGTCTACGCGGGGCATCACACGCACGGAGTCATCAGCGGTGGCCCACAACGTGCTGCACATCGCCATGGCAGCGCACAGCAGCCCGCGCAGCGATGCACCCACGGCCATCAGCGGACGTCCCCCAGGTGTGCCTTGGCACCCACCATCAGCGCATACATGCCCATGGCGGCGGCAGCGGCCACGTTGAACGACATGCCGTCTGCGGCCATCGGCAGCTGCACCACGGCGGTCACAGAGGCCAGCAGGGCTGCGGAGCAGCCTGCGCCCTCGTTGCCAACGGCAAGCACATCAACGCCCCCTACCACAGCTTCGGGGGGAATGGATCGGGGGCTTTGCTCCAGCGCGATGGTGTGCCGGCCTTCGGCCGTGAGGTCGCGCAGGAAGCCCGGTAGCGAATCAACGCGCACATGGTCCACGTGGAAGCACGCGCCCATGCTGGTGCGTACGGCTCTGCGCAGGAACGGATGCGACGTAGCGGCGTCGGTAACGAGGGTTCGCACGCCCAGACCTGCGGCCGTACGGACGATGGCACCCACGTTGGCGGCGTCGGACACACCCTCGAGCGCAATGGCCGGGAATGCCATTCTATCGACGTCCACCGGCTCCGGAATGCGGACAAGGCCGATCAGCGGACTATGCGGACGAAAACCGATCAGCTGCGTCAGGTCGGCATCGGCAAGTTCCACATCGGGAACGAAGGAAGCATCTGCCGATGTTCCCACGAGCGCATCAAGTGCGATGCCCGAGCGCCGGCACTGATCGATCGTTTTGACGCCTTCCAGCACGGCATAGCCGTTCCGGAACGGATGTTCGGGGTGGTGTCGCAGACCTCGTAACAGGTCGAGTGCTTCGTCGGGTGCCAGCATTGCGCTAATTTCGGAGTTCAACACGCGTAAACCATAGGGTATTCCCATGTCAGACACCACACACGGCGGATTCTCGTTCGAGCTTAGCGATGACCACAAGGCCGTCCGCGACCATATCCGCTCCTTCGTCGAAGACGAAGTGAAGCCGATTGCCCTTGCCCATGACGAGTCGCAGGAATTCCCTGCCGAGCTCTTTGCCAAGTTTGGCGAGCTGGGCTATCTGGGAATTGTGATCCCCACGGAGCTTGGTGGCTCGGGCATGGGTTACATGGAGTATGCCATCGTGGTCGAAGAGATCGCCCGCGGGTGTCCGGCCATCGCGTTGGGCGTTGCCGCCCATAATGGTCTGTGTACCAGCCACATCTACCGATTCGGCAGCGACCACCTGCGATCGACCTACGTGCCACGTCTGGCCTCGGGCTCGACCATGGGTGCCTGGGCTCTTACAGAGCCCGATGCAGGGTCCGACGCCGGCGGCACAAAGACCACGGCCGTACGCGACGGAGATCACTGGGTGATCAACGGCAGCAAGAACTTTATCACGCACGGCAACGTGGGCGATATCTGCGTGGTGATGGCTGTGACGGACCCCTCGAAGGGCAAAAAAGGCATCTCGGCCTTTGCCGTCGACAAGTCCATGGCCGGCTTCTACGGCTCGAAGAAGGAAAACAAGGTAGGCATGCGCTGTTCGGACACGGCCGGCATAACGCTCGATAACGTGCGCGTTCCTGCCGAGAACTTGATCGGCAACGAGGGCGAGGGCTTCGTCCAGGCCCTGCAGATCCTTGACGGCGGCCGCATCTCGATCGCTGCCCTCAGCGTGGGTCTTGCCCAAGGCGCTTTCGAAGCAGCCCTGAAGTACAGCACACAGCGCCGACAGTTCGGCAAGCAGCTGGCAGACTTCCAAGCCATCCAGATGAAACTCGCCAAGATGTCCATGGAGATCGACGCCGCCCGCGCCATGACCTACAAGGCCGCGTGGATGCGCGACAGCGGCATGGACTTCACCCTTGCCGCCTCGCAGGCCAAACTCTTTGCCAGCGAAGTCTCTGTCCGCACCGCCGAAGAAGCCATCCAGATCCACGGCGGATACGGCTACATCAAAGAATACCCCGTCGAAAAGTACTGGCGCGACTCTAAGCTTCTGACCATCGGCGAAGGCACCAGCGAGATCCAAAAGATGGTGATCGCACGAAAGCTTCTGGCGGAGGTGTGACGTGGGCGGGCGGATCGGCCCCTACTCTCGGGTAAACCCAAGGGGTTTGCCGTCGACGTCGTCTAGCTCTACGCCAAGGATCTTGGCCAGCGTGGGGGCAATGTCTACGGGTGCGACGCGTGTGGTGATGCGGCCGCCGGTGAAGCCGGCGCCGAGGAACATGAGCGGGACGTGACGGTCGTAGTCGTACGGTGTGCCGTGGGTGGCCACGTTACCGCCAAAGATCCAGTACTCGCGTGGGTAGAACACCACGTCGCCGCAGCGGTCCGGGTGGAAGGCCTGCAGCATGGAGCGGGCATACGTGGACGGAATCGTGGAGTCCAACTGGCCATTACGCAGTTCGTCGTGCGTTGCGACGTAAGCAATGCCATGGATGCTCCGTAATGCGTCTGCCGCCGTTGTTGCTGCCTGTGCTACGGAAACGGTACGCTCGGCACAGACGGCACTGTCCAGAAAGAGCGACGGTGGAATGAAGTTCTTGATCCAGGTGCTTGCCTGCGGTTTGCCGTAGGCCGACGTCAGTGCGCTGTCGAGCATGCGGCGCACATCAGCGCCGCGCAGGCGGCCGGCGTCGAAGCGGACGCCCTGGGGTTCGCCTTGACGTGCCACCAGCTCGGGGATGGGCGCCACGCCGTGGTCCGACGTGATGACCAGCACATACTTCTCGCGCCCTACCGTGGCGTCCAGCACGTCGATAAACCGCGCAAGCGTCGTGTCGCAGCCGGCGTACATCTCCTGGACTTCGCGACTGTCGGGACCGAACTGGTGACCCAGAATGTCGGTCGACGAAACGCCGACCGCCAGCACGTCGGGCACCGTGTCCTGTCCCAGACGCTCTCGCCGCATTACCTCGACAACGACGTCGAACAGGTGCGTAACGCTGAAGGGTGACGACAGAAAGTCCAACGCGAAGGCCTCGCGCTGCTCTGCATCGGCAAGCCGGTGCGGAAACGCGCGACGTCCGTTCGAGAAGTCGCCCTCTTCGGCTACATCATCGACAGCCGGCTGCAGCGAGTCGGCGATGCCTGCCCGCCAGGTATAGCCCTGGAAGCGCTCGGCGCGGAGGTCGGCGTTGATTGTTGAAAGCCACGCAGGGCGTGTGTAGTATGGCGACGTTACAAACTCGAGTGAGTCCGAATCGAACCACAGCGCACACGTCGGCTCGTGGCCGCCCATCAGCACGGCGGCACGGTCTTTATAGGCGATGCTGACGACCTTGCTGCGGGGACAGTTAGCGCGGAGGATATCGCCCAGCGTGGGAACCT
>JAULYI010000173.1:0-5040 GCA_032117915.1 Kapaibacterium sp. (SeqCode) | reverse complement strand
CTCGTTTAGCGCACGGATCGCGGCCACGGGGTCCATTGACGTTCCATCGAGCGACGTTGGCTGACCATTGGCAAACCCGATGACGACCGACGCACGATCATGTCGCGCAGTTGGACGTTGTTCCGACGGAAAGGCCTGCTGCGGCAGCGGCAGGTTCGACGTCAGCGTCTCCTTGCCCCCTACCGTCGTGCCCCAGATACCCTGGTTGATGGAATAGACGGCCTTTGTCCAGTCTCCGTCCACGCCATGGGCTGACAGATACGCGATCTCCTCGTCGCGTGACAGACGCTGGTCGCGAATGGGCGTGATCACCGGCAGTTCCGGACTGAGGATGCGGAAGATCGCGTCGAAGCGGATCTGGTCGTTGCCGGCTCCGGTGCTACCGTGTGCCAGATGTGTTGCCCCAATGGCGCGCGCATGCTGCGCGATGGCGATGGCTTGGACTATGCGCTCTGCGCTTACGGAGAGTGGGTAGGTGTTGTTCTTGAGAACATTGCCGGCGATGCAATGACGAAGAACGCTGCTGTAAAGCTCCTCCGTGCGGTCAAGCGCCGCATGCGACGCTACGCCGCAGGCCGCGGCACGCCGGGCGATATGATCGAGATCGGACGCTGAGAAGCCGCCGGTGTCGACGACCACGGAATGGACTTCCATGCCCATGTCCACGCTCAGGTAGCGGGCACAGTATGACGTGTCTAGGCCACCGCTGAATGCGAGGAGGACCTTCTTCATGCGCTTCCCTTTCTCTCATTATTTGGGTCACACAGCATGCCTGTGCACAGACACATTTTGCGCTGCGTACGTTGCAGAATGTCATAGTTCGGACAGCTCTGACAACCGCTCCAGAACTCATCGTCCTGCGTAAGCTCCGAGAAGTGGACAGGCCTATAGCCCAATTCGCTATTGATCTTCATCACGGCAGCACTGGTCGTGATACCAAAGATCTTAGCATCCGGATACTTTGCTCGGGACAGATCGAATGCCGCCTTCTTGATCTTTCGGGCGAGATTCCCTTTACGAAACTCCGGGACGACGATCAGACCTGAGTTAGCCACGTAACGGCCGTGTTCCCACGTCTCGATGTAGCAGAAGCCGGCGAATCGATTATCGTCTGTGAGTGCGATGATGGCCTTGCCTTCACGCATCTTCGATATGACGTATTCGGGTGTGCGACGTGCGATACCAGTACCGCGTTGCTGAGCTGCGTGGAAGATCGCCTCGACGATCGCCTCTGCATAGGACTCATGACGGGAATCGGCGACAGCGATGGTGAAGTCCATCGTCGTAGGTTCTGTGATCATGGTGGTACGAAGCAGCGAGCCGGGCACCACTGATGCATAAGTGCATCACTGTGCGTTCGGTCATCATTCGTGGATTACGGGGAAGTCGCTGTCGACTGACGCTGAGACATGGATTATGCGTCAACCGAGGGGGCTTCGCTGCGGGGGCGGTTAGAGCGTCGGAGCAACACGAATGGCTACGACGTTCCACCGGGCTTCCCGCAGCGGAAGTCGTCGTCGGTCACTTCGATATCGTGTCGTAGAGCAATGCATCGCAGAGGGCTGCAAATATGGCCAATTCAGCAATCAGAGCAAGTCGTTTTTCGCCCGTGATTCTTCGGCCAGCCGAAGCTTATATGCGACGAGCTTTTCGTGCAGGGAAGTATCGGCAACGGATAGTATCTCTACGGCAAGGATCCCTGCATTACGTCCTCCGCCAACGGCCACTGTTGCTACGGGCACGCCGGCAGGCATTTGGACAATACTCAGAAGGGAATCGAGTCCGCGCAGCTGCTTCGTAGGAATCGGTACTCCAATGACGGGCAACGGAGAATATGCTGCGATCATACCCGGCAGGTGAGCGGCTCCGCCGGCACCGGCTACAATGACCTTCAGGCCACGTTCGTGGGCATGGGTTCCGTAGGCCGCCATGTCTGCCGGTGTTCGATGAGCGCTTACGACGCGTATCTCGTAGGGAACACCGAACTCTTCGCAGATCGCCGCAGCGTCTCGCATGACGGGCATGTCGGAGTCGCTGCCCATAATGATACCAACAAGGGGGTTCGCACTCATACCGGTTCGTACTCCGGGAATTCTCGTGATCGTTTCATAATACCGATGAGGGACTCGCGGCCCATCGATGTCGTTGCCGATGTAGGCACAACATCGACAGCATGAGAACACTGAGACAGCAGCTCGCGGAGCTGTGCAACTCGTGCTGCAACATCGCGCTCTGTCAGCTTGTCGCACTTTGTAAGCACGGCAACAAATCGGCGCCTTGACAGTTCAAGGCGTTCCAGCATGGCAAGGTCGAGAGGCATGGGGTCGTGCCGCGAATCGATCAGCACGAAGGTCACACGCAGGGGGCGTCTGTTCTCGAGGTAGGCGTTGATAAGGGCTGCGAACTCGGCCCGGCGCTGCTTGCTTACCGACGCATAGCCGTATCCCGGCAGGTCCGCGATCGTCAGACCGATACTGGTCGCAAAGAAGTTGATCTCCTGTGTCTTCCCCGGTGTACCACTCACCCGTGCGACGCTACCGCTGCGCAGCAGCAAGTTGATCAGCGAGGATTTACCGACGTTCGAACGTCCTATCATCGCCACTTCGGGCAGACCGGTCACAGGGAACTGGGCTGCCTGGGCGGCACCAAGGAGAAACTCAGCGTCGATGCGATCGTGTGCCATAAAAACGGAAACGCCGAACCTTGTCGGTCCGGCGTTCAGTGCTATTGTTCGATTTATACTTAGTCGTTGCTGGCGCCGCCATCTGCCGTATCGGCAGATGCGTCTGCAGCAGGGGCTTCTGCGTCGGCAGCGGGTGCCTCGGCTTCAGCAGCGGGTGCCTCGGCTTCAGCAGCAGGTGCCTCGGCTTCAGCAGCAGGTGCCTCAACTACGAGGGCATCTACCTCCGCGGCGGGTGCCTCGTCTACAGCCGGCGCCTCAATGTGCTCTTCGACCTGTTCGGCTACTTCAACAGCTACCGGGACAGCTGCCACCGTTGCTGCGGGCTTGGCCTTCTTGGGCTTCGGTGCTGCTTTGGCGCGCGTCTTGATTGACACGCGACCGTCTTGCGGATTCGACCAGTCCACCAGCTCAATCATGGCCTCGGGAGCGGCATCACCACGACGGTTACCCAGCTTCGTGATGCGTGTGTAGCCACCGGGACGATCAGCAACGACAGGTGCGATCGTATCGAAGAGTTCCTGCAGCACGGCCTTGTTGTGGATGAAGCGGCCAACCATACGGCGGCTGTGGAAGTCCACACCATTGTTGCCCACCGTACCAGCCTTCTCGGCATTGTAGGCGTTGCGTGCACGTGTGATGAGCTGCTCGGCGAAAGGACGGAGCTCCTTGGCCTTTGCTACCGTCGTGATCAAGCGCTTGTGCTCGAACAACGACGTTGCGAGGTTGCACATCATAGCCCGCTTGTGGCTGGCTGTGCGCTTCAGTTTCCGTCCGGCGACACTGTGTCTCATGGTTCTTGACTCGTTGTAACGTTCGTTCTATGTAGCGTTATTCGCCGACCTTGTCTTCGCGGAGGTACGGTTCGACGTCCATGCCGAACTGCAGACCGTTCTGGTAGACAACTTCCGTGAGTTCAGAAAGCGACTTGCGGCCAAAGTTGCGGAACTTCAGCAGGTCGGATTCTTGCAGGCTCACAAGATCAGCGAGGGTCTTGATGCTTGCAGCCTTCAAACAGTTGTGGGCACGAACAGAGAGTTCAAGCTCATCAACAGGCTGCGTCAGGATGCGACGCACACGTGCGCGCTCCTTGTCGGTCTCGTCATCCGTACGGGCAGGAGCTGCACCCGTCACCATGCCATCGTTATCGACGCGGCGAGCACCGAGAAACAGCGCGATGTGTTCGTTGAGAATCTCTGCGGCATTCTGTACGGCGTCGGCAGCGGTCACCGAGCCGTCGGTAGCGACATCCAGGATCAGCTTTTCGTAATCGGTCTTCTGACCAACGCGGAACGGCTCGACCGTGTAAATCACGTTCTTGATCGGCGTGAAGATCGAATCGATCGCGATCATGCCAACTGGAAACTCGGTCGTGTTCTGATCTTCGGAAGGAACATAGCCCTTACCGCGACCAAGACGAAGTTCGACATCGAAGTCGGCGTCGTTTGAGAGCGTAGCGATCTTCTTGTCCGGATCGAGGACTTCAATACCAGGGTTTGCATCCTGAATGTCCTTTGCCGTCCACAGGCCGGGACCCTTCTTACGCAGGTATACGCGCATCGGTGCCTTCTTATCGACCAGGCGAAGACGCACTTCCTTCAGGTTCAGGATGATCTCACACATATCCTCGGTCACACCGGGGATCGTCTGGAATTCATGCTGTACGTCGGTGATCTTCACACCGGTGATGGCTGCACCTTGGATCGACGACAGCAGGACGCGGCGGAACGCATTCCCGATGGTCACGCCATATCCCTCCTCCAGCGGATTCAGGATGAACCGCGTATGATACGGTCCTGCGACCTCTTCGGTCTGGATCTTGTCCGGCATCTGCATCGTAGTATTCATAGCAAGCTTTGGCTAGTTCATAGACATGTTCAAGGGGCGAGGATCAGACGCGGCGACGCTTCGGCGGACGGCATCCGTTGTGCGGCAGCGGTGTGTGATCCACAATAGACAACACTTCAAAGCCTGCCTGCGTCAAGGCACGGATGGCCGCTTCGCGTCCAGAGCCGGGGCCCTTGACAACGACGTCCACCTTGCGCAAGCCCATTTCGAAGGCGTCGCGTGCAGCCTTGTCAGCGGACACCTGCGAGGCATACGGCGTGTTCTTCTTGGAACCACGGAATCCGTTCTTGCCGGCCGATGACCATGCAAGGGTGTTGCCATAGGTATCGGTGATCGTGACGATCACGTTGTTGAAACTCGCACGGACGAAACACTTGCCGTGTACGTCGGTAACGATCTTGCGCTTTACGCGCTTCTTAGCAGCTGCCATTGATTACCTCTTACTTCTTCGTTGCCTTCTTCTTACCGGCCACCGTCTTACGCTTGCCCTTACGGGTGCGAGCGTTCGTCCG
>JAULYI010000172.1:0-2858 GCA_032117915.1 Kapaibacterium sp. (SeqCode) | reverse complement strand
ATCTGGCCATCCCCGGCCTGTACGTCTATGGTCCTGATGTCTGCGAGATCGCAGCCACCCTGAAGCCAAGTGCAAGGGGCGAGGTCGAGATCACGGACGTACACAAGGTGTACCTTGAGCAGGGTCGCCTGCACCTTGCGGAGCTAGGTCGGGGGCTGGCGTGGCTGGATACGGGAACGCCCGAGAGTCTTATCGAAGCAGGCACGTTCATCCACGCCATCGAGAAGCGTCAGGGCTTAAAGATTGCCTGTCTTGAAGAGGTCGCATGGCGACAAGGATTCATTGACGCGGAAGCGTTTCGAACGATCGTTGCGGCACTACCCCGGTCCGACTATCGTCGATACTGCGAATCGTTAATGGACCTATCATGACAGCACGACGACGCATTACTTCGCTGGCGAACACACTCGGCACAACGTTTCAAGACTTCTTTGCCTCGTCCACGGCAGGCGGCATCATCATCTTGCTGTGTACGGCCGTTGCGATGCTGTGGATCAACTCGCCCTGGAGCGAGACCTACGAACACCTGATCCACGCCCCTGTCAACATCCAAGTGTTCTCGCTTGTGTTGAACTTTTCGTTCGCCCACTTCGTGAACGACGCCTTGATGGTGATCTTTTTCGTCGCCGTTGGCCTCGAGATCAAACGCGAGTTGCTCGTTGGTGAGTTATCATCGCGCAAGCGCGCCATGTTGCCCATGATTGCGGCGGTTTTCGGCATGGTTGGCCCGGCTGTTGTCTACCTGACGTTTAACGGCGGCACCGACGCTGCCCGCGGGTGGGGAACGCCAGTTGCCACGGACATCGCATTTGCTCTTGGCATCCTTGCCCTGGTGGGCCCACGGATACCGCTGGGCGTAAAGGTGTTTCTTGCGGCACTGGCCATTGTCGACGACCTTTTGAGTGTTCTCGTGATTGCCCTCTTCTACTCTTCGAATCTGAACATGGCAATGCTGATGTGGTCGGCCATCATTACCGGCGTTCTCTACATCGGCAATCGAATGGGTGTGCAGACGATCAAGTTCTATATCGTTCTTGGCATTGCCCTGTGGGTTTGTGTTCTTGGCAGTGGCGTGCACGCAACCATAGCCGGTGTTGTGTTGGCCATGACCATACCTGCTCGACGGAAACTCAACGGACCGGAGTTTTTTACGACGGCGCGTGCCCTTGTCGACGAGGTGTTGCGGCGGCCCGATGTGGATGACGACGAGGCAACACAAATGGATGCTGTGCATGATCTTGAGAAGTTGGCCGAGCGGGTACAGACGCCTCTGCATCGTATCGAGCACGCGCTACAGCCCTATGTCTCGTTCGTAATCATGCCCATCTTTGCCCTTGTTAACTCCGGAGTCGCCGTCGACGCCTCATTGCTTGCCGGCATCTTCTCGCCCGTCTCTCTCGGCATCGCCCTTGGTCTGTTTATAGGAAAGCAGCTTGGTGTAACGGCCGCCGTCTGGGCCAGCGTACGACTTGGCATTGCAATTCTGCCACAGAACAGCTCGATGATGCAGATCTATGGCGTTTCGCTCCTGTGCGGCATTGGCTTCACAATGGCGCTGTTTGTAGCGAACCTTGCGTTTATCGACCCAGCGCATCTGAACGAAGCTAAGCTGGCCATCTTGATCGGATCGACGATCTCGGCCATCGCTGGCACGATTGTTCTCCGACGGTCGCTCAATGCCCCCTTACCAAGACCAGCCCGATGATCTACTACACGGTTACCGTGAACGTGCCGAATGAGCTAGCTCTGGACTGGCGCGAATGGATGCTCGCCAACCATATTCCGGATGTTGTGGCCACAGGCATGTGGGAAGAAGGTACACTGTTGCGACAGCTTGAACCCGTAGATGACGACGCCGTGACGTTTCAGGTGCGCTATCGCACAACGTCCGTGGAGCGTTACGATGAGTATCGAACTCACCATGCACCTCGCTTGCAGGCCGAGCATACGAATCGTTATGGTACACGTGTGACGGCGACACGGACGGTGCATGTGGGAGAGCAGCAGTAACCATGCATGCGCTGTTGCATCAGTGCCAATGCCTACGTCGTAACGCAACCCGGCGCTGCCAAGAGGTACGATGACCACCTACACATGTTCGGGAGATGTTTGGAAGTACGACGGCCCGACCGCGTGGTACTTTGTTTCACTCCCCGTCGACGTGTCGGCCAGCATCCGTGCAATGTTCAGTGTTGCCGAGACCGGCTGGGGTAGACTCCACGTGCGTGCCGCGATCAACAACGTTGCGTGGGATACGGCGATCTGGTACGACACCAAACGAGCAACCTATCTCCTTCCGCTGAAGGCTGCGGTTCGCACCAAGGTAGGCGTCGACGTTGGGATGCATGTCGTGGTTACAATAACGATGTAGGGTATTCCAACGTAGCAGCGCCCATGCTTTTACGCGCCGGCCTTGATGCGATCGCGTTCAAAGCGTCCAACGAAACGTTGGAACCACGAAGAATCCCTGTTGAAACTCCGTGGCGATCGTATTGGTGCGGGGGTTATAGCGCTGAAGAAAGACGTTCTGGTTATCGGTGACGTTTTGGATGTCGAGCGTGAGCTCCATCGTCGACCAGCCCAATTCCCATCGATAGCCCAGGCGCAGATCCAGACGGAAGTATGGATCTTGACGATCCGAGAAGGCCCGATCGTCGAAGAACACAGCCTGACCGGCGGCAGCTGAAGCTTGCTGGTTAAGGGGCGTCAAGTAACGTCCGCCAAGGAAGCTGCTGCGAATACTGGTGATGAGTGTGAATGTCTGCGACAGCGCCCATTCTTTGCCGAAGAGAACGTTGGCCGCATATCCCGTATTGAAGGCCGTGTTGCGCTCGACACCGTCACTGCCCTTGTACTTG
>JAULYI010000171.1:0-10760 GCA_032117915.1 Kapaibacterium sp. (SeqCode) | reverse complement strand
GTCATGGTCTGCTGACATGCCTCTAGCGGTGGCACGGCCACGCGATTGGGCGCCATGGAGATGTCCAGGCTTCGGACGTTTAGCGCCGTCGTAGCCGTATCTGTGCAACCGAGGGCATCCGTCACGATACAGGTCAGCACGCCAGTCGTTAGCGCAGTAAACGTGACCGTGCTGTCGAACTTGCCCAGACCCGTTCGTCCGTTCAGCCAAACGAAGGTAAACGGCGCTGCACCACCGGTGATCGCTGCAGTCACGCTCAGCTCTGAACCGGCGCAGACCTTTTCGATCTCCGGTAACGTGGCCACCGGAGGTTGATTGACGATCACGTTCATCGTGTCATATCCCACACAACCATTTACGTCTGTGGCTTTCAGGATGAGCGTGGCCGAACTGTCCGGTTGAATGTCGATCATCGTACTCGTCATCGAATAATCGATCTCGCCGTTCACGCTCCACTCCAGAACGAACGGCTGAGTACCGCGTACGACCTGGGCGGCGATCGGGAGGTTGTCCCCACGACAGATTGTTGCATCTATGGGCAGAATAACGCGTGGACGTTCATAGACGCCTACCGTTATCGTGATGCGTGCAGTGTCTCCGCAGTCATGTACCGCTGTGCACGTATAGGCCGTTGTTGTCGAAGGGGCAGCAACGATCCGTTTCGTTGCGGTCGAACGCAGTCCAAGAGCAGGAGACCATGTATAGACGATCGCACCTGTGCCGCATGACGTCATCGCCGGTTCAAGCACCACGCTGTCTCCCTCGCAGATCATCACCGTAGGCACGTTCGAAAGGACCATCTGGGCGTTGACCGTGACCTTCACCGTGTCGCGCCGGACCATACCCATGGCATCGGTAACGGCACAGACATACGAAGTCGTACGCGCCGGCGTGATCGTCGGCGTCGCCGACGTTGGGTTTGTCAGGTAGGTCGTCGGCGTCCACGCATAGGTGAACGGCGCTGTTCCACCGGTGGTTGTAGCGCGCAGCGTCGACGTTGTATTCGGACAGACCGTGGTGTCGGTACCTGCGTTTACCGACAGGTCGCTAATGAGCGGCACACAGGCCGCTGCGGCGGCCAGCTCGTTCCGCATCAGCGTTTGCACCCTGGGGTGAAACTGCAAGTTCGTCCCTTGGGCCGTCAGGTGACAGTAGCTCATGATCGTACCCTTCACGGCCTTCGTACCAGTAAAGCAAGTGCCTTCGGCCGCATAGCACGAATCGATGGCCGGCGCCCAGGAACAGGAGTGGGTGTGCGGCGAGCCAACGTTGTGGCCAAGCTCGTGCGACGTAACGTCGGTATCCCAAACGTAGCCTGCTCGTGGATAGACGATGTTGTTGTTCAGACCATCAACGGCATAACCCCAATCCTTGTTGCATAGCACGTCGAGGTAGGCAATGCCACCGATGCCGTTCACGCCCGAGAACATGTGTACGATCGAGCGATTCAGGGCACCCAGATTGGCACGTCCCCAGTCGCGGAACTGCGTCAGGAGCGTGTTCGATGCCGTACCGGGCCACGGGTCATTCACCGTCCAGAGGTTCCATTGCTTGATGTACAGGGTACCTGCTACATCGCGCTCGTAAATCTCGCTGCATGCTGCGATCACGTCTTCTGCGTAGTCCGTTGCAACGACGGCATTACTTCCGTGATCCTGGAAGTACGTAAAGTCCCCTTCTATCACCATCTCGATGCGACGCAGTGTGCCTTGCGTTGTCTCGCTACCCTTCCCACGTCGCTCGTCGATTGGCGTCGATCGTCTGTCATCCGTCGCGCAGTGCCACGGATCGGGTTGGACAGCGAAGCGCTCGTCAAAGACGATCATCGTGACCTTTCGGTCGGGGAATGCCGTTGGCGAGATCAAGAGCCGGCGTTCGTCATCGCCGGTCTTCAGATCGATGTATCCGACAGCATAATGGGGGTGACAGGCCAGCATCACGTGCGAGCCGCTCACACCCTTGATGGAGCCGCGAAGCAACAGACTCTGCTGCTTGTTCATGGGCTCTGGTCCGCGATCCGTCATAGCCTGGATGATGGCATCCGGCGCAAACACGCGGAAGCGTTCCACGTCCAGGACCACTTGTCCGAGGCCGGGCAGCACTACGGGAACCTCGATCGTCATCCGATCGGGAACACTCAGGGCCTTAGCATACGCGCGTTGATCGATAGCGAAGTAGGTCGCAGGATGCGACACGTTAAGGGAATCGGGCTTTTCGGCAGTGGCCAGCACGCCATACCGCTGAGCGGCAGACAGGGTACCTGCAGCGATAAAAGCAAGGCCGACAAGGAGTCGAAACAGGGTCATAGGATACAGCTCCGCAGTATTGGCCGTAAAATAACAGGCACTTGCCTAGGATAGTTCTTCTGCGCGCGTCTTATCGCACCGGCTCGAACAGGCCATCGGCGCGAAGCCGTAGCAGCGTATCATCAAACGGCTGCGTCGAAAGCAGCGCATCTGTGTCACAGTCGAACGTATGCTCTAACTCGGCGATACGCAGCGTGCCGTCTTCCTCGACGGCGCAACCACGCACGTAGGTCGAGGAGCAATCGGTCTTTAGGATGCCGATACAGGTGTGACTGATTGGGGTGCCGTTCATAATGATCACGGCATAGATACTCTCGTCGCGACCTCCAGCCGAACCAACCACGTGATAGGTAGACAGGGTGAGTGTCTCGTTCAACGAACACGACCTGATCTTGTAGATCTTGGCATCGGTCTCGGCACCGATCGTATCGGTTAGCTGCAGCACGTTCAGCATCGTGTCGGCCAACGCCCCCTTCATCTGCGTGATACCCTTCCACGTTTCCGACGGATCGGTCAGGACAGGTTCAGAGATCCGCAGACAGTTGTCGCAGGCTGTGTTGCATGCAGCCAGGCTGATAGGAGCATCCTGCGCCGATGCAGCGATGGTAATGGTCAGCGTGGCGATGCCGACAAGGATCGGATGCAGGCGTGTCACGAACGCCGTGAGAACGTCAGCTGAAAGGTGTTAAGCAGGCCCTGTTTCTTGCCTGCCCGGCCACGGACGATCCATGTTTCGGAGCCGCAGCGCTGGATGTGCTCTTCATCGTACATTTTGAAGAAGGACTGCCGCACGTACCACTTTCGCAACTCGAGCATAGAAACGTCAAGCTGTCGAAACGCTTCCTGTTCCGATTGGAACTGCATGGTAATGACGATGCGCTCTAGACCCTTGGCCGCCGTTGTGAAGAACGATGCTCGAGCGCGGGGTGAAACCTTGGCGAAGACGTTCGTGTCGCCGTCGACCACGTCGTACGAGATCTCACGGGCACTTCCACGAAGCATCGTGTCAAGGATCACCTTGGCTGATGATCCGTATGGTGAATAGGGCATCTGGCATTCGTTGAGCACCCATGGCACTTGGAATATCTGGGCCTTCGTCGAAGATGCTGCGATCAACAGAAACAGAGCGATGAACATGTGGCGCATAGCGGTGAACTCTACGATGCAGAAAGCTTCGGTGATGTGGCGATAAACTGAACGACGGCACTGCGGCCGTCGTGAAGACGTCCCTCGTGGATGTCGCGTGTTACCTCGCGAGACAACAGCACGTCAATTCCCGGCAGTTCCGCAACAAAAGACGTCGTGCACGTGTCGATCATGGCTTAGACCCCTTGCGTACAACGCCGATGGGGCCCAACGGCAGAATGCCTGCGAGTAGGGCCCGGCCCGTCTCGCCAAGGCTCCACTGCTCTTGAGATGATCTCCATAGCACCATAGCACAGTACAGGGAGAACAGCACACCGTGGATGGGACCGATGACCGCAACACCACGCGGCTCGGCAGCCATGTACTTCAGCGGTACGGCAACGGCAAGCAGCACCAGGTAGGATACTACCTCTGCATAGGCAACGATGGTGAACAGCATCTCCGAAAATAGCCCCGGAAGGGCTATCACTGCATCATTGCCTTAGTGATCGCCGGAAGCGTTGTGGGGAGTGGCCTGGCCACCATGTGCACTGATGTACACAGTAAGCCCATGGATGCTGGTTACGGTGCCGTAGTCATCTTCCGGTATGGTCACCCCGGTGGCAGTATGAACAGCCTGCATCAATTGCAGGAAATCAAACGAGTCCAGCCCAAGCGTTGTGCGAAAATCAACGCCTGCTTCAACGGACCCTACGTCGGCATCCGGGGCGAGTGACGCCAGCGCATTCGAAACAACCTCGCGTATCTGATCTTCTGTCATAACGCCTCCGGCTGTTGCAGATAGCTACAGATCTTGCTCAGGAAGATGCTTCCGGTTAGGCCGTCCGTGGCACGATGATCGCCCGCCATGGTGATGGTCACCACCGGACGTATCTCGACCTTGCCGTTCACGGCAATGGGCTTGCGCTGTACGCCACCGATGCCGATCACGGCTACCTGCGGTGGATAGATCACGCCATAGACTTGGTCAACGCCCCCTTCACCCAGACTTGTGAGCGTGACGGTCGCATTGCCGATATCGGAGCTCCGAAGCCGCAGATCGCGAGCCCGTGGAATGATGTCGTTCAGATCTGCCATGATCGTGTTAAGGGGCTTCGTGTCGGCATTATTGATCGTTGGCACGATGATGCCAACCTGACGGAGGGAGACGACGACGCCTACGTTGATGCGATCGAGTTGACGAAGCCCCTTGTCCCACGTCGCATTCAGCTCCGGCACGTCGCGCAGCGCATTCGCAATGGCCTTGATATAGAGCACCGTTGGCAGCAGGCGCAACTCGATAGGTACGGCCGCATTGTGTGCATGCAACCACGTCATAGACGTTTGCATATCGACCGTGGTGGCAAGGTAGTAATGAGGAATCTCTCGGTTCGACGTGGTGACGGCAGCAGCCACGGCCTGACGGATGGATTCTGTCGTTGCCGTCTCGCCCCGAATCGGTGCGACGTCGGTCGACGCTATTGCAGTGGCTGGCTGCACCACGTCGTCAGTCATGGTAGCGACAGCATCAATGCGAGCGAGAACCGTTCCCACAGGAACGCGCTGTCCTGCCTCGACGCATATCTCGGCGATCGTGCCGGTGTGGTACACTTCGATCTCGATGTCTCCCTTCTGCGTCTCGACTTCTGCAATGATATCACCGCGTTCCACGTGATCGCCAACGTGCTTCTTCCATTCCACCAGTACGGCATCCTCCATGTCGGCACCCAGACTTGGCATGGTAAAGTCGATCATTGCAAGACCCTCCGTACGGCATCGACGATGCCATCAACCTGTGGTACGGCTGCATCTTCAAGATGCCGCGGATATGGCATTGGTACTTCTACGCCTCCCAGTCGCACAACGGGTGCCGCAAGGTCCCGGAAGGCATGTTCCATGATACGGGCCGACACTTCGGCGCCAACGCCTAACGTGCGCCAGGCGTCTTCTACCACAACGGCTCGATGCGTATGCATCACCGTCGAGAGGATACTCTGCTGGTCGAGTGGTCGCAGCACGCGCAGGTCCAGTACTTCTGCCTCAACGCCCTCATGTGCGAGCACGTCTGCCGCTGCAAGGCACTTCATCACGCCCGTACCGTAGGTGATGAGCGAGACGTCGTTGCCCCGACGCCGTATGCGAGCCGTCGAAATGTCAACGCCCCCCACGCCGTTCTCCACGGTTCCTTCGGTGTTTAGCAGTGACGTGTACTCCAGGATGACCACGGGGTCTTCGCTCTGCATAGCCGCTGGCAGCACCCAACGTGCATCTTCGTGCGTGCCCACCGATAGCACAGTTAGGCCGGCTATGTGGGCAAAGAGCGGCTCCCAGCTGTGCGAGTGTTGCGCCGCCAACTGGCGCCCGACACCGCATCCCATGCGGATCACAATAGGCACGCCTATCTGGCCACCCGACATATGCCGTAGCGTTGCAGCGTTGTTCACGATCTGATCCATCGCAAGCAGACTGAAGTTCACGGTCATGATCTCGACGATAGGCCGCATTCCTGCGATCGCAGCACCGATACCGGCGCCTACGAAGCCCGACTCCGAAAGCGGTGTATCCATGATGCGCTCAGGCCCGAACTCGTCAAGCAGGCCCTTGCTCACGGCAAATGCGCCACCGTACCGTCCAACATCTTCACCCATCAAAAACGCTCTTTCATCCGCATGCAGCACATCGCGGAGTGCCTGTCGCAAGGCCTTGCGATAACTGATCGTCAGTGCCTGATCATTCATGGTGCCCTTCAGCATAAGTATATCGTTCCAACGTTGTAACCGATTCTAGATGTCCGCCCTTGGCAAAGGCCACAGCCTGGTCGATCTCGGCGTCGACTCGCGCATTGATCTCATCGATATTGGACTCTGTAAGCAGACCACAGTTCATCGCCCATGCCGCAAAGGCCTCGATCGGATCGCGTTGCCTCCACTGTTCTACCTCCTCCTTCGTACGGTACAGCTCGGCGTCAAACATCGAGTGTGCCCGAAAGCGGTATGTGTTGCACACCAGCAGCATTGGTTTGCCTGCCGTACGCACGACAGCATTGGCATGACGCATAGCATCGATCACGGCCAGGAGGTCCATTCCATCCACATTCATTGACTCCACGCCCTGTGCGGTCCCCTTCGTGACCAGATCGGTTGCGGCATGACTGTACTTGAGGGCCGTGCCCATGGCGTAGAGGTTGTTCTCGCACACAAACAGTACGGGTACATTCCACAGCGCGGCCAGGTTCAGCGATTCCGCGAACTCACCCTCAGCTGCTGCTCCGTCACCAAAGAAACAACACACCACGTGGTGCTCCCCACGCTTCCGCACGGCTAGGGCCATTCCAACAGCCAACGGCAAGTGTGACGCCACGATAGCATTGCCACCATAGAAGTTTCTCTGCACATCAAAGAGATGCATCGACCCGCCTCGCCCCTTACTGCATCCCTCTACCGTTCCGAACATTTCGGCCATAATGGCTGAAGGGGCAATGCTGCGGGCCAAGGCATGACCATGCTCTCGATACGTGCTGATGACGAAGTCTGATTCCTGCAGTCCATGCATGACACCCGCCGCTATGGCTTCCTCACCCGAGTACAAATGCAGGAAACCACGAATGCTGCCGGCACTGTACTGTTCGGCCGAAGCAGCTTCAAAGCTGCGTATGCGACGCATCTGCCACAGCAGGTGTCGGGCAGTTTCGCCATCCATGATCAATCGGTCTACCATGCAGGCCTAGCCTTGCTCGATCGTCGAGGTGTCACCTTCTGGCAGCCCCTGCGCCCGCGCCTTCAATAGACGTCGCATGATCTTGCCGCTGCGCGTCTTGGGGATTGCATCAACAATGATGATCTCCTTGGGTGCTACGGCCGGACCAAGACGACGTCGCGCCTCGGCAAGGATGTCCAGCCGGACCATCTCGCTGTTATCCTCGCCGTCGGCCAGTACGACATAGGCACGGACCAATTCACCCACAACGGGGTCCGGCATACCGATGACGGCAGCTTCGACAACGGCACGGTGTTCAACCAGGACGCGTTCTACCTCGTACGGACCAACCATGTGTCCGGATGTTTTGATGATGTCGTCACCACGGCCAACGTACCAGAAGTATCCATCGCTGTCGCGTTTGGCAATGTCTCCTGTGATGTACCACACGCCCCTGAACAGTCGTTTGTAGCGTTCTTCCTCGTGGAGATACGTCGTACACAACGACGGAATGTCTCGCTGCAGTACTAACTGTCCTTGCACATTCGGAGTCTCAATGACGCGCGCCTCGGTATTGGATACCTCGGCGATCGCCGCAGTAACGCCTGGAACGGGCAGCCCCATGGAGCCGGGTCTGACGCTCATCGATGGCGTGTTTGCGATCATGATCCCACCTGTTTCCGTCTGCCACCAATTGTCCAGCACGGGCATACCCAACATCTTCATACCCCATCTGACGGCGTCGGCAGGCAGTGGTTCGCCCACGCTGTGTACGGAACGCAGAGCACTCAGATCAAACGTCTCCCGTGGCTGAATGCGCAGGCGCATCAGTCGGCGTACGGCCGTTGGCGACGTATACCACACCGTGATCCGATGTTCTTCGAGAATGCCATACCAACGCGAAGCATCAAACTCTGCCTCGTCAACCACCATCGTTACACCGCAGACGAGCGGCGCAATGATGCCGTACGACGTACCGGTGACCCAGCCGGGGTCGGCGGTACACCAGAATACATCATCATCACGGAGCTCAAGCACGCTACGTGCCGTGGCAACGTGTGTGAGTATGGCCCCGTGAACGTGTACGGCACCTTTAGGCATACCCGTAGTGCCACTCGTAAAATGCAGCGATGCTGGCGTCTGGGGGTCCGTGCGGGGGATCACATGGTCTGCATCCGCCTCGGCCATCAGCAGGGACAGCGATAACACGTTCGGTGCCATGTGCGATGGCGCATCAGTCAGCAACACCTTCTGCAGTACCGGCAGTGCCGACATCATGTGCCATACCTTCCGTTCGAACATGGACGTTGTTGTAACAAGGATCTGCACATCGCCACGTGTAAGACGCTGTCTGATCGGTTCCGGACCAAAGGCAGCATACAGCGGACAGAACGTGGCCGTACGCATCCATGTGCCAAGCGCTGCGATGTAGAGTTCCGGAGTGCGCCCAAGAAGCACGGCAACCTTGTGTCCGTCGCGGATGCCAAGTCGGCGCAGCACAACGGCAAACCGTGAGGCTTTTGCATTCAGCTCGGCATACGTCATGGATGTGAAGGATCGATCCTGACGAATGCAGCGAATGGCTACATGATCTCTGAGGTCGCCCAGCGCATGACGCCGCACAGCCTCATGGGCGATATTGACTCCTCCTCCGGGCTGCCAGTCCAGCTCCTTGGCGGCATCTTCCCAGGTATACGATCGACGATCAAGAACAACGACGGACACGGTACCCTCGGTTTGACGTTACAAGAATCGTCCTGCTGCCATGCAGCCGGAACGGACAGACAAGTTGCATTTCACGAGGACTCGAGAACAGTCGTAGAAACATGGATGTAACGCTTCGACCGACGAATTGTCTATGTCCCGCACGAAGTCTGTATCACCACACTCGAACACCGAGGAGACCGACCTTGCGGGACTGTATCGTGATCGCGCTCTTGATAACACAGGCAGCGATGCTGTCAGCCGGCACACTGCCGCTTGGCGATCCCGTGAGTACGTCATCACTGTCGATCGAACGAGTGGATCCACCACATTGGTGGGTCGGCTGGAAAGAGTCGCAAGCCGCCATGCGCGAGGTCGAGCTTCTGATCGAGGGACGTGGTCTGGCCGATGCTCAGATCACGATCGAGGGTAACGGCGTGCGGATCATTCGTGACAAGGCAGCGTCACATCCACGGTATCGATACCTGCGCATAGCCGTGGATGACACGGCCGGCGCACAAAGCGTTGTGATCAAGGCTCAGTCCAATGCTCTTAGTGCCACGTATGGATTTGAACTTCGGGAGCGGCACCCCGAGCGGCAGCACGCCATGGGGCTGTCGTCCGCCGACGTGGTCTACTTGATCACGCCTGATCGCTTTGCCAACGGCGACATCGTGAACGACATCGTCTCGTCCATGCGCGAGAGCACCGTCGACCGCTCCGAGCCCTACGGCAGACATGGTGGCGATCTAACAGGCATCCGTCAGAGTATCGATCATCTGGATAGCGTCGGGGCGACGGCGTTGTGGCTCTCTCCGGTACTCGAGAATGACATGCCGGTGTCAAGCTATCACGGCTATGCCATCACAGACCACTACCGTATCGACCCGCGTCTTGGATCACTGAAAGACTATCGCTCGCTGGCATCCGATCTACACGATCGTGGCAAGCGTCTGATCATGGACGTGGTATTCAACCATGTTGGCAGTGAGCACCGGCTATTCAAGCAGCCGCCCGACTCTGCGTGGTTCAACTGGTGGCCAACGTACACGCAGACCAATGGCCGTGCCAGCACGATTCACGATCCCAATGCCGTGTGGGCAGACCGTGAGCGGATGCTGCGTGGGTGGTTTGATCGCACGATGCCCGACGTCAATCAGGAGAACAACCATGCTGCGCTCTACTTGATGCAGCACGTTGTATGGTGGATCGAAGAGGTTGGTATCGACGCGTTACGGATCGACACATATCCGTACAGTGATGTCTTTTTCATGCGCGATATCGTGCGGCTCCTGCGAACGGTTTATCCGAACCTTGGCATCGTGGGTGAGGTGTGGGCCGACAACGTCGTAACACAGGGCACCTTCGGTGACAGACGGGGTGACGGGGACGAACGCACGTGGCTACCTTCATTGACAGACTTCCAGCTGCATGAGGCATGGCTCGAGGCGCTTACGACAACGCCAACGTGGAACAGTGGCGTCTCGCGCATGTATCGAGCGCTGAGTGCCGACAACATGTATGACCGACCGCAGGACCTGATGATCTTCCTTGACAACCACGACCTAGGACGGTTCTATGGCGTGGTCCGGCGGGACTACAAGAAGTTCGTCCAAGGTATATCCATGCTCATGACCATGCGCGGCATTCCGTGCCTGTATTACGGAACGGAATTCCTGTTCGACCAGACGGACGGACATGGGAGGATCCGTCAGGATGTGCCCGGAGGTTGGCCCGGCGACAAACGCTCGGTGTTTACCGCAAAGGGTCGGACTCCAGAGCAGAGCAATGCCATGCGTCTCGTGCAGCAGCTTTCACGCTTCAGAGCATCATGCTCGGCCATTACCAGTGGTACGTTTCGGCAGCTAACGCCCGAGAACGGCGTGTACGCGTATGCCCGTTTCGACACTGCGTCAACGGTTGTTGTCG
>JAULYI010000170.1:0-6195 GCA_032117915.1 Kapaibacterium sp. (SeqCode) | reverse complement strand
TGAGTTGCGAGGTCGCCAGTAATGGGCACGATATACCGCAAGCAGTGGACGGCAACCAACGGCCACACGTACACGCTCGACATCGTGCCGTACGACACAGACACTGACGAGACTACTGTCGTAACGCTGTCGGCAGCCGACGCCAACCTCGTCGAAGTCGGCACGATTACGCACGCGTTCGATGAGCTGCCCGTCGGCCTGATGACGCCGCCGTCGATGACGTGCAAGGTCGTAATCAACAGACTCCCGTCAGCGCTGCAAACAGCACTACGGGCCAAGTTCATAGAGTTTGCAGGGCCGGGTGGGTACGTGGCGCGTAACCTGTTCATCCTTAAATCCGACTACGGCGTGGCCGGTGCTGTCAACGTCGTATTCTGTGGTGTGCAGGCGCGTATCAATTCACAGAGCTATGAGCGGCAGTCTGGCGAGTACATCGTCGAAATCGAACTGCAGGACGCTATGCAGTGGACCATGTCCAGCATCAAGCCATCGAACAGCCTAGCGTGGACAGGACTGCAGGAGTCGACGCGCAAGATACGCCGCATCGCGTGGGAACTGCGAGCGCCCAACGTCGGAGACGGATTGTATGACGCCGTCTACGATACGGGCCTGACGAACCTTGACGAACGTCTCGAGTTTCACACGTGGGAACAGTCGTTCGGTGCGATCATGGACTACATCAGCCAAGAGGCTAAGAAGATGTCCATCCGCTCAACATCGACGTTCAACACGGCAGACTATGGCCTCGACTGGGAATCGTCGGACGCCCTCGGTATCATGCAGCTGTACGATACGAACGGCTGGACGGTAGCATCGGGCAGGCCCCGAGGCTCGACGCTGACGAATGCGACGACCTACCTGTGCACGCACATAACCCAGAACGGGCAGACCATCGGCGGGCTGGCGTCGCCACTGGACAAGTACGGGTGGACACGATACGAGTCGTGGTGGGATTTTTTCAAGGACATCAGCGAAACGATGTTCTTGAAAGTGTCTTACAAGTACGCCATCGACACGTTCATCGAGCCGGGCGTCGTCAACGTCACGTGGGAGATACGCCCCGTCATCTCTACAAATGTGGCGACTGTCGACATCATGGACAGCCTGGACGAGCCGAACATCGAAGAGACGGCATCGGCAATCGGGCGCTGTGAAACCCGCTTCGCTGCCGAGTACGGCGACGCTACGGTCACGCAGCATATCGCTAACGCGGGCGTGGCCCGTGCTGACAGACAGTACACGGTCGATATGGTCATGCACAACGTGCCGCTGTTCAAGGGGCGTCGCGAAGATCTGCGCTTCGGCATCGACCCGTACATCGCAGAGCCCGGCCTGCAACACTGCAATCAGTTCTGGTTCTGGGACACGTCCGTAAGCCCGAATGAGATCGTCAAGGTTCACGAGAACATGAAGATCAAGTGGGGCGCCGGATCTGGCGACGCCTTCGACTACAACGCCCTCATCGCCGACACGCCACCCTACGACAAAGAAGCGCATAACGCGTGGGCTATCGAGGTGCAACGCACTACGGGAATGCCCGCATCGCTGGCGAATGCCTACGTGTCCCTGTTCGGTGACGACAACCTCGCAACCGTCGAGATACGCACGCGGCTCATTGACTACCGTCTGTCCGTCGGCGACCGCATGACGATCAGCGGGCAGGTGACGTCAGACGTTCCACACCTCGCATGGTCAAACGCCGTCATAACGTCCGTAGAGACCGACGTAACAGCTGGCACGCAGACCGTCATATTCATGCTCATACCGACGCCCTAACTATGCCCATCAATGACCCGATAAGAGACCGCAAGGTGGCGCCTAACTCGCTAGCGTTCCCCATTGCAGGAGCGGCAGGGGGCGCCGTGTCGTCATCGACGTACCAGTCGACCGTGCAAAACGTGGTGAACAACACCGTCGTCTATGCTGACTCCGAAGTACAGAACCGCGACCGCCACGCCCTATCGACGGCAGACCGCGAGGCCGAACACCGCAGCAAAGCATGGGTCGGCGACTGGCACCGCGTCATCGACTGGGACATCACCGTAGATCAGGACATCACCAACAACGCCTGGGATCCGCTGCGCTTCAGTAACGAGGCCATGCGGGCGATGGGGGCTATCTCGACACCGACGTCGTGGTCGTGGAAGGTCGCACCAGGGTGGGAGGGTACGTACTTTCTGTACGCTTTCGTCTGCATCAACATCACAACCGCGGCAGCCGTCGGGGCCGTGCGTCTCGGTATCATCGTCAACGGGATTCTGCGCACGGTGATTGACCGCGTCGACGCCGAGATCAGCGGTGACGATGCGGCCTTCGTGCGTGACTGCATCGTACGTGGTGGGCGCAACGTGTCCCTTGCCGTCGGTGACGTCGTGCAGATCGCCGTGAACTTCGGAGGCGCGGTAGGCAACGCTACCTATCTGCATCCCTCATCGGTCGTTGGCTATGTCAGCGGCTTTCGGACTATGTGCGGCTTTGACCATATCACCAACACGCAAGACAACATCGACGGCTACGCTTTCACCTAAGGAGACATCATGAGCTGCATACCACAGACACCCATCGCATCGCGTTACCTCGACTCCGGCTGGACGTCGTTTGTAACGCCCATCGACACCACGAACGCCATCGGCATTGGAGAGCCTACACACGCCGAGGTGCTCGTTGTGCCGGGCATGGCGACGACGACGCAAGAGCCGGGCCGCATCGTACAGATCCAGATCGAAGAGACGGCAGGATCGTCGGCCAACCTCAAGAAGGCCGACCTGCTGCTGCTCTTGTGGACACGTGCATCGTCGGCACCGACAACGCCGACGCTTAACACCGTCTACAATCCGTCGACGACGAACTACATCGGCGCGTTCAAGATTGCAGAAGCGGACTATGTGCGCTGGTCGGATACCGTATGGCAGGCTACCATCAAGCCGAGTTACGTCTTTACGTCTGGGTCGGATGCTGTTGCTTCCGACTTCCACTGCGTCGTCTTGTCCAACGAATCCAGCGCCATCACCTACGCGGCATCGGCTGCGCTGCGGGTGCGGATCGTTACCGAGCCGGGCGTGTGACAGCGCAAGAACCGCAGACCGTAGAGCAGATTGCCGCCGTTGTGTGGACATCTGACTACGTGCTGGATGATATGCCCAAGCGCAGCGTGCAGCGTGCTAAGATTCTGGCCCTACGGATGCACTGGTGGCATGAGCTGCACAAGCTCGGGCATTACGTCCCGTCGTGGTCGATGACTGCGGCATGGGAGGGCGAACGTAGCCACTGACGACGCGAGTATATGACACCCCGTACGGGCATACTGTACGGGGTTTTTTCGTCTATAACAGAAAATAGTTTACACGCAAGTTTTTTTTATCGGACAGTGGCCGTATGTTGCAACTGTTCACGATGGACGTGGACGTAACCAACACAACGGAGCAGAGACATGATCAAGCGCAATCAAAACCGCCCGCTTACGGAAACAAACCCCGAGAAGATTGCAAGCCGCACATTCGAGACATTTGCAGATGCGCACGGCTATTTTCTTCTGCAGGCAAAGCTATACGGTCAAAAGGCGTATTGTTCTACCGCAGAGTTTGCAGCCCTGAAGCCTATCCTAGATCGCTTACGTGCTGCAGAAGGTATTGTTTACCGTCGCCCTCGCCGCGTCCTGCGCAGCATCTGCATTTCACTGTAATTGATTTCGCAGGGGCGCGGCTGCACAACGCGCAAGAACAACCTAACCAACTCACGGAGACGAACATGACACCCCTAACAGCAAAAAACAAAGTAGCACAAAAGCTCATGCGGTTGCTCGGCGAAGATCGTACGATACAGGTAATGGATAAGCATTTTTTCGATGCTTACGTCAACTACAACGGATCGGTTAAGCACGTTTTCGAATACCTATGGCATTGCGCTACTAGCGACGGCGTAGAGCGATAACAGACAAGCAGGGGCGCGGCTGCACAACGCGCAATCATTCATCATTCACACTGAGGTACGGTATGGCAACCAAACTTCGTCTAGTGCCAGCATCATCGCCGGCAGGACAGCGGATTGCAGAAGGCACCCGCAAGGAACACCAAATCATCGCGGCATTCAAGGCCGCGGCATTACAAACAATCCGCGAGCAGCGGGCAAATGAGCGGAGGACGAAATGAGTACGATACAACAGCTAGCCGTGAATGTGCGGCAGGAATTGCAGCGAACTGTTAACAAGGGACAGGTAAAGTATTGCCGTCTTGATGATTGCATCTACATGCGTCATTACTCCAAAAAACGATACAGCTTAGAGGTTGTAAAAACCGTAAAGGGCAAACGTTTTGAAGATAACGTAACAGGCGGGACATCTCGTAACGTAGACGAAATGGCCGCAGCAGCCGGCGAGTTACGCAAACGTATTCACCGTCAGGCCGAAGCATACCGTGAACGCCTGCAGGATAGTAACCCAACGACTTCATTGTCCGAAATGGCTGACAAACTGAGCAGTTTGCTAGCAAAGCCATGGACTGCAGGCAATCGAGACTGGGTGAAGATTGCGAAACAAGTTAAAGCTTATCGAACGCAGGCTGGCTACAGTATCTACATTGACGTCATTCGATCAAAGAACCGATTTTCCGAGACAATCCGCGGCAATGCTCACGATATTGAACAAAACCTTCGCAGTGCATTACAGATCAGGGACGGCGCAATTAAAGGTGTGCCAAGGGGACAAATTCGTAACATGCAAGCAATCGCTACAACCAGTCCAGCCCCGCAGCTAACGACACCAGCTCCGCAGCTAACGACACCAGCCCCGCAGCTAACGACACCAGCCCCGCGGCCAACGACCCCAGCTGTTACCACCCTGCCCGAAGTCTACACGCGGTTCGCTATCATCGGGCTTTCATCCGCCGCCGGCTTCATCATCGGCTGGCTCATCGGAGGTACACTATGAAACGCTTTGGCATCCAGTGGGATAAGACCCGCATCAACGGACGTGACTACGTTCACGTCGGCCTGTACGTTGACAGCCCAGACAAGAAGCGCACGGCCGCCCGCGTCGCGGCCTTCGTCACCGTGCTGGCCTTCATTGTAGCCGTGACGCTGCTAACGCCCGATCCCGTGCATACGCCGACGGTGGACGTCATTACTGGCCAGATCATACGATGAGCACAGCGCCACACCTGACATCGCGCGAGCATGGTATGTTTGTGCGCATGGCCGAAGGGCAGGGCGTCAACTGCGCAGGCCGCAGCATGGGGCTCAACGCCACACAAGCCGCATACACCGCGGTACGCCTGCGCCGTATCTTCGGCATCAGCGATAACAAAGACTTCGGACGGATCTATAACACCCCTAACGCATGGAGGTTTCTATGACGACACCGATCGTATGGCTGGCCTTGTGGCTAGCAAGCTGGTTCACCATCAACACGGAATACAACTGCTACTGCACAATGGACCAACGCGGTCGGCAGCATTGCACGTGTGAACTGGAGATGAAGCCATGAGCACAGAAGCAAAGCACACGCCGGGGCGCTTAAGGATTGAACCGCTCTCTTTTGCAGGGCAATTCGAAGTCACCAGCAACTATTTGTCAATTGATGGCAATTTCGAGGACAGGTATCTTAACTTCAGCGGTTACTTTGGCGCCTACGGCCCGCACATGTTCGCCGCCGCGCCGGAGATGCTGGAGGCGCTGAAGGATTGCCGCGACCTGATCGAGAACATGCCTGTCGAAGAACTGCTGATGCAGGTCGAAGCCGCCATCGCCAAGGCCGAAGGGAGGGTGCTGGAATGAGTGAATGGATAACAGACCGACTGCCGGACCCGGATGATGCGTTTGAAGACTGGGTGTTCGTATCGGAACACGGGAATGTCCAAATGTTTTTGGCCGTATCGGTTCCACTGGGTATGCCATGGCAGCCGATCGTACCACCAGCCCCCTACGTCAAGCCGAAGCGGTGGACGGTGGAGTGGCATGACCTTACTAATTGCTGGCTTTTGTTCATCTGGTATCTGGGGCATCGATGGAATTTGCACCGCATTGAAATACCACAGCAAGCCAAGCCACATCACCCCACAGAGGATATGAAGCCAGCGCAGCGAAAACAGCAACCATTCTGGCGAACCCAGGGCGCCCTGGTTAGCAAACATGAGCAAAATGGCTGCCAGCAAGGCAAATCCAGCCAAGATGGTGCGACTAAGGGAATTCAAAATGCCTGTC
>JAULYI010000169.1:0-3106 GCA_032117915.1 Kapaibacterium sp. (SeqCode) | reverse complement strand
GGGTGTGGATCAACAGGACCAACGGTTCTGGAATGGCAAATGGACTGTGTATCGCAAGGCACGGTAACAACGAACAACGGCGGCCGCCGTTTAGGGCAAACCGCCGTCATCCTCTACACACCATGTAGGGCTTTTTGTCTGGAAGACCGCCACACTACCGTGGGGCGTGCGTGGCTTACTCGAGTCCGCTGAGGGCTCGACGATAGGCATCGGCATTCACACCGTCAACACCGGTGGCACGCTCGATGGCTGACCGCAGATAGGTTGCCGCTGCGGTGGTGTTGCCACGATCTAGGTTCAGCAGTCCGATGCTACCAAGGGCTTCTACCTCGTACTGCACAACGTGGAGCGTTCTTGCAGATGCCAGCGCCTCGTTTAAGTACGTCGTGGCCATCTGATAATCACCTTGCTTACGATACTGCGCACCGATGTTCAGTGCAAGCTTTGTGCAGCGCATGTTGTCGTTTTGCTGCTTGCAGGCGGCATACTGAGCAAGCAGGCGGTCAACCATTGGTGTGGACGCCGAAGCATATGCGTTGGCGGAGCCGTCGGCAGATTGCTGTTCATCGACGCTTGAGGCGATCGTTGTGCTGCGCGACGCCGATACCGGCGTTGCCTGTACGGATTCCACATCTGGCGCCGATGATGGCGAGGTGGTCGTTACAGGTGTGACGGCTACGGGTTGCGAGGGGAGCGCAGCAAATGGCTCCGTGCGTTGTGTTGCCACGTAGATACCGACCGCAGTACCAACGGCGGCGATGGCCACACCAAATGTCTTGATTGCCGAGGAAACACCGGCAGTGGTCGCCGAGGCGTCTGTCGCAACCGTAGCAGCGATGGTGTCTTCGACGTGTGCCAAGAAGTCCGTGGGAATCACGGTGACAGGAGCGGCGGCCAGCAGCACGTCTTCGACAGCAACCATCTCGCGGACATCTTGGTCAAACGTTGGGTCGGCTGCTCGGCGCACTTCCAGATCTACGAGCTGATCTTCGCTCAGTGAGCGATCAAGGAAGCCGGCAAGAAGTTCTTCGTTGGTCATCGTAGTTCACTCAGGATCGGGGACAATCGTGTTTGGAGGAGTTTCTTGGCGCGGAAGACGCGCACCTTGGCAAGCGACAGCGTGATGCCCAGCGTAGCAGCTATCTCTTCGTAGGGCAGATCATCGAAATACTTCAATTCCAGTGCCTCGCGATAGTCTTCGGGGAGCGCTGCGATGGCGCGCTTTAGCGCGTCCTTCAACAGGAAATCTCCTTTTGTGTGAGAGGTATCGTCATCAGGGACATACGTTTCGTCTGTCAGCTCTACCGTCTGCTTCCGCTGCCGTAGGGCTTTCAGACATCCGTTGCGGGCGATGGTGAAGACCCAGGCTGCGAAACTTCCGTCGGTGAACGACGACCGTTTGTCGTACACGGTCAACGAGATCGTCTGGAACATGTCTTGCGCCTCTTCGTGACTACCCAGTGCCCGCAGGCAATAGGCATAGAGTCGCTTGTCATACCGACGGAACAGGGTCCTATAGGCCTGCTCATCGTTGTTGTCTCGCACAAGGGCGAACAACTCTTCGTCGGTATGGAGGGTGTAAGACATGGAGGTCTTGATGCGTGTACAGGGGGAAGAATCCGCAGCCCCTTGGATGGTTACAGTGGTAATTTGTCTAGCAGAACGGATAAACCAGCGAGTAAGCTCATGACACCGTCTTGGTGGGATAGAACGATGCTGCAGGCCGATGTTGTGGTGATCGGCGGCGGTGTCATAGGCGTATCGACGGCGATCGACATCATCGAGCGCGACCCTTCAACCAAGGTCATGCTCCTGGAGCGTGACGTTGTTCCGTCCGGGGCCAGCTCACGCAACGCGGGTTTCGCATGCGTAGGTTCGGCCAGCGAGATTTTTCAGGATGTGAACCTTCTTGGCAGCGATGCAGCGTTGGCAATCATCGAGCAGCGTCGTAGCGGTCTAGCGTTACTGCGCCAGCGTCTTGGCGACGAGGGCCTTGCTCTCGAGTCCTACGGAGCACACGAGATCTTCACCGAGCATCATCCTGCGCTCGACGCTTTAGACCAGCTTAACGACCTTCTGCGCCCCCTGTTCGACGACACCTTCTTTACGCGTTGCGATGATCGCATCGGGCACTTCGGTTTTGGTACCACGCATGCACTGGTCCACACAGCCTTCGAAGGCATCATTAACAGCGGCCGGATGATGGAGTCGTTATGGGGCATGGCGGCGGCTAAGGGAGTACGCATCCGTACCGGATGCGCTGTCACGTCGATCGACGGTGGACGCATCGACGTACGAACACCGAACGGGCAGCGGACGGTTGTAGCGGAGCGGATCGTGATCGCCACGAATGCCTGGCCTATCGTCGTTGATGGCGTTCCGCGTGAGGAGTATGTGCCGGCGCGCGGCCAGATTCTTGTAACGTCACCAGTCGACGATCTTCGACTGCATGGTTCCTACCACATGGACGAGGGCTATGTCTACTTCCGGTCTCTTGGCGACCGCGTCTTGCTGGGTGGCGCACGAAACCTCGACGTTATTGGCGAGCAGACCTTTAGCATGGAGACAACGTCTACGATACAAGACCGGCTGGAGCAACTCCTTGATACGGTCATTCTACCGGGGCTCGATTACACGATCGAACATCGATGGGCCGGCATCATGGGCTTCTCTCACGACAAACGACCACACATCGAGCGCTACAGTCCGCACGTCATCCGTGCCTTCGGCTGCAACGGTATGGGCGTTGCCATAGGCAGCACTATTGCGCGGCAGGCAGCAGCCATGGTCTTGTGAAACGCAATAGCAATAGCCACCGGCCTTGGCTGGTGGAACGCAAAAGGGCGAGACACTGTCTCGCCCTTTCATTGGATGCGTTAGTGTGAGTTAACGAATTACTTCGTGTCCTTCACAGCCATTGTGTACACGACCAAACCGAAGCCGATCTTGTTCACGGCATCGCCGATGTTGTAGATCAGGTCCATGTTGGACGGAGGAATACCCATGCCGCTCAGCAGGTTGCCGGGCAGAAGCATGTAGCCGATGGGGTAGATCGCCCAGCCCACGAGGGTGAACCAGCGGAGCTGTGTGAAGGCCGACTTTACGG
>JAULYI010000168.1:0-2933 GCA_032117915.1 Kapaibacterium sp. (SeqCode) | reverse complement strand
TCCAAACACCCCACGATCACTCCTGCACAGGCATGTGCTATGGTGCGTACGGCAGTTGATGACATCGGTGCGAAGAATGCTGCCGTGGCCGACCTCATTCCGGGCCGCGTCAACGTCTTGCGTGCCCTTACCATGCCCCCTGATTCGATCCCTGCCCTGCGCGTTGCATCCACAACCATTGCCCGTAATGGAGGTGGACGATGGGGGCCGGGCGATGACGTGGAGGTGCGCGTAGCCCTGGCCACGGAACTGGCGGAACTTCGCGATGCACGCGCTGCGCTTGACGTGGTTGGGCCGGCCGCTGATGCCATTGCCTTGCAGACCACCAACGTGGCGCTGGGCTCGATCGTCGGCACGGCCGTGACGGGTGAGCAGACCATCACAACGGCGCGCGTGCTGCGCGACGTGGATACGATGACGTTCATTCGGATGACGGTGACGGGCACGACGCTTGCCGGTGAAGAACACCGGCAGACGCTGCTGCTGCCCATCGTGCCGGCACCGCCATACCTGACGCTGCAGAATGACGTGCTGTCCTTGAGTGTTGGTGACCGAGGTAGACTTGGTTGGGCCGACGTGCAGCGGGGTCTGGGAGATGGCGTACGCTACAAGACGGCCTGCGGCCTGCTCTACGAAGCAGGACTGATCGTGAGTACTGGGCAGCGCGTGGTTGACAACATCAGAGCCGGACGTGGTACGAATGATCACTTCCGGCCCGAGAAGCCGTTCCGCGACCCGACACCATCGTTGGGAATCGTGACCGACGCCGACGCGCCGGACTCTATGCGCTTGGGCGTGCGCGTTACGCAACAGGTTAGCATTGCATCGGCCGATACCGGCGTGGTCGTCAATGACATCATCATCGAAAACATCAGTGACACCATACTGTCAAACGTTGCTCTGGGCTGGTTCTTCGATTGGGACCTGGGCTCTCTGCCTTCGGCCAACGTCGTGCGTGCCGCCGGTAGCCGTGCCACCATGCTTACGTCGCGCCGCGATGCGCCGGCTGTTACCGTTGCGTTATCATCGCCGCACACAGACGTACGCGTTCGAGTGGTTGGCGTCGACAACACGATCACGTATTCCGCCATGCCACCGTCAATGAAAGACTCGCTGCTGCGAGCTGACGGTTCCTACGTCGATACCAATGATGTTGCGATTGTGGCTCGGTGTGTGCTTGACCAGCCGTTGCGTCCGGGAGAGCGCAAGCTGCTTCGCATGGTCATCTCCATCGATGACGATTCCGCTCGGTCAACGGCCGAGGCCGACGCAAGGATCAACACCGCAGACGTCCGCGTGCCGCCGTCCATCACCGTCTATCCACAGCCGAGCAGCGATCGTGCCCTGGTCTCGTACGACGCGTCGCGTGCCATGGCCGACCCTCAGGGCGCGGCCACGGTCACGCTCGACATCTACGACAACCTGGGCAGGCATCTCGGTATCGTGGCCTCCGCGAACGTCGGTCAGGCCCGCCTGATCATCCCGATCGACCTGCGGAGTCTTCCCTCCGGAACCTATGCACTCAAGGCGACGCTGCGAGGTCAGAGCATCATGACGCACGACGTGGTTCCGCTCGTCATCGTCCGTTAAGTAAGTTTGCCGTATGGATCTCGTAGGACTCCGCATCGAAGGCCCCATTGGCATCATCACGCTGCAGCGCGGCGAGAAGCGTAATGCCCTTAGTGCTGCCATGGTCACGGACATTGGCAGGGCACTGGACGCTGTCCGCAACAACGACGCCGTGCGCGTTGTGGTGCTTCGTGGTGACGGGCCGGCCTTCTGCGCCGGTGCCGATCTGGCCTACCTGCAGCAGATCACTGAGAATTCGCCAATGGAAAACCTGGCGGATTCAACGCATCTGATGCAGATGCTGCAGTCCATCGTTGACCTTCCCAAGCCTGTCATCGCCATGGTGCATGGTCCGGCCATCGCCGGCGGCTGTGGTCTGGCCACGGTGTGCGATCTGATCGTTGCCGGACGCGAGCATGCGCAGTTCGGCTACTCCGAAGTACGCATCGGCTTTATCCCGGCCATCGTCATGGTCTATCTGCTGCGTAAGATCGGCGATACGCAGGCACGAAGACTGGTGCTCACGGCAGAGAACATCAGCGCCGACGAAGCACTCCGTATCGGCCTGATCACCCACGTGGTGGATGACGAAGTGTTGGAGCAGGAAGTCATGGACCTGGCAGGCCGCGTGGCTAAGAACTCCGCATCGGCACTTGCACTCAGCAAGTCCATGCTCTCGTCGTTGCATGGCATGTCGCTCGACGCAGGACTGCATTACGCCGCCGCCATGAATGCAACGGCACGACAGACGGAAGACTGCAAACAAGGAATTGCCCGCTTTCTGGGAACAACAAAAGGACCAGCCTCGACATGATGTTCGTCAACGTTCGGCGCTCCATCGCCACACTCGCCGCTGCAATGCTCTGCATCGGAACCTCCGTAGCTCAACTGCAGGGTCCTGCAACCATCAAGGGTGTCGTCAAGGATGCCGTCACCGGTAAGCCCCTCGGCATCAAGCTTGATGCTGTTGAGCCCGACGGAAAGAAATTCTCGAACAAGTCCAACGACGCGACGGGCGCCTACCTGATCATCGCCAACCAACCGGGCACACTCAAGCTGGTGGCTCGCGGCTACAACGTTGAACGCAAGGAGTTCACCGTGAATGTGCCTGCCAGCCGCAAGGCGCAGACCATCGAGCAGGACCTCATGGTCAAGGCCTTCACGCAGGGCAACGTGCTGCTGACAAGCCGCGGATTTGAACTGAATGCTGCAACGGTCACCGCTACTGCCTCGTCGGAGATCGCCAGTCTCAAGGAATACCTGCGCACCAACAACGAGTTGCGAGTGAATATCCTGGTAAGCCCGGACGTCGATCGCACTGCTGCCGCAAAGGCAGAGGCGATGGCCGAGTACAACAAGCAGAT
>JAULYI010000167.1:0-13068 GCA_032117915.1 Kapaibacterium sp. (SeqCode) | reverse complement strand
CCGCCAAGACCAACCACTACCCCCATGATGGCATAGGTGGACACGCGGCCAACGTTGTACGCGATGCGACCTGCCATGAAGGAGGCCGATCGATGCTCCGGAGACGGCAGAGCAGCCACCAGCGGCCCACACATTCCAGCGCAGTGCATGCTTCCGGCCAATCCCAGAACAAATCCAGCGATCATGTCCATAATGCTTAGTGCCTTATCGTAAAACTGTGAGTGATACGATAGGCGTAGCCATTATGTGTCCATGATGCTGTCATGACCCAAGGGGCGGATGCGTATCCACCGAGCGGAATCACCATCGAACCGTCTTCACCGATTGTTCGCTCAAAGGCCTTATCCTGATGGAGCTTCGATGCACAGTACATATCAATCGACAATCTGGCACCGGCCATTAATGGAGGTAGCATGATGCGCATACTGCGCTGCGGAGCGTCAAGTTCAACGGTAGGTACTGGCGTGAGTGTGGCCGCTCGAGCTGCTGCCGCTGCATGCGTGTCATGCCGAAGACCCTGCTCGTAGTAATCCGGGCGTACAAGGTCGACCTCGTTTGTCAGAGCAAAGCCTACAAATGACAATGTGCCTAACGCAAAGAGTGTGTACACAATGGCGAGTCGCCATCCCCAGTGCATGTTCATGATTATTGCCTTTCAATCTTTTTGTGGTGCCACGAACGACACGGTTGTGCTCAGTATCTCCGCAGATCCAGAATGGACGACAAGGGCAACCGTGCTAGTCTCGCTACGTCGGAGGCTATCCGGAACGATAATGTACAGTCGACCTTTCACAATGGCATGAGGAGCTACAGGTTGCATCACCCCAAGGAGTTGTACGGTAGCACCTTTTGGTGAGACGACGTCAACCGTAACCGTGTGCCGTTCATCGGTTTTATTGATCACCTGCATTGTATAGAAGTTGGCCACGCCGCCTGTTGTGTTCACCCAGAGTGAGCCGGATTGCCGAACGATCTGAACATCCAGCGTGCTACGTTGGATGTAGAGACCCACAACTGTCGAGACCATCAAAAGCCACACAACCAGATATGCCTTGATCCGTGGCGTTAACCACGTCGCCGCCCCCTGCAGCACCATCGTTGCGCTTGTGTACCGAACGAGTCCCGGTGGCAAGCCAACCTTATTCATCACTTCATCACATGCGTCTATACAGGCGGTACAATTGACGCATTCAAGCTGAATACCATTCCGTATGTCAATCCCTGTTGGACACACTGTCACACATTGATGACAGTCAACGCAATCACCATGCCCGTTGGGCCGTTCAACGGACGTGCCCTGTTCCTGACAACGCTGCTTTGCGTCATTATCTTCCTTTGTCCACTTCGCACGACGCTCCCCACGTTTGAAATCATATGTCACTGCCACGGTGTTCTGATCAACAAGTGCTGACATATACCTGCCGTACGGACATGCGATTAGACAAGCTTGCTCACGGAAGCGATAAAACACGGCAAAGAACACCACCGTAAAGATCAGCAGCGGAATGAACAACGATAGATGTGCCACTGGGCCATCACTGATGTACAGCAGTAATGCGTCGGTGGATACAACGTATGCCAGAAACGTATTGGCGATGGCGAATGAGATTGCGAAAAACACGGTGACCTTGAGCGATGCACGCCACAATCGATCCCATGTCCACGGACCTGCTTTCCGCAGCGCTTGCTCCTTTGGACCGCCATCGATCCACCATTCAATCCGTCGAAACACCATTTCCATAAAGATCGTCTGCGGGCATAGCCATCCACACCAAAGGCGACCGAGAATGGCAGTAAAGACGACGAACGAGATCAGCACCGTCAAGAAGATCAACAGGATCAGATATGAGTCGTTTGGCCAGAAAGGAACACCGAACAACACGAATTCGCGTTTGATGAAATTCAACAGCACAAACTGATGGCCGTTGACCTTGATATGCGGTGCCAGGAACAGGAATGACAAGAGCAATGCGGCGATGATCGATCGCCAGCGATAGTACTTCCCCGAGGGTTTCCTCGCAAAGATCCACCGTCGGCGCCCGTCAGGCGCTATGCTTGCGAGTTCCGACCGGAATCGCTCGTGATCATCGACGATATCGAGATCAATGATTGCCATTGCGCATGTACCTGGGTTGAATGATCATGATCCACACAATCAGCGATCGCTCACTGTGCCGGTGCTGCAGTCGAGCAGAACACATCGCGTCCTTCTTCGATCGCCTTCGGTTCTGGAGGGTTCGTACCACGCTTCGAGATGATGTAGGAGGCTACCTTAAGAAGATCCTCATCACTCAGTCTGTTGTTCATGCCGTACGGAAGCATTCCCTTCTCGGGAAAGCCGGTCGTGATGCTTGCCATGATGTCTTCTAGTGAACAACCGTGGATCCAGTAGTCGTCGGTGAGATTCGGGCCTACTTGCCCGCCCATGTCATTCCGGTGGCATGTCCAGCAGGCATTGTCATTTCCGTCGAAGATCTCCTGACCGCGCGATAGCGATGCTTCGTCAGTCAGGAGGACAGCCTTGATGCCCGCCTTTTTGGGAGCATTTGCAAGCAGAGCTTTTGCCTCCGCTATCTCAGCTTGGTACTCGGAGTCAGATGTCCGCTGCGTGAACCACAGCACATTCCAGTCACTACCTTGATAACCGTGGTAGTAATACATGTAGATCACACCGGACACGATGGTGAAGTAAAACATGTACAGCCACCAGCGTGGCAGACTGTTGTCATACTCCTGGATGCCATCTGCATCGTGACCGAGCAGCTTGTTTTCGTCTTGCATGGGCATATTGTCTCCGAAATCAGGGATGCTGTTCAGTAGTAGATGTTAGTGTGCGGTCCGCGTCGTGAAGCGGCTGCTGTGCCACCTCGTCCATCCTGGTCCTGTCAACGCGGATGAACCACACGATGAGGCCGAGAAAAAAGCCGAAGAAGATCAGGAGCGCGACGATCGGATAGACCTCTATGCCGGGAATACCGGTCAATACATTCTTGTACATGTTCCCCTCACTGCATTCCAGCCGTTGTAGGCTGCTTCTTGATATCTGTTCCCAACCGCTGTAGATAGGCGATCAGTGCGATGATCTCCTTGTCTGATGTTGCCTCGTTGAAGCCGGATGCGCGCAGGTCGGCAGCGATCTCTTCGGCCTGTACCTTGAGATCGGCCACAGCCTTTGTCTCGTAGCCTTCGTCATAGGGTACGCCAAGCTTGCGCATCGTGATGATCTTCCCTTCCGTATGCGTCAGATCAAGCGGTGCCTCAAGCAGCCATGGATACGGTGGCATGATGGACTTCTCGACCATGTCCTTGGGACGCTTCATGTGCTTGTAATGCCAAGCGTTGGGATACTTCTTTCCAACGCGATGCAGGTCGGGACCGGTTCGCTTTGATCCCCACTGGAAGGGGTGGTCATACACGAATTCTCCGGGCTTGGAGTACTCACCGTAGCGTTCCGTCTCGCTGCGGAACGGACGAACCATCTGCGAATGGCAGGTGTAGCATCCCTCACGGACGTAGATATCACGGCCCTCAAGCTCAAGCGGTGTATACGGCGTCACGGAAGCGATGGTCGGCACATTCGACTTGATCAACGCCGTTGGCACGTATTCAACGACACCGCCGATGAGCACAGCAATGAAGACGTAGATGCTGAAGCGAAGCGGACGTGCCTCAAGGAAGCGGTGCCAGTGCCCCTTAGTATCCGACGTGTGTGGGTCATCGATACGATGGTTCACAACCTGCACTTCTTCATTGGCAACGAGCTTGCCGCTCTTGGCTGTCTTGTACAGATTCCATGCACCGACGCAGGCGCCCACCAGATAGAGGGTACCTCCGATGGAGCGCATCACATACATGGGTATGACCTGCGTGACCGTATCTATGAAGTTCGGATAACGTAGCGACCCATCAGGCAGAAACTCCTTCCACATGAGCGACTGCGTAATGCCTCCCCAGTACAGAGGCACGGCGTACACGATCACACCAAGCGTCATGAGCCAGAAGTGCCAGTTTGCCAGCGACTTCGAATGAAGATTGGTTCTGTAGATCCTGGGGAAAATGTAATACAGCATCGCAAAGGTCAGACCGCCGTTCCAGAGCAGCGCTCCGAGGTGTACATGTCCAATGATGTAGTCTGTGTAGTGCGTCAGTGCATTGATATTCTTCAGGGACATCATCGGTCCCTCAAACGTCGACATGCCGTAGGCCGTGATACCAACGACCATGAACTTCAATACGGGATCGGTACGTACCTTATCCCAGGCACCACGCAGTGTAAGAAGACCATTGATCATGCCACCCCACGACGGCGCAATGAGCATGAAACTGAATACAGCACCCAGCGATTGGGCCCAATCCGGCAAGGCCGTATAGAGTAAGTGGTGTGGGCCTGCCCAGATGTACAGGAAGATCAGTGCCCAGAAATGGATGATCGAGAGACGATACGAGAATACCGGACGTTCTGCCGCCTTCGGGATAAAGTAATACATGATGCCCAGGAAGGGCGTCGTAAGGAAGAATGCAACGGCGTTATGTCCGTACCACCACTGCACCAGAGCGTCCTGAACACCGGCATAGACAGAGTAGCTTTTTAGCAGCGATACGGGCAATTCGAGTGAGTTCACCACATGCAGCAGGGCTACGGTCAGGAACGTTGCGATGTAGAACCAGATGGCGACGTACATGTGCTTTTCGCGCCGACGGGCGATCGTGCCCATCATGTTCCATCCGAACACCACCCATACCAGCGTGATGGCAATGTCGATCGGCCACTCAAGCTCAGCATATTCCTTACTGGTAGTGATGCCAAGGGGCAAGGTTAGCGCGGCCGATACGATGATCGTCTGCCAGCCCCAGAAGTGGATCTTGCTTAATAGATCGCTGAACATTCGCGCCTTACACAAGCGCTGCAGGGAGTAATACACGCCAAAGAAGATAGCATTGCCGGCAAAGGCAAAGATGACTGCATTGGTATGCAACGGTCGAAGACGACCATATGACAGCCAGGACCAGTCACCCAGGAACTCTGGAGCATAGAGTTTGATCGCGACGATGAGTCCTACAAGGAATCCTACGATCCCCCATAGCATCGCCGCCATTGCGAATAGGCGAACAATGTTGTTGTCGTAGGCGATGGTTTCGGTGCGTCCACGCACCTGACCGCCTGACGTCGTTGCTGAACCGTCCATGCTTCATGATCCCGACGTAGTGAAACAATGAAGGAGAAGATCCCTCCGATACCACACATGATGGCATCGCGAATTTCACTGCTTCGTTCCATCAGAACTATGACGAACGTCATGTTCTGTCTCGGATTCGTCTGTGTGCCGGTCCTCGAAGAGCATGCGGATCGACGGTGTGGCCATATCATCGTACTGGCCGCGGCGCGTGGCCCAAAGGAAGGCCAGCAGAAAACCCGAGCTTACTACGATACTGCAGATGACGAGCAACGTCATGACACCCATTGAGACCTCCGGCCGTACCATCGTGCACCAACGACGCTCACGGCAGTCACGATGAGGGAACTTAGGGGCATCATAATGGCGACAGTGACCGGTGAAAGCGTGCCGGTTATAGCCAAGGCAACGCCGATGACGTTGTACACCATCGAAAACACAAGGCTAAACCAAATAAGTGAGCGCAGGTTCCGGGCATACGCGATCAGGTTCGCCATGTCCTGCAACGTCTCACCGCCCATGATCACATCACAAGCCGGCACAAGCGTCGCCGTCCCCTCGGTTACGGCAATGCCTACGTGTGCGGCCCGCATGGCACCCGCATCATTCAGGCCGTCGCCGATCATCACGGTGTGCCTCCCCTGACGGGCGAGCTGTTCAAGGACGTCGATCTTGTCGTGTGGCGAGGCATTGAAGCGCATGCGAGCGGCACCGAAGACCGGTTCGAAGGCAAGGGCATCCCTGGAGCTGTCTCCGCTAACGAGATAGACATCGTGGTCGCGGCGTAGCGCACCGACGAGGGTATCGATACCGTCACGGAGTTGCGGCACGATCCGGAACGATCCGATCGGGCGTCCGTCGACAGCAACGCTGGCCGCAACCTCGACATAGGCGTTACGACTACCGGCAAAGCTGGCAGATCCGATAGCAATGACACGACCGTTAACGATACCCCGAATACCTGCACCAACATGTTCCTCAACATCGGTAACGGTTTGCAACGAGGCACCAAAGAGCCGTTCAACAGATCGGCTGACCGGGTGTGTGCTCTGCATTGCAACGGCGGAGATCGAGCCACGTAGCTCATTGCCGATCTCCGGACCAACCCAGGACAGCGAATGCTCGGACTCGGTAAGCGTTCCCGTCTTGTCGAAGACCATCGCATTGGTCTTTGCGATGTCCAGCAGGACACCGACGTTCTTGACGAAAATCCCTCGACGGCCTAACAACCCCATCGCCGTGCCCAATGTGGCTGGCGCTGCAAGCGTCAGCGCACAAGGGCAGGCAATGATAAGCACGGCACTGAGTGCGGTCAGGGCCATACTAATGTCCGGTAGCCATAGCAGGCCGCCAATTCCAGCAATGCCGACGGCGCCAATCGTGAACCAGGCACCAAAGGAATCGGCAAGATCAAGCAAGGACGTTCGACGTACGCTGGCGTCTGCGTTGTTCCAAAGGGATGCCAGATATCCGTTCGAAACGGCCTTGGTCACGGTCATGCGAAGACGTCCACCAACGACTCTTCCGCCGGCGTACACGATTCTCCCTTCTACGCATTCGACCGGGACGCTCTCGCCGGTTACAAAGCTGTAATCGATGTAACCACCAGAGCTCACCAGCATGGCATCACACGGTATCACCTCACCATTCCGGATTACGATGGTATCGCCGACGTGCACGTTGTCAACGCGCACGGATTCCTCATGCTCTCCCTTGCTAACCCGAACGCTAAGCGGAAAGAAAGAGCGGTAGGTTCTATCGAAGGATACTGCGTCGAAGGCCTTCTGTTGAAACAGTCGACCGATGAGCAGGAAGAAGACCAGTCCCGTGAACGAATCAAGAAAGCCCTCGCTCGTTCCCATCAGGATGTCAACGACACTGCGTACGAACAGTACAAGGATGCCAAGAGCGACCGGCACATCGAGATTCAGTCTGCGTTGACGCAACGCGCCCCATGCAGACCGCCACCAGGATGAGGCGCTGAACACCAGAACGGGTATCGACAGCAGGATCGACAGTACGTCAAAGACCAATCGTAGCGATGGCATCATACCGTCAGGTCCGGCAACGTACCGTGCGATACTGAACATCATGACGTTGCCCGCAGCAAAGCCGGCAACACCTAATCGCACGTAGATCGATCGCATAGCTACAGAGCTTCCAGCAGCACCTTCCGGACGAATCAGCGGGCGGTAGCCCAAGGACGCAATCAGTGCGGCTACCGCGCGAGCGGTTGTTCTACGGGGGTCGATGTCGATGCGTACCAGTTTACGCATGAGATCGACCTCCGAGCGCAGCACGCCGGTGTTCAATCGGTCCAGTTGCTCCAACAACCACACACACGACGCACAGTGCATGGCAGGAATCTCAAAGCGGAGGCGTCGGGTGGTACCACTATCGAACTCCACGAACTGCCGCTCGATGTCCGGATCATCCAGTACGGCATACTCATCCGTCATTGCCCCCTTCATTGACACACCCGCCTTGTGATCGAAGGAGTAATAGTCGCAAAGGTTATTGGTTTGTAGAATCTCGTACACGGACTGGCAGCCGGAGCAGCAAAACACGAGATCATCGGCGGTGATACGCACGTCGTTGCATACGTCACCACAGTGCGCGCAGATGGGCTGCACCTCTGATATGGCAAGCTGTTCGTCGAGAACCTGCTTCATGCTGCACAGTCAGCCGTAGTGGTCGGGCTGACACACAGATCCATTCCAACGAATGACGGTTCGTCATTCAGCGCCATCAAGTCCATGCGATGCCCGATTAGAGTACGTGAGCGCGAACATCAGCGACACATCGGCCGCCGAATATTCACAACACGAATCTACATGCAGGGCAGACCCACGTCAAGAAGTAGAGACAGGGTAATGACACTATGACAAATGTCAGGAAAGGCTAAACAGCGATGGGAATGCGACTGGGTCTGCCTCGTGCATTACCGCATACAGCGCCCGGAACACATGCTCGACCTCTGGCTTCGACCAGTAGTTGCCGTCTGTTCCGTACGCCGGCCGGTGCTCCGTTGCCGTGATCGTGCGCGGAGCCGAATCGAGCCAGCGGTAGCCGTCCTGGACTTCAAGGACCTGGCGCATCATATACGCCGTAGCGCCACCGGGTACATCCTCATCAAAAAAGACGACACGGTTCGTGCGTTTCAGTGATTCGACGATGGTATGTGTCCGGTCGAACGGCAACAACGTCTGCACATCGACAACCTCAATCTCGATGCCAACATCAGATAGCTGGGCAGCGGCATCAAGTGCTATTCGGCAGCAGGCACCATACGTCACGACCGTGATGTGATGTCCTTGACGGATGATCTCGGGCTCTCCAAGCGGAACCCGGAAGTCTGCAACATTAGACGGAAGGTGCTCCTTCAGTCGATACCCATTGAGAACTTCAACAACGATCGCAGGATCATCCCCGGCCAGCAGTGTATTATACATGCCTGCGGCCTGCGTCATGTTTCGGGGTACGCAGACATACATGCCACGCACCAGATTGATGATGCCTGCCATGGGCGACCCGGAGTGCCATATCCCTTCAAGGCGGTGTCCACGTGTACGCACAATGACGGGTGCTTTTTGTCCGCCGCGCGTACGCCACTGCACCGTTGATAGATCATCACTCATCAGTTGCAGTGCGTAGAGCACATAATCGAGGTACTGCATCTCTGCGATCGGTCGCAGTCCACGCATGGCCATACCAATAGCCTGCCCCAGGATCGTAACCTCACGGATACCGGTATCACTGACCCGGAGGTGCCCGTACTTGGCCTGCAGACCGGCAAACCCCTGATTGACATCGCCAAGCTGACCAACGTCTTCACCGAAGGCAACAACTCGTGGATCACGCTCAAGTGCAGCATTAAAGCAGGCATTCATGATCTCGCTTCCATTTACCTGCTGAGGATCATCATCATAGGTTGCCGGAAGGGCTGCAATCGACAAGACTTGCTGGTCAGACTCGCTGTGGAGATGCGATGCGTAGGTGGGTTCGACGGAGACATCATACTGCTGCAACCACGCAAGCAGCCGCTGTCTTGCCGGCGCAAGGCTGGCCCTGGACGCAAGAAGTGCCTTATGACCGGCGACCAGAATGTCGCGACGGAATGGCTCGCGGATCGAGGTTATCTCACTACGAATCGCAGCGACCTCGGGAACATCCACCGCAAGCGCATCGAGCATCGATGCACATTCCGTGATCTCCCTGCGGATCGGCCCGATGTAGGCTTCCCATGCGGCGCCCTTCCACGATTGCACATTCGCCGTTGCCTCAAGCTCGATCGCATCGAGTTCATCGCCTGTAGCAATGCCCTGATCGACCATCCAATTGCGCATCCGTGCAACACCGTCGAAATCCTTCTCCCATTGAAGGCGTTCCGGCGACTTATACCGCTCGTGGGAGCCGGAAGTGGAGTGACCCTGCGGCTGTGTCACCTCGACAACATGGACGATCTGCGGAACATGCTCCCGCCGTGCCGTGTCGGCCGCCTTCGCATACGTCTCTACAAGCGCAGGATAGTCCCAAGCGCGAACGACATGCACGTCGTACCCATCCGTTGTACCTGGCTTGCGCTGAAATCCCGAAAGAAGGGCCCCTACGTCTGACTTCGTTACCTGCATGTGGTTCGGCACCGAAATGCCATATCCGTCATCCCAGACAGAGATCACGGCGGGAGCACCCAGTACGCCGATGGCATTAACGGACTCCCAGAACATTCCCTCCGCACAGGAGGCATTGCCGATCGTGCCGAAGGCAACCTCGTTGCCGTTCGACGAGAAGGCGGACAGAGCCTGCAACTCCTCGACATTACGATAGACGACAGAGGCGTAGGCAAGACCGACAAGACGAGGCATCTGTGAACCAGTGGGTGATACGTCGGCCGAAACATTGTATCGATCCGTTTGGGACAGCCACTGCCCCTTCTCGTCCAGAAAACGCGTGGCAAAGTGCCCGTTCATGGACCGTCCTGCCGATGCAGGTTCTGCAACCACGTCCGTATGCGCGTAGAGCTGAGCGAAGAACTTTTGGACGTCGCTTTCACCGATGGCGAACATAAACGTCTGGTCTCGGTAATACCCGGACCGCCAGTCTCCCTTTCGGAAGGCTCTGGCCATAGCCAGCTGGGCGATTTCTTTGCCGTCACCAAAGATTCCAAACTTCGCTTTCCCGGTCAGTACCTCCCTCCGACCCAGCAAGGATGCCTGTCGACTCTCGACAGCAATGCGAAAATCCTTGAGGATGTCTTCACGGGATGGCAGTGCCGTTACTGCCGTCGTCTTTGCCGATGTCTTCTTCATAGTCGGCAAAAATACGAATCAGTTGGGTCTACGAACCGAAGAGTGATGTCTGCTCGGGAGCACCCTCAGTGTACTGGCGTACGACCGTAACGGCCCGGTCAAGTGTTTGAGGTAGATCTCGGTTTACGAGGACCACATCAAAGTCATCACGGTGACCCATCTCCATTTCGGCACGTGCAAGCCGCATCGTGATCTGCTCGTCCGATTCAGTCTGTCTGCTTCGCAGCCGTGTCTCGAGCGTTTGCATGTCAGGTGGAGCAACAAAGATCAAGAGGGCTTCAGCAGGAAAAGCCCGCTGGAGTGACAACGCCCCCTTCACGTCAACATCAAACACTACGAATTGTCCCCGACTGATGGACTCTTCAACAACGGAACGAAGCGTTCCGTAATAGTTGCCGAAGATCTCCTCGTACTCGATAAGATCGTCGGTCTCGATCCGACGTCGGAATTCATCGCGGCTAAGGAAGACGTAATCACGACCATTGACCTCACCCGGACGCATAGGACGGGTAGTGGCGGACACGCTGAACGACAGGAACGGAAACGTCGAGAGCAGATGTCGTGCAACCGTGGTCTTTCCCGCACCGCTGGGGGCGCTGAGTACGATTAGATGCTTTATCATTCGATGTTCTGCACCTGTTCGCGGATTCGTTCGAGTTCTTCTTTCATGCCGACAACCATTCTGGCGATCTCGGCATCATTCGACTTGGATCCGATGGTGTTCACTTCCCGATTCATTTCCTGCAGGAGGAAGTTGAGCTTACGACCCACTCCGACGCCTTCGGCGAGATTTTCACGGAAGAACTTGATATGCGAACGCAAACGGACGCATTCTTCTGATACGTCAAGTTTGTCAGACAGCAGGACGATCTCAAGTTGCAGGCGCTGCTCGTCGAGGACGGCGTCATCAACCAGCTGGCGAACCCGCTCACGTAAGCGCTCCCGCTCAAGCGGAATCCTTGCATGGGAGCGTTCCTCGATGGTTTTCAGCGTTGACTCCATGATCTCGATTCGGTGAAGGAAGTCCAGTGCGAGCTGCGCACCTTCCTTCGCACGCATGGCGTTCAGCGCTTCGAGTGCACCACCGATGGCTATCTTGAGCTCGGGCCACGCATCCACTGCCTCTGCGTCGGGCTGCGCCGGCTGGAAGATCCCCGAATACGCAACCAAATGGTCGAGCGTTACGTCGCCGGCTAACCCCAACTCCTGCTGCAATGAGCGAAGTGAGGCCACGTAGGAGCTGGCGGCCGCGGTGTTAAGCGTCACACTCGACAAGGCGGCCGATTCATCAACACGAACGTACAGCGAGAGGGAGCCGCGAGTGACGTGCTCTCTTGCGAGCTCGCGGATCAACAGCTCCTTGTCAGCCCACTCTTTTGGGAGCTTCGTACCAACTTCCAAGTAGCGACCATTCACGCAGCGCGCTTCGATCGTACATGTTCGTCCGAGCACAGACGCTTCAAAACGGCCGTACCCTGTCATGCTTTTCATCATAAGGCAAAGATAGCACTTCACCGTGCCCACGGCGATAGCTAGGTTTGTGGCATGCTTGATCCGGTCACTGTCGCTTCCACCGCACTCCGTGAGCGTCTGCGCACGCGGCCCGTCCTTGCCATCATCGCGGGATCAGGAATCATGCGTGCATTCGCGGACGTCGAGATCGTGGCAGAACATGACATGGCATCGATCCCCGGATTGCCTCTACCAGGTATAGCGGGACACGGACGCTCGATTCTTGAATGTCGCATCGGCTCGACCGACGTGCTCGTGGCAACCGGACGTCTGCACCTGTATGAAGGACATCCACTGGGCGAGATTACGGCATTGATCGATATCGTCGCCGATCTGGGTATTCGATCGCTCATCCTCACGAATGCTACCGGCGGCTTATCACCCGCCCTTACGGTTGGTAACGTCATGCTGCCGTCAGACGTGATCAACCTTACCTATACGTCGGTACCCCGATCGGAACCACTGCGTCCAGCCCCCGACAGCCGGTGGCTTCATGCGACCATCGAACGCTGTCGAGCAGCACGTGTTAGCGTGACCAGTGGTACCTACGTCCAAGTGACCGGCCCATCATACGAGACACGAGCCGAGATCCACATGCTTCGGATGCTTGGTGCCGATACGGTGGGGATGTCTACAGCCATCGAACTCCTACACGCCTCGACACGCGGCATGCGTACCGTGATCTGCTCCATGGTCACCAATACGCTAACAGATACGGCCATCGTTGCCGTGCATCACGATGATGTGCTTCATGCGGCAAATGATGCTGTGCGTACAATGTCGCGTGTAGTCACAGAGGCCGTTGGGGCCCATGCAGACCTATTTTTGTCGTCATGAATCGCTTCATCGCTTTCTTTCTCCCTTGGTGCGGCATCCTACTGATGAGTACCGGATGCCACCATGGCTTTCATAGCTCGTATGGTGTTCGCGGTTTGCATCTATCGGAGCCGGTGTTTCCTGTTAATGGCATGTGGCTTCCGGACTCTACGCTGCGACTGTCGTTTTCGGCACCACGCCGCCTACGTACGGCAGATCCGTTCATACGGACCATGTATGTGGCCGTCGGTGCTAAG
>JAULYI010000166.1:0-10754 GCA_032117915.1 Kapaibacterium sp. (SeqCode) | reverse complement strand
AGCCGCGAAGAGGCTCTTCGTCTTGGACATGACTACATCGGCACAGAGCATCTGCTGCTCGGCATCATCCGGGAGGGCGAGGGCATCGGCGTAAAGATCCTTCGCAACCTGAATGTCGACCTGTCAAAGCTGAAACGTGCTGTCGAGGACACGGTGCGCTCAATGGGCGGTCCGCTGACCATCGGCAATATTCCGCTGACGAAGCAGGCCGAGAAGGTACTGAAGATCACGTACCTCGAGGCGAAGCTGTACAAGTCAGACGTTATTGGCACGGAGCACCTGCTGCTGTCGCTGCTGCGCGATGAAGACAACATCGCCGCACAGATCCTGGCACAGTTCAACATCAACTACGACGTCATCCGCAAGGAGCTGGACGCCTACCTGAGCGGTAAGCCCAGTCAGCCCTCCAAGCAAGCGGAAAAGGGGCAGGGCAAGACGAAGGGATCTGCCGAGCGCACGAAGACGCCCGTGCTCGACAACTTTGGTCGCGATCTGACCAAGCTCGCTCTTGAAGAAAAGCTCGACCCCGTCATCGGCCGCGAGAAAGAGATCGAACGTGTCGCCCAAGTGCTGTCACGTCGCAAAAAGAATAATCCCGTCCTGATCGGAGAGCCCGGTGTTGGCAAAACAGCCATCGTTGAAGGGCTTGCCATCCGCATCATCGAGCGCAAGGTATCGCGTGTGCTGTTCGACAAGCGCATCGTCACGCTTGACCTTGCCGCGCTCGTAGCCGGTACCAAGTACCGTGGCCAGTTCGAAGAGCGCATGAAGGCCGTGATGAACGAGCTGGAAAAGGCCAAGGACGTCATCCTGTTCATCGACGAGCTGCATACGATCGTTGGTGCAGGCGGTGCCTCAGGCTCGCTCGATGCGTCCAACATGTTCAAGCCGGCGTTAGCGCGGGGCGACATCCAATGCATTGGCGCAACGACGCTGGACGAGTACCGTCAGTTCATCGAAAAGGACGGCGCGCTTGACCGTCGTTTCCAGAAGATCCTTGTCGAGCCGCCGACGGCCGATGAGGCCGTGCAGATCCTGCAGAACGTCAGCGAGCGCTACGAAAAGCATCACGGTGTGCGTTACTCCGAACAGGCCGTCCGTGCCTGCGTGATGATGGCTGACCGATACATCACGGACCGGTTCCTGCCGGACAAGGCGCTGGACGTGATGGACGAGGCCGGAGCACGGGTACACCTGTCGCACATCACCGTGCCCAAGGAAGTGCTCGAGCTGGAAGAGAAGATCGAAGGTGTGCGCCTTGAAAAGAACCAGGTTGTGCGCACGCAGAACTTTGAAGAGGCAGCGCGGCTGCGCGACCTCGAGAAGCGCTACCAGGCAGAACTCGAGCAGGCCAAGGAAGACTGGGAGAACAAGTCGTCGGACGTTGTTCACGACGTCACCGAAGATGACATCGCCGATGTCATTGCCATGATGACGGGTATCCCCGTGAACCGGATCGCCGAGAGCGAGACGGCCAAGCTGCTTCGCATGGCCGACGAACTCAAGATGCAGGTCATCGGACAGGACGAAGCCGTCGAGCACCTTGCCAAGGCCATTCGCCGTGCCCGTGCCGGACTGAAGGATCCTTCACGTCCGATCGGTTCCTTCATGTTCCTGGGTCCCACCGGCGTCGGCAAGACCGAGCTGGCCAAGGCGCTCGCACGCTACATGTTCGACACCGAGGATGCCCTGATCCGCATCGACATGAGCGAGTACATGGAGAAGTTCACGGTGTCGCGTCTTGTTGGAGCTCCTCCGGGCTACGTCGGATACGAAGAGGGCGGACAGCTAACGGAGAAGGTTCGTCGCAAGCCGTATTCGATCGTTCTGCTTGACGAGATCGAAAAGGCCCACCCGGACGTCTTTAACATCCTGCTGCAGGTGTTTGACGACGGACAGCTGACAGACGGACTTGGACGTCGTGTGGACTTCAAGAACACGATCATCATCATGACGTCGAACGTCGGCATGCGCGACGTCAAGGCCGGCGGAAAGATCGGCTTTGCCGTAGATGCTGCCGCCGATGAGTACGAGAACATGAAGTCCACCGTGGAAGAGACCATGAAGCGTCTCTTCAATCCGGAGTTCCTGAACCGCATCGATGAGTACGTGATCTTCCGCACGCTGAAGAAGGAACACATGTACCGCATCATCGATCTGCAGCTGGCGCGCGTGCTCAAGCGTCTGCATGAGCGCAGCATCACGTTGGAGCTGGCCAAGACTGCCAAGGACTTCCTTGCCGACAAGGGCTTCGACGAGAAGTTCGGTGCGCGACCGCTCCGCAGAACGCTGCAGCGGTTTGTCGAGGACCCCGTCGCCGAAGAGATCCTCCGAGGCGGCTTCCCTGATGGGTCACACCTGAAGGGCAAGTTCGACAAGAAGGCCGGCCAGATCGTCTTTACTCTGGCAAAGACCAAGGGTGCCGACTCGCAGGAAGAACCCGAAGAGGCCGAAGCTCACGAGGAGTAACACGCTCGTAGGCAATCACGACATGACAACGCCCGCAACCGATACCGGTTGCGGGCGTTTCTCGTTTCACTTGTAGGAATACTTGTGACGGCAGTGAAGGCCACCGGGACGTCGATTGCCTGCTCAGGGGGCGCGCTGCGCCGTTCACTCCAGCCTACTATTGTCAGCTACGCGTCTAACCGTGAACGAGCCATTCGTCACCTGGATGCGGGCGTCGTTGTCGCCGACCAGCGTAGCCTCGAAGACCCCTGACACGAACCCGCCGACAGCGCCTACTTCCGTGATGGTGACCGATCCGCTGATAGCGAAATACGTGTTGCCGTTGACCATGACGAGTATGTTGGCCGGCGTACGAGCGGAGTCAAGGCGTACCTCTCTGCGTCCAAGGTCGGTTCCTACACACTCGATCAGCGCGTAGTTATTCTTTGCTACCGCTGTGTTCAACGGTGTGTTGGATCCCACAACAGCAAGCGTCGTGTCCGACGTAAGCACCGTTGCCATCGTATGTGTCGCGAAGTTGCGCGACCCGTCCGTAGCGCCGACGAGCGTCATGGAAAACCGCACCTTACTCTCGTCGGGCTGCGTTGACGACGAGCAACCGCCCAGGAAGGCCACGAGAAGCCCGGCGGAGCACAGCGCAATCATGAAGGTTAGCTTGTTCATGGATGCAACGTACGAATAGTCTCTAACAGGCACCATTACCTATGGTCACACGGAGGTTTACGTTGACCTACAACGCCTGCCGATTGCATAGTATGTTTGCATCATGCAACAGCCGATAGACGAAGCGCGCGCCTACCTGCGGCAACAGCGGGAGATGTACGGTGATGCGCTGTATGTGGACCATGTTGATGCCGAACCCGCGGAGCTGACGGACGGGGCGACCGAAGCGGAAGTGATGAGCACTGCCGGAGGCGCAGATGCGTCAGCGGCAGCCGTGTCGGCCGCAGAGCCGGCAGACTGGCAGGAGGCGGACTCTGTGGCGGCGCTGGAGGAGGCAATCAGCGGCTGCTTAAAGTGTCCGCTCGGACACACCCGTACGCGGTTTGTCTTTGGCAGCGGCAACCCCGATGCCGACATCATGATCGTCGGCGAAGCGCCGGGCGCTGACGAAGACGCCCAGGGGCTGCCCTTTGTGGGCCGCGCAGGACAGCTGCTGACGAAGATCCTTGAGGCCATACAGCTGTCGCGCGATGAGGTCTTCATCTGCAACATCCTGAAGTGCAGACCGCCGAATAACCGCAAGCCGCTTGTCTCGGAAACCGATGAATGCGAGCCCTACCTGTGGAAGCAGATCGAGCTTATCCGGCCACGGTTCATCCTTGCGGTGGGACTGACGGCTGCCAACACACTGCTGCGAAACAAAGCATCCATGTCGGCCCTGCGTGGCTCGACGCATGACTACCACGGTATTCCCATGATCGTGACCTATCACCCGGCGGCTCTGCTGCGCAACCCCGAGTGGAAGGTGCATACGTGGGAAGACGTGAAGCTGCTGCGCCGACTGTACGACGAATCCAAGGCATCATCATGAACATCGTATTACTGCTGGGCGGTATCTCGCCCGAGCGGAATATCTCGCTTCTTAGCGGTCGCGCCGCCGTCAAGGCCCTGCGCGAACGCGGACATTCCGTTCGTGCCGTCGACCCCTCGCGGGGTGCACAGGGCATGCTGTCGGACGAAGAACTGGCAGCAGCAACGCCACGCGCCGTCACCGCCGACGAACTCCAGGCCTTCCGTCCATCCGCCCTCGTCGAATGCGTCCAGTCGTCCCTGTTCGACGGCGTCGATATGGTCTTCATCACGCTGCACGGGAAGTACGGCGAAGACGGCTACATCCAGTCGCTGCTCGACCTGCGCGGCCTTCCCTATACCGGCAGTTCCATGCTGGCCAGCGCAGTAGCGATGGACAAGATCACGTCGAAGATGCTCTTTAGCGTTTCCGGTATTCCGACGCCGCACTGGGTAACGCTGCAGCCCGAGCAGGCCGATCACGAAGAGGCGATCGAGGCAGTCCGTGAAGAGATCCCCGGTACGCTTGTGGTGAAACCCAATGACCAGGGTTCGACCGTTGGTATGACCATCGTTGAACCCGGCGACGACCTGGCAGCGGCCGTACGCCTTGCCGGTCTGTACTCCAAGCAGATCCTTGTCGAGCAGTTCATTCCCGGCCGTGAACTCACGGTTGCCGTCCTGGGTAACGACGCCCTCCCGGTGATCGAGATCGAGCCCAAAGAAGGCTTCTACGACTACGAAAACAAGTACACCAAGGGTAGGACCGAGTATCACTGTCCGGCAGACCTTGCCGAAGACGTCCGCGACCACGTCCAGAACCTGGCCGTTGCCGCCCATGCCGTCCTTGGCTGCCATGGCTATAGCCGCGTTGATTTCAGGCTTACGGAGGATAATCTGCCGTTCTGCCTTGAGGTAAATACCATTCCGGGCTTTACCGAGACCAGTCTGGTGCCAATGGCCGCACGCGAAGCCGGCATTGACTTTGGCACCCTCTGCGAAGAGCTTATGCAGGCGGCCACCAGCAAATGACGTCACGTACGATCCTTGCCGGTCTGGCCTTCGTGCTTTCCTCGTGGTACGCCGCAGCGCAGACCGGGAACCGCCCAATCACGGCGTTGCCGGCTGTTCTACCCATGCCCCCTGGCAGCTTCAGTGTGGGGTTGGTGGGGAGTGGGGTGTTTCCGATCGTGACGAGTGATGTGGTCGGACCCGATTCGCCTGAGGGGTCGCATAAGCGCACCACCATCACCATAGGAGTGCAAGGGGGCGTTGAAGCTGCGTGGGAGGTTTTACGGTCACCACAGTGGATAGCCTCTGTCCGTGGACGCTACGTCTTCACGACGGCCTTCGACGGCGAGACTGTCGTTCACCAGCATCTCGACCCGGTTACGGTGGAGGGAGTGTCCTACATCGTTACCACCGATCACGGTGTGCGTCATGTGGTGCAGCGCAATGACGTGCAGATGCTGCTTGGTATCGAGCGTCCGTCCATCCCGGTGCGCATCCTGGCCGGCATTGGATTCATGATGAGCGGTTCTGACGTTGTCGAAGAGACCTATCACGAGCTAAGCCGTGTGCCCGTCGTGCCCATCAAGGTGCCGATGCACGGCGACGAAACGTCGGCCATCTACAAGGTCACGGGACGCACGAGTGTGCTCGTCGGTGCCGAACTGCCGCTGCGGTACAAGCGACTCGAAGTGGCTGTGCATGCACTGGCTGATCTTGGATTCTTCACCACGGTCGAAAACGCCATCCCGACGGCATCCCATCTGCTTTCTGCCGGTATCACGGCCTTGTGGCGGTTCTAAATGGGAACGTTCGCTACCGCCGATATAGTTTTGCAATCACCATGAAGCACATCCACCTTGCCGGTGTCGGCAACGCCCTGGTTGACATTGAGTATCGCGTCACCGACGAAGAGCTTGTATCGTTCGAGCTCACGAAGGGCGCCATGATGTTGACCGATGCTGATCGTCAGCATGCCATGATTGCCGCCCTTGGAGAGCGTAACGCTCACCGGAGCAGCGGTGGCTCGGCAGCCAACACCATCATCGCCTACGCGCAGTTTGGCGGACGTGCAGCGTACTGCTCGCTGCTGGGCCATGATGCCATGGGCGAGTTCTATGCATCCGAATTCCGAGACCTAGGAATCGTGCTCGAAGCGGAGCTCGTCGCAGGTGGTACCACAGGCACGTGCCTTGTGATGATCACTCCCGATAGCGAGCGTACGTTGAACACCACGCTTGCCGTGAACACCGAGTTCACACGAGCTAACATCAACGAAGACCTTATCAAAGCCTCGGAGTGGATATACATCGAGGGCTATAAGCTGACGGATGACAACGGTGCAGAGGCCGTGGACATGGCCTTGTTCTACGCCAAGAAGCACGACACGAACGTCGCTGTCTCGTGCTCCGACGGCTTCATCGTTGACGTCTTCGGCGATCGGCTTCGGCCATTGCTTGACAGGGCCCATCTTGTGTTCTGCAACGAACGCGAGGCCACGTCGCTTGCCCAGGTAGAGCATGGACATGAGGCGTTCGACGCGCTTGCGTCGAAGTATCCCAACGTTGTGGTGACCATGGGGCCGCATGGCTCGAGAATCGCATGGAATGCGCATCGCTGCGAGGTTCCCGCCTATGCTATTCAGGCCGTTGACGCAACAGGTGCCGGCGACATGTATGCGGGAGCCTTCCTGTATGGTGTGCTGCACAGACATCACCCGGAGCATGCCGGACGCCTGGCATCATACGCCTCGGCACAGGTTGTAGCGCAGTACGGTGCCCGACTCAAGACCAGCCACATCGAAGTCCGCGATGCGATCATCCGAACGGCCGAGACGCTGCCGTGAGCGTCCGTTCCATCATAACGCTCCTGCTCGCAGTGATCGCCACTCCGGCTCTGCTGCATGCCCAAAGCGGCATGGAGTTCTCGGACTTCAAGCGTAAGATCGAGCCCTACTTTGCCGAGGAGCTCATCGAGGATCTGCGGAATACCATGCCTCAAGGTGCGCAGTATCGCATATGGGGGTGGGATGTTGGTGACTTCAGCGGTGACGGATTCTACGACATTGCCTTCTCCGTCAACATCCTTGGTACCCGGAAGCGAGAGTGCGTTGTCTATCTCTTCATCGACAACGATGGTTTCCTGGTCAACATTGCCCGTTACCCCCTACAATACGTCGATCTCCCGCTCGAAGTCGGTGTCGTCATCAAAGAAGGTGCCTGCTTCGTCACCCAGAAGCGCAAGTCCGAAGCATGGTCTATCAAGGGGTATCAGTACCGTGATGGGGCAGTGGTCCACTTCGACGAATTCGTGTCGGACCGGATGGAGTCCTACGGTCACGAGTCATATCGCAACTACCGTGATCTCGAGACCAAGGAGCGCTTTGTTGGCCCCAAGAACGACCTTGCCTTCGAGACCAGCTACCTGACCATTCCGTGCTATCGTCGTGGCCGACAGGTCTATGCCGGCTATGCATCCGACGTCACCGTCGGACAGATCGCTAACGTGCATGACGGAGCGTTCTACTGGACCGGCCCGGAAGACGGATCGTTCACGGCAAAGACCGTGTTTGACGACGACTATCTGTACCTGCGGATCGACGTCCGCGACAGTGCCGTCGTAACCGGCTGGTGCGACACCTGTGCGGCCGACCGATTCGAGATCTGGGTTGACGCTACTCCGCCGGACCCCAAGTCCGGATCGCGCTATGTCTTGCAGGACGGCGATGGCCGTTTGAAGTTCAGGACCGAGAGCGACAGCGGACTTTATGCCTTCTCGATCCGTATCGGTGACTTTGCCGACGTTCGGCCGACCATCAAGGTGCGTACGACGGACGACCTGGAGCCACAGCAGCAGGAGGCCGTATCGTCGGTGCGTGTCGTAACTGCATTGCGTTCTGACGGCTACGTCATCAAGGTCAGGATTCCGTTCGTTCTGCTTGGCTACGACCGCGTTCCCGTCGACGAGACCTTCATCACAGAGCTAGGGTGCACGCTCGCGCTGTATGACGTCGACAACGAGTTCCGCCCGGAAGAGGCCTCGCTGATCGCTACAAGTCCGATCGGTGTTCTCAACCCGGCATCGTACGGGGCGATCCGCTTTGTGCCGGACACGAAGTGGTACGGCGAGACCACCAATATTTACGTCGATGCGGTCATGAGCTACCTGCGTGATCTTGGCTTCTGAGCTCCTGTTCCACGATAAATCGGCCGTTGTTTGGTCGTTCCGCCCCCTTCGGGTAATTTTGCGCGCGAATTTTCTTGGCGGAGACCATGGCCGATTCCGGACCTGATCATCGTCCATCGTCCACGCGCGAACGCATCGTGCGTCAGCTGGCGCCATACATGGCGCTGGGGTGGCAGATGGCAGTGACGATCTGTTTGCTGGGAGGCATCGGGTGGTGGGTAGATAGCCGTTTTGACAGTTCGCCGCTTGGTATGCTCGTCGGACTTCTGGCGGGCGCAGGCATAGGGTTGATTCAGTTCTTGCGGACGATCGGACAGCTTTCGAAGCGGCCGCCGGAACACCAATAACGAACGACATAGAACGCAACGTGGAAGGAACGGGACCAATCATCGCAGTCATTGTGGCTATCGGCATCTGTGTTGTGAACACACTTGCAGGATATGCCGTTGCGAAGAAGGCCTTTGGCAAAGACCTCAACGTCTTCCTTGCCATGGTGTTCGGCAGCCTGGGCGTACGAGGCATCGTCGTCTTGGCTTCGGCTTGGTTCTGTCTGGGCGTCCTGGGCATGCATAAAGTGGCCTTTGCGCTCACCTTTGCGGTCGTGGGATTTGTCCTGTTGATGGGAGAGATCTTTTTTTTTCATCGATCGTTCGAGCAAAGCAAGAGACAGGTGCGTCGTCCGGTGACGGAGTTCCTGAAAAAAAAAGTAGCTGACATGATCATCGGTCTGCGTTCACCCGCAGTTCCATGCCTGACGTAAGCACATGAGCAACGACACGACAGCAACGAACCACAACGACGGTCACGCTCCAGCGGACCACACCGCGGCAGCTCACGATGCAGCCCATGGTGCACATGCTCCTGCCGAAGAGAAGGGCGTGTTCAAAACGTTGATGGATGAAAACCTGGGTGATCACCACGAGCTCAACATCTTCTTTGTGCATGCCAAGGTGCTGCCTGTCATCCTGGTTGATGACGGTATGCATTTCTATGCCAATGTTGATGCTATGGAGGCCTCGGGTGAATACACCATGCACCATCACGGTCACGGCCACCACATCGTGCGTGCTCATGCCGAGCACACCGAAGAGCAGCCGTGTCCGCTCGGCGATCCGTCGCCGTCGCTCGACCTTTCGGTTACCAACTTTGTTGCCTACGAGTTGATCGCCATGGCGATCTGCACCGTGCTCTTTATGATCGCACGTGGCCGATACCGTGCGAATCCCACGGCCGCACCCAAGGGAATCCAGAACGTGCTCGAGAGCATCGTCCTGTACGTCAAGGAGCAGATCGTTGCTCCGAACGTCGGTACCACGGCACGTGCGCATCGTCTGATGCCCTACATCCTGGCTCTCTTCTTCTTCATCCTCACGTTGAACCTCGTCGGTCTGCTTCCGGGTGGCCATGCTGCCACGGGAGCTCTTGGTGTGACGTCGGCCCTGGCGCTAACTGCCTTCCTCGTCGTCAACTACATCGCCATCAAGGACGCCGGTATCGGCTCCTGGGGTAAACACCTTCTTGGTGGAGCGCCGGTATTCCTGGCTCCCATCATGGTGCCCATCGAGATCGTCTCGCTGTTCACGAAGCCCTTCGCACTCATGATCCGTCTGTTCGCCAACATGACGGCGGGTCACATCGTGTTGCTGTCGCTTGTCGGACTCATCTTCTTCTTCTCGCAGACCATGGGTGAGGTTGTAGGATGGGGCGTCGCGCCTGTGAGCGTTGCCTTCTCTGTCTTCATCTACCTGTTGGAACTTCTTGTGGCCTTCCTGCAGGCCTACATCTTCAGCATGCTCACATCGGTTTTCGTTGGCCTGGCTCTTGGCGAACATGCCCATGATGACCATCACTCCCACGCACACTGATTACGAAACAACGAACGATCACAATAACCCAATCATTCAACGGAGGTACCTATGGATAATGCAGCTTTCGCCTATCTCTCGGCCGGTCTCGGCGTGGGCATCACGGTGTTCGGTGTCGGTACAGGCATTGGCCGTTTGGCCGCCGCCGCTCTCGAAGCCAGCAGCCGCCAGCCGGAGAACGCAGGTGACATTCGCACGACGATGATCATCGGCGCCGCTCTCATCGAGGGTGTCGCTCTTCTCGCCGGCGTTATCTGTATCCTGTTGGCTGTCAAGTAAGACCCTCCGACCCTGCCTTGTGCAGGGTCAGCGGTCGGCAGCGTAACGCCGCTTCCGACCACTGATCCTGGATCGGCAACGTTCCATTCACAACGAATCACGAGCCTGCTATGCCCGCATTTCTGCAGATGAGCCCCGGATTGATTATCTGGACGCTTGTCAACTTCACCATCTTCGCCCTCATCATTGCGAAGTTCGCTTGGAAGCCCATGATCTCGGCCATTCAGGCACGGGAACAGGCCATCAACGATAACATCAAGGGGGCCGAGGCAGCCAACGCCGAGGCAGCTGCCATGCTGAAGGAAAGTAAGGAGCGTATCCAAGCTGCGCAGCAGGAGATGATGGACATCGTCAAGGAAGGCCGCGAGCAAGCCGAAGTCGTCCTTCGTCGTGCCGCCGAAGAGGCCGAAGGCGTCAAGCAGCAGAAGCTCGCCG
>JAULYI010000165.1:0-1950 GCA_032117915.1 Kapaibacterium sp. (SeqCode) | reverse complement strand
GCGTGGCACGTTCGTGGTCGCCTCAAGAGCGTGAACATCGATACCGGCGACGTAGCAACGTTCACGACGGAGAAAAAGCCGACAACGTCAAGTGTGGCGTTCGATGAGCCATCATGGGGATCGAATACACTTCGTGGAACGGTGTCGTGTGGTGTCGAGCGTGTGACCATCCTGTGCACGGACCTCAGAGGACGACTTGTCGAGCACACTGATGTACCGGCAACCAATGGCACGTGGTCATACGTGCCTCCGCAGTCCGGCCTCGTGTTTGTGTCCACATCTGCTTGCGGTCAAAGCAGCAGCACGATGTTCTGGGCACCTTGATATCCATTCATGCATGTAAAGCACGACGATGCAGAGCACTGACGGGTGTTTGATCGCACCCCGTTTTCCTATCCGGATTGGTGTCGGGGTAACGACAAACATGTTGTGAGTGTACATGGCTAAACGACTATCGACAGCCTATCGAGTGGCCCTCGTCATCCTGACGATGGGTTCACTGCAGAGCGTAGCGCAACAGGCCTTCTATCCTCTCCGTTTCTCGGTGCTCAAGCACCCTGCTCCGGGTTACTTCCTTATGGCGCCCAACTCCTGGGACTCACTGGGATTTGTCGATCATGGAGGCCGTTCCATTCATGCGATAGCTGCGGAGCGCTCCTCGTCGCTGTTCTGGCAGCAAGACAACACGGTGACGTTTATCGACGCACGACGGGCACACTTCAAGATGGGCCCTGATCTTTCCTTCGTTGATACGCTTCGGCTTACGGGATACGAGACGGACTTTCATGAGTGTCGTACCCTAGCGAATGGGAACACGATCCTTCTTGGCTTTCAGCCCCGAACGATGACATGTCCAAGGTTATCAGTGGCGGAAAGCCCAATGCGACGGTCATTGGCGGGATCATCCGCGAGGTAACACCCGGAGGCAATACCGTGATGGAGTGGTCCACATTCGACCACATTGATATCACCAGCGCCACAGATGACATCGATCTGACGCTACCCGCCATCGACTATGCGCACATCAACAGCATCTCGGAGGACGGAGACGGCAACCTACTACTGTCGATCCGCCACGTTGATGCCGTAGTCAAGATCGACCGCAAGACCGGGAAGGTCATCTGGTGGCTGGGTGGGCAGAAGTCAAAGCGCAACGACTTTTCATGGACGAATGATGTTGTGGATGGCTTTCGCGGCTTCTCCCATCAGCATTGCGCCGTAGTAATGTCGAATGGGAATCTGCTGCTGTTTGACAACGGCAACCTTCGTGAACCGCGCTACTCCCGAGCAGTGATCTATAAGCTCGATCAAACGGCGAGGACCGTACGACGGGTATGGGAGTATCGGCATACGCCCGACATCTATGCACCGACGATGGGCAGCGTGCAAGAGCTTAACAACGGGAACATCCTCATCGGTTGGGGCTCGAGCGGTACTTCGGTGGTTTGCACGGAGGTTACGACCGATGGTGTGGTCGAGGCAGAGCTTACGACAGACGAACCCAGCAAGATCAACTCCTACCGGGTTATGAAGGCTGTGTTCTCCATGACCGGCGTACAGAAGGACATAACGTCTTCGGGCACGCACAGCTTTGTACAGGGTGATTCGTCCGCTCATCTCGGCATCACCGTTGCAAACCTCTCAGCACCTACAAACGTCGTTGTTGAACGCCACTGGAACACCGTTCATTCGCCCGACCTTGAAGGCGCTACGGCCTGTCGCATTCTTCCAGCTCGTTGGTCCGTGCGTGCTCGGAGCAACAACGCATTCTCGGCATCGATGATGTTTAGCGTGGGGTCTATACCCGGAATAGACCAGCCGGCTTCGGTCGTCGTGTTTCACAGATCCACCGAGGGCGAAGGCCGGTTCCGACGGATCGTAGCCACATATGACAGCGTGGCAAAAACGTTGACTACGCCGGAGTTCAAGACCGGCGAGTACATCGCTATC
>JAULYI010000164.1:0-9450 GCA_032117915.1 Kapaibacterium sp. (SeqCode) | reverse complement strand
CGTACATCTACCGCAATGACGGAAAGCTCCGATTCGTGCAGCAGCTGTTCCTTCCGCAGAACGGTGCGTACGGTGCGGCCGTGCGTGACTTCGACGGCGACGGAGACCTGGACATCGCCGCCATCTCGTACTTCCCTGACTATACGGCCAATGCCCACGAGGCCTTTCTATACTGGGAGCGTCAGGCAGATGGCACCTACATTCCGCATTCCATCCCACAGGCCGGTTGGGGGCGATGGATCGTCTATGACTGTGCGGACGTTGACGCCGATGGCGACCTTGATTTCCTGATGGCGAACGTCTGCATGGGTCCCGGAAACGTCACACCCGCGCTGCAAGAGCGCTGGATCAACGAGGGACGTTCCTACATGCTGCTGCGGAATACAACGCGCTAATGCGCTAGCCTGACGGGCCGCGCTCACACGATGATCGCATCAGTCGATGACCATCATCGGTACGATCCGTACCTGCGTGCCACGACGGATGACCCACCAACGGGGACCGGCGACGCGCCCCACAGGCGAACACTGCATGACCGTACCTGTGCTTGCACAGGTGATCGGCAGCGGTCGTCCAAGCAGATCGACACAGGTCACGTCAACGCCGTCTAGGTCACCCGTACACTCCAAGGCCGTACCGCGCAGCGTCACGCCGAGTGAAGCTAGCGGGTCGAACAAGCGCACACGGCCATCCTGGATGCAGACACTATCCATCCGTGCACGGCCGTTACGGTCTACCACGCAGAGCAAGGCCGGACCGTCTGGCGTGCACGTCGTGATATCGACGGCGCTGCTCAGACTGTCACCCAGCGCACCCATGAATGGCAGGCTGATGGTGCGACGCCGCGGCTCGCCCTCCCGGATGGTGCTCTCCAGTTGCACCGTGATGGTTCCGTCCAAACGGTCAACCACGGTGCCGATGATGCTCACGCGCACGTCCGCCGTCGTACCTGTGATGCGCTCGTCGATGGGCACGAGCATGGTGCCGCGCACGCGCATATCGATGCGCAGCACGGACGTCACGTGGAGCGTATCGTCCAGATGGATCTGGATGGGCAGCCGTGACATCACGCCGGGACGCACGGTGACGTCCTGCACGATGAACCGCACGACGGCACTGCTGTCGATGAGGCGGATCACCACGGTATCGCTCGTGCCTTCGCATCCGTTGGAGTCGATCACGCTCACCCAGTAGCGCCCCGGTCGGTCAGCCGCGATCGACGCCGTGGTTGCACCGGTTGACCAACGATAGACCGGATAGGCTACGCCGGTGGCGATATCAATGGACGGACGCTGCGCGTTCAGCACTGTGGCAGCATAGACGAGGTTCGGCCGTGGACGCGGCAGCACCGTCACACGAAGTGAGTCACGGATGGTACAGCCTCGTGCCGACGTCATATCCACGACGATCGTCACCGACGTGTCCAGCGGACTTGTTTGCGTGCGCGGAGATGACACATCATCAATGCCTATCGTGCTTGACCAGCGAACGGACGTGGCATTGTAGACTTCGAGGGCGAGGCGTTCACCTTGGCAGATAGATGTGTCTCGGGTGCGAAGCACAGGATGGACAATGGGCGGACCCGCCGGCGGGAGGTCGCCGATGCGAGCAACGGCACCGTAAGAGCCGGGTGAAGCACCGTAGGTTGAGCTATCCGGACAACCGACGCCGGCGCCACGGTACAGGCCAGCACGACCACCGAGGATGCGCGCACTGATATCAGACTGCAGGATGGACGACGAGGCCGTGAGAACGACAAGGCCACCCGCTCCGCCGCCACCCGGAGCATAGCAGCGGTCCGTCCCACGGACGTCGCCGCCGTTACCTCCTTCGGCGATCACCGCAACGCGTTGCGGTGCGCGCAGAACGTCGAACAGCACAGATCCGGCAGCGCCACCACCGCCGGCGCCGTCAACAGCGGCTGTAGCAGCCGACGCTCCCGACACATCGATAACGCCGGTGCTCTCCATGATGATCGTACCGGCGCGGATGATGACGATGCCGCCACCCTGTCCACCGTCCGTCCCCTGCATGTCATTCTGATGTCCCCCGCCGCCGCCGCCGCCGAACAGCAGTCGCGCGTCCGTTGACGGTGGAACGATTCCCAGGCCTCCACGTCCGCCAACATCCAGCGACGCAAACTCCGATGTCTGCATACCGCCCAGACCTCCGGCCGACGTGTTTGCACCGCCACCACCGCCGCCGTTTCGGGCATTGCCGCCACCACCGCCGGTGGCTCCCGGACCTCTGCCCTTAGCGATCGACAGCGGCAGCAGGACGCAGGATTCTCCCTTACTGCCGGCGGAACCGCTGCTGTCAGGCACGGCCCAGCGCAGTTCGGCCGTATCGGCCGTGTTCAGACTTACGCGACCGCCGCGAAAGCCTGCGCGTGCAGCCGTGACCGGTGCGCCCACGGTGAGCGTGTCGGTGCACGATATCACGATGATACCTCCCGTCGATCCGTCCCATGCGGCCGCTCGAATCGTGTCGGCCACGCGAGCAGATCGTTGCGTCGGCACGGATACCATCTGGATACCGGCACGCACGTCGATGGGTATATCCGGCACAAAGCGCAGCGTAACAATGTCTCCGCGCACGCTGTGCACTACGTTGAAGGTAAACCGCCCGGCACCTTCCAGCGAACTCACCGTTCCAAACAGCGGTCCGTCGGCCGTGTCGATCACAGCCCCCTTCGCCTGATAAAACAGCACCTCATCACCGGGTTGGAGGTTCGGTATGGGAGTTACGCGGACGGTAACGCGACAGGAGTCGTAGGCAACGACGCGATGGTACCGGTTGACAATGCCGCGCAGATCCTGAGCATGCAGCGGCGCCACACACAACAGTGCGAGCGCGGTGAAGGCCACATGGATCATGGTGATCATTCGGTTACCTGCGTGAGTCGCCAACGGCGGTCCTGTCCGTCATACCAGAAGGTCGCATATCCCGGTGCGATGATCATAACAAGACCCAGCGTCGGTGTCATAATGCGGTCTGCCTCTGCAGCCCCAAAGGCCTCATTCGCAACGCCAACGATACCCTGAACAACCATGAGCGTAACCTGAGCTCCGTGCGTTCCGGGGGTGAGACCTGCGAGCACAGAGCCACCGGGATCTGCCATGATACGAACGATCGACTGATCATCTGTATTCACCGTTATCGGAATGTTGAACGGCATCGCTACGACATACATTCCGGTGCCACCTCCACGCCATGCCAGACGGACCGTATCGGCTCTGGTGCTTGCCACGGTGAGTACGCTGCCGGGGGCTGACGGACGTGCGGGCCACTCCATGACGACGCGCCCAAGGGCGTAGGGACGCATGAAGACGAATGCCCCCTGACCGATCAGACCGAGCGTTCCGGAGATGCGACCATCGAACATTCGCGTGACGGACCGGTTGGTACGAAGGCCGTTGCTGAAGGTCTCCACACTCGGCATATCGTAAACGTCACTACCCAGGTACGTATCGCCACTGCGCGCAGCGATGGCCAAGCCGCGCGATGTGTCGATATCGGCCAATACAGCGATGGCAGCCGACGAGCCGTCAGAGCCCGTGCGTGCCTGGGCACGCAGACCGATGGCCAGACCGCTGTGGTTTGCGCCGATGCTCTCCGCCATGGCGTCCATGCCGATCGTCGTGGTATTCGTTCCGCCAAGGCCTCCGCGCATGGCCTGTCCAAGGACGCCCGTCATCACGTCGGCCGCGACGGCGCTGTTGGTGGCAGCGACACCGCGAACACCGACGCGGGGTGCATGGACGGGATCGGTATAGCTTCCCGAGATCGATAGGCCTACCAGGCCCGTACCCAGCATGTTCGATCGGAACATGCCGCCCACATGGTCCGTACCTGACGTCGTCACCTCGATGCCGCGTCGCGGCGGCGTCGTTGCACCAATGACGATAGCCGTGGCCGAACCGTCGTTGATGGCATTGTACCGCAATCCCGTGCCTCCATGGATGTCCAAGCCCGTGCCTACCGTCGGACGACCGCTGCCGGAGGGTCCACCAATGCGGATGCCCGTGCCAAGCCCGTTGGAGGCCGACGTGATGCTCAGCCCAGCATGGTCGCTTCCCGATGCGCCAAGCCGCTGCAGGCGGATGCCGGTTGACGAGTCGGTGCCAACCAAGTCAATACTGAGGCCTATGCCACCTGCGGGAGCGATCGCTCCGATGCGCATCCGCTCCCAGCTGGCCGCCCCGACGCCGGAACCGACGCCGAGGCGGAGCGGGATCGTCACGTCACCGACGCTACTGACTTCCAGACCCAGCGTCGTCCCCCCGGGACCGGTGAACAGTCGCAGTGGCTGACCAATCTGACTGGTGTTTGCGATAGACAACGGCACGTCGTGCAAACCGACAAGTCGGTTGGTAGCCAGCGACTGCGCACCGGCGGTGCACGTCAGGCAGTCAAGAAGCAGCAACGCAAGAAGGCAGCGCATGACACATCATTTGGGTAGGACCATCCACATCAACCGCTCGGCGGGACTCAGTCCAACCGAGGTCTCGACGGTGATCGTGTTGTTTGCCGCATCAAGACTCTTGACAACGGCGGCATACGTGAAGCCGCCCGCGCCTAGGCACGTTACGAACGGGAGATCGTCTGCCTGCAGGTCGTGTCCCGTCGTCGGGATCACATGGATATAGTCTCCCGATGTTGCCGGCGTGAACGAACCGCGCGGAATGGTCGAGCCGGGAGTGGCCCAGGACATGGTTCCCGAGGCCGTTGCAGTGAGCACCATCCCGTCCAGCGAAGGTGCTGCCGCCGGCAAGGTATAGGTGACGTCGACAGCCTGTGTCTGAGCCTTGAAGGCCGTGACGTTTGTGCCGTCGGCGGTGGGCTCGGCAAAGCGCAGTGCCGAAGCAGCTCCTGCACTGGAGAGCGTCAGATCGCCCTTGACGTCAATGAGGCTCGTTGGCGTCGACGTCCCGATCCCCACAAAGCCCTGCGTGGGTCCGGCAACGCCGATGATGCGCATCCGCTCGGAGGCATTGGCTGCAACCACCAAATCCTGCGCATTACTGGTACCCAGGTAGCGTTGTCCCGCAGCTGTGCCGCCCGTGCTGATTGCCGAGCCCGACAGGTCCCAGAAATCCGCCGTTGACCATTCGAGCATCGCCGTTGATCCGGTAACGCCTGTGAGCGTCATCACCTGGCCGGCAACGCCGATACTGTCCGGTAACTGAATGACGTACGGTGCTACGGCCGTCGGCGGCAAGGTGAGCCCAACGGCCTGTCCCTGTCCGTTGCGAAGCTGTAGCGTTCCCGTGGTAAACGTCTGTGCTGTCGTCTGCATCGTTACGATGATGCCTACAAGCAGCACAACAATGAATCTTCCGGCCATGGCGGCCTCCTTGATGTGGTGGTGGATAAGTATGATATGTGGTGTCATTTCGCTTCGATGCTCCAGAGCAATCGTTCTGTTGTGGTAAGCACAGCCGTCGTGGCAACGATGATGCTGTTGGTGGCATCGTCCGTGGCGACCATAGTAGCCCCGATCACTGTCTGCGTGTCGGATACCACGCGCAATGTGACATGGGCGATGGCGGCAAGGGGCGTTGCGACACGGATGGTGAAGCGCCATGCCACACCGTCGCCCATGATGCTGCCACGCTCTGACGGTCCCTCTCCGATCTGCCGCAGCACCAGTGCATCGCCCTCACGCCGTACGTCGATGGAACTGTCACCAACGATACGCACAGCACCGGCGAGCTCGTTGATGGAGGTTACGATGCCCGTAACCTGTGGCGCCAGTTGTTCGGCAATGGCGGCACGCTCCGCATGACGTGCAAAGGGTGCCGAGAGAAGCTGCTCGCGAACGGCATCCTCGGGTCCGCCGTCAACGCTGTAGCCAAGCCACACACTGCCCCGCTCGATGAGCGCATCGGGTAGCCCCAACGTCGAACCAAGGCGCAGATCGACCAGGCCGAGCGTGGCTACAACGTCATGGGATTCCTCGAGTACGGGCGTGCCGCCAATGGACGCTTCGTACCAGCGTACCGTCACACGGTGTTGTCCGTCAATCGGCTTTCCGTCAACGCTCAAGCGCGTGACATGGCGCAGCATGGCCGGCGTCTGCGCAAGTGCAGACGAGGCAACGAACAGACAGGTAAGGATGGAGGTGACGGATCGCATCGGTGGCTTCCGATGCTCCGTGTTCGCAGCATCACGAAGTGTGACGCGAGGCTTGCGAGGAGGTACGGCGCTGCTGCGCGAAGGACAGAACAACAAGCGTCACGACGCAGATACCAAGACCTGCGGACTCGCGCTCCACCTCTCCGTCGAACCACTGACCGTTGGTCTGCATCAGACAGGCAATGCCCCATATCGCGTACGGGATGGCTACGATGCGATACCACCACGGACGAAACAGTCCGGTAAGAACACCGGCGGCTGCGATGATGACCATGCCGTAGGTCATGACCCATGACCAGGCATCAACGTCGTTGAATTGGACAATGACGAATGAGGCGAATAACGGGATGCAGATGGCGGCGAAGAGACGCATGGCGGTTCGATGGAAGGTGCCGTGCAAACCTACGAGACATCACGTAGGTAGCGGCGTCCTAAGAACTACGCAGACGTCAGAACGCACCTGTTAGGGCGATACCGTAGCCGAGCGTTCCGATGCTGCCGATCAGCTTATGCGGCGTTGAGCGACCACGAAAGGCCGGCATGACGACCAGACAGGCTGCAGGAAGCACCAGCGCAACGTGGAAGGCAAGCATGAGGGTCAAAGCGGTACCGATGCAGGCCAGGGCGTATGCTGCATGATGCCAGCGTCCAAGATGGACCCGGCGACGCCAGGCGATCACACCGAGCGTGACGGCGAGTGCATACGTGAGCGCGCCGAATGCCGTTATCATCACGACTCCTTGCCGGCTGGAGCGCGACGAATGCCATATGGCTCCGATCGCAGGTCCGGGAACAACAACGTGTCGCCATGGATGCGACGGATCAGCAGTGGCGCAGCGATACGCATACGGTCTGCCTCGATGCGCACACGCCCGCGTTCCGTGGGCGACAATGCCGATGCCTCGAGGAAACGCTCGAAGCGGCGGCGCACGCGCGGAGCGAGCGTGCCGTATTCCAGCAGTCCATAGTCGCGGGCTGCTACGAGCGAGCCCTGGGCGTGGCGAGCGATCCACTCGTATTCGGCAAGTGACATCACGTGGCCGTTGAAGTGGTCAGCCACGAGCGACCGGAATGCATTTGTGGGAGCGTCAGCCTGCCGAAGCGAATCGTCGATCTCGACGACGCGCAGCAGGAAGGCAACCTGTGTGGGCGTGATAAGCGAATCCGGCGGAGGCGTGTAGGTGCGCTGGTTGACGATCATCGAGGTGAGGATACCGGATGATGGCGTACCGATGACACCGCCAAGGGTCATGCTGGCATCGATCAGGAAGCGACGCACGGCAATGGCCAGCACACCGATGGCCAATAGCACCAGAACGGTGAACAGAAGGCGTCCTAGGTGACGCCGACGGCGGCGTGGTTTACGTGTTTGCGGTGCCATTGGCGGCAGAACGTTCTTCGAACAGGGCCTCGATGAACATGCGGGCATCGAAGACCTGCAGGTCGTTGATCTGCTCGCCTACACCGATATAGCGCACGGGCATCTGCAGTGCGTCGGCAATGGCCAGCACTGCCCCACCCTTTGCCGTACCGTCAAGCTTGGTCAGGATGATACCCGTGATTGGAGCCACTTTGGTGAACTCCTTGGCCTGCTGCAGGGCATTCTGTCCGGTGGTCGCATCAAGCACCAGGAAGATGTCGTTCGGAGCATCGGCCTTGACCTTGCGCATCACGCGACCGATCTTCTCGAGTTCCTGCATCAGCCCCTGCTTGTTGTGCAACCTGCCGGCCGTGTCGATGATCACAACATCGACGCCACGGGACTCCCCTGCCTTGAGCGTATCGTACGCAACGGCTGCGGGGTCGGCTCCCTGATGCTGCTGGATGATATCGACGCCCGCACGCTTCGCCCAGACCTCCAGCTGCTCGTTCGCAGCGGCACGGAAGGTATCTGCCGCACCGATCAGCACGGACCGTCCTGCCGACTTATAGTTATGCGCCAGCTTGCCGATCGTCGTGGTCTTGCCGACGCCGTTCACGCCGATGACCATGATAACATGCGGCGTCGAAGCCGGATCGATGACGAAGGTTGCATCGTTCGACGCAGACGGCGAGTCGGCAAGGATGCCGACGAGCTCCTCTTTGAGAAGATCCACGATCAACGAGGCGTCCTGCACGTTGTCGCGGCGGACGCGATCGCGTAGTCGCTCGATGAGCTTCTCGGTGGTTGCCACGCCAACGTCAGACGTGATCAGAATCTCTTCGATCTCGTCGATGAGTTGCTGATCGATCTTCCGACCGGCGTAGAGCACCTTGCGCAACCGATCGACAAACGAGGCGCGCGTCTTTTCGAGCCCCTCGACAAGTCGATCGAGTTTGAGCGTCTCGGTGACGCTACTGAGTTTTTGCTTGAGTTTGTCGAAGAATCCCATGGAGTCGCTTAGCGTATTGCCACAAAGATACGGCCATGAGCAGCGTGCTCAGGCCAATGCCGATCTGTACGAATGCCGTTGCACGCATGATGCCAGCAACGCCGGTTGCCGCAATGGCCGTTACAGCAAGTTTACCCACCATGATCGATGGTGTGATCTTCCCCGTCCGGCGCTCTGCGATGATCCCGCCGATCAGGATCAGAACGTCACGGAGCACAATGGCGATAACGAACCAAAGAGGAAGCATCTGCTTGATGACCATGATGACCACCACGGTTCCCACCAGGATCTTGTCGGCCAGCGGATCAAGGACCTTCCCCCACTCGCTCACCGTTCCGGTGGCCCGTGCCAGACGTCCATCGATCCAATCCGTAGCGGCTGCAAGAGCCGCAACGATGATGGCACCACCGTGATCGTCATGCCACAGTAACCACGCCATGGGCGCCGTCAGGAACAACCGGATGATGCTGACGACGTTGGATGCCGTCCAGAATCGCTCGTGCTGCAACATCATGGGCGACCCTTCCGCCAAGAGATGATGCCAAGATGCCAGCAGGCACTCACGACGAGTGCAGCGAGCATGGTCGTTGGCAACGCAACATCGGTCAGCACGTCTGCGGTGATGACGGCAACGGACGGTACAACCATCCGCATGGCAGCGCCCCCTACCAACAACGGAGCATATCGGCTGTATGAGAGAACTAAGGGCATGAGCAATCCCGGCACCGTATAGCCGGCAAGTGACATGAAGAGACCGATCACGCTTGGTAACGCTATGGACATGATGACCGCTGCAATGCCTGCGATCACAATGCCAATACGAAAGGACGCTACCGTGGCCGACCGACCTCTCCACGCATCGATGATATCCCTTCCCAGGGTCATCCCGTGAACGATGGCATATCCGTCGAGCGTTGAGAGTACGGCCGCGAAGATACCT
>JAULYI010000163.1:0-17078 GCA_032117915.1 Kapaibacterium sp. (SeqCode) | reverse complement strand
GGATGCAAGTTCGGCAAGTTCAACAGCCTCCGTACCACCCGTACGCTCCGACGTCCGTATCACGGTGCCGTCGACACCGACAATGTCGATGCGCCGCACGTCCTCCGAGACCACGCGCACGCGACGGCCAGAAGCATCATGCACAAGGGGCACGGTCACGGAGCCATCAGGCCTGACGGACGTAGGCGTTCGAACAACGGTCACATCGTACCAAGGTGATACAGCTTCACGCGTGTTTACGCTAACGCTGAATCGCCCAGTCCCACTCGCAGCAACGCTGCGAGTCCATCCAGTAGGGCGACCGTCAGAGCCGAGCGCACGCACGACAAGACTGTCAGCACCTGCACTGGGCATGGTAATGCGCATCACAGCGCCTTCCATCTGCGTTTGGCCGCGACCATAGCGCGACAGCTCGTTCGTGGCCGGGTCGAACTCCGCACCTTCGTTTAGTGCACGCGTTGCCACGACCATGAGAGCTCGCGACGAGGTTTCCAGCGAAGCGGTGTCAAGCGAGGTAAGGGTGAAGGCTGCATATGCAGCTCCGGCTGTCTGCTCAACACGGATAGTCCCCAGCTCGTGGATCTCGCCCTGCAAGCGTCCAGACACGCTGACGGACTTCGGCGTGATCACACGATGCACACCAAGGTCGGCGTTCCAGAAGAGCTGCTCGTTCTCGGCATCCATGGCCCGGATATCCACGTCTCCGTTCAAAATGGAGATCTCGCGGTGCGGCAAGAAGCTGCCCTGCGACGATGTGCCACGAGCAATCGCTACTCGCCGGAATAGAGGCATACGCTGATCTGAGTACACATCCAGGAAGAAGGGCTGCACGTGCTTCCTGGGATAATCCAGCGCACCATCGGATACGGCAATGGAAAGTGTCTTCGGCGATGAAACAACATCGCCACGGCGAAACCGCAGCGCCGTACTTGGCATCAAGGCAAGAATGTTTGGCTTGTTATACAACTCCCAGATCTGGGCAGAGTCGACCCGGTCGGCCGCCCAGGCGGACGAACCCGTAAACACACCCTGTACGATGCCATCCCAGTCGTGCAGGCCTGCATACGACGGCAGGAACGTCATCATGTCGTTCTGGTAGCTTCGGGGAAACTGAATAGTAGCATGATGTACAACATGCGGTTTCCCTGCCTGAGTGAACTGCGCATGCGAGGGTACGCCAGCCCCGTATAGCTCCGTCAGCAATGGCACCTGGGTTGAACGCCACTCTGTTGACGATGTGATATCGTAAGAGTCGGCTGCGACCTGTTCCCAATACGAGACGAAGCTTGCGCTGGGACATAGCAACACGTCGCTCCGAAGGGTATCGCGCACAAGTCTTCGCACACCGTCGAATAGGCCTTGTAGTTGCTCGCGATAGAATCCGGCCACGTCGCGCATGCGTGCAGGGGATATGTCTTCTTCCCAGAACAAGTTGCGTCGCACGGCACCCGTTGCGATGCTCTCTCCATTCTCGAGCCCAACGTGCCCCGTCTCCACGAACTGTACGTCGTCCACGAACACATCGCCGGAATCGGCACCACAAAAGAACGAGAGGTTGGCCGTTGCTTCGTCGGTCGCGGTCGACGTAAACGACATGTCAAACTTCTGCCATGCGCCGCTCAGCGTGATATCTGAATTCAGTCCGTAGTTGTTGTAGGGATACGTGCCGTTGTAGACATAGACCAAGACCGATCGTTGTCCACGCTGCGGCGTTGTTCGCGCCCAAAACGAAACGCGGTACCGTTTGTCACGCGGCAATGGGCTTACGCTTTGCACCAGATTGATCTCGAATGCCTGGCGTGCTTCGCCCAGCTTACCAATGCGCAGACGATAGCACGACGTTCCTTCTTTGGCGTCGGCATCGCTGATCTGTCCAATAGCTTGTGCCCCGCCATTAGCATTCACACCCAAATTCCATGCCGCCGAGAACGGGTCTTCAAAGCCGCCATTCTTAAGCCGGTTGTCGGTCGACGCAGGCGACGTACTCCAACGGGTACGCAGCGCAGCGTCGTTCACCGCCCCTTTCGCCTTTAACGATACGATAAACAACGAGTCGATAAGGGCAAGGTGTTGCGAGCCGAGCGTGAGCGAGCCGTTCGGATTGTTGCGACTAACATCCTTGGAGTAGAGCCAGTAGGCACCCAGCGAGGCATCTTCGAATGGGATGATGTACGGAATGGCTGGTTCGTTTTTATAGGCCGTACCCGTAAATGGGTTTACGTGTTCGAGCACCATGCGAACCATGGAGCGATGGATCTGCTGAACGGTTTTATCGAAGAACACAGGCACACGGGTACCCCACCCAACGGAGTCTGGTTGGCGCACACCATCGTCGGGCCGTGGCTGCCAAACCGAGTAGAAGGTTGGCACGCTGTAGATACCCTGCTGCTTGAGTTGATACACAAACCAGTCGAAGCGTCGCATTCGCGCGGGGTCAAGAGCAGAGGTTCTTGTGCCTTCGGCAAAAATGGAAATCGCAGGAAACGGCGTGTAGTCAAATGCCGTAAATCGCACCATGTTAACGCCAAGCGCACGTAACCGCCTTGCCGTTGCAACGGCGGTCGCACTGTCCGGCAAGCATCCGGAGTACTGGATCGTCACGCCATAGAAGCGCAGTCGCTCGCCATCAGCCGTGACGAAGGCTCCGTCCGTCGACACTGCGACGCGCCCCCGCGAGCCCGCAGGCTCTACCGGCCCGAGCAATGCCGTGTCGATATCAACGGTCGAGCCAAAGGCGAACGGATAGGGATCGACAAGGGCCTGTGCTTGAGCAGTCAGCGTAGCCCCGATCGCTATCACAAGGGATGTAGTAATGGCCGAGATGTACTGTGCGAAACGGGTCATGGCGTCAACGGCTAACGGTGATAAAACTGTGTACGGTCTGGCGGTCAGCCGTCAGCGTGACAACATACGTGCCCCGAGCAAGCCCCATCACGTCAAGGTCGCATGTTCCGGTCCAGGCATCAACGGACGTTGTTCGCACGGCGTTGCCGGCAATGTCCCGAAGGACGATGCTGGCATTACTGAACGGTGGAACGTCTACACGAATCCGGACGTGATCGACAGCAGGATTGGGCCCGATCGACGTGATGCCGACAGAGGCAGGACGCGAGGTATCGTTGACCGATGTTGCCGACTTGAACAGCGGCAATGCCGTAGAGGCAAAATCTCTGAACAGCACATTCTGGGCTAGTGTCGCAGGTGCGCCAAGCCATTGCAGCAGCACCGAGGCATAGATCGCTCGGTAGTCATGTTGCATCAGCATATCACCGCGATCGTCAAGGTCGGTCAGACTTGGATGCTTGCCATAGATGCCGCCATTCACGTGCTTGCCAAAGACGAACAGCGGCGCTGCCGTGCCGTGGTCGGTACCCTGACTGCCATTCTCCATGACGCGCCTGCCGAATTCACTAAACGTCATGCCGGAAATGCGATCGTCATGCCCCTGCACCTTCATGTCAGCCATGAAGGCTGCCACGGCCTCGGAAAGCTCGCGAAGCAGGTTCGCATGCGTTCCCGCAACGCCCCCTTGATTAGCATGCGTGTCAAAATTGAAGCCTGCCCATGAAAGCAGATAGACACGGGACGAAAGGCCGCCACTGATGAGCTGCGAGACAACTTTGAGCTTGGCTCCAAGGTCTGAGTTGGGATAGGAGACCGTTGCCTTGCCTTTGTCGGCAGCCTGTTTGACAACCTTAGCGTACACATTGGCCGCTCTTGCAACGTTCCGCATGAAGTCGATCTCGCGTCCTGCCGGCGTGTCGCTGGATGGACTTGCGGGCACCTCTTCGGAAGAGCCGGTATTGACCAACCGATAGAACTCATCGGGATCACGGAAGCTGATGCCGGCCGACCCCTGCGAACCTAGAAGACCCAACGATATCGACGTTCCGATCTGAATGGCAAGCGGATGATCCGGCAGCGACGCCGGATATCCCGGCGCGAGGGTTTCGAGATAGCGCCCCATCCACCCCGTGCTGGCGAACACATCGGCATCCGTTGCCGTAAGCCAGATGTCGGTGCCCCGGAAGTGTGAACGGTCCGGATTGGGATAGGTCACGCCCTGGACGATGGCCAGCCTGCCGTCATCAAAGGCATCACGGAAACCGGCCATCGACGGATGCCATCCAAGATCATCGCTAAGACGCAGTGTGCTGCTCTTGGGGATAGCGATCGACGGACGATCCGTGTAGTACTTGTCGATCGTGATAGGCACGATGGTATTGAGACCGTCATTGCCGCCGGCCATCTGGATCAACACCAGAATTCTGTCACCGGTACCAAGTAGACGGTCAAGTGCGTCATTACCGTGAGCAAGGGCACGCACGGAGAACGAATCGACGACGCCCGGAAGCGTGGCCAATGCGATACCGGTCTTGCCGGCCTTTGAGAGAAATCGACGACGATCCATGCTCTGCGTCCTTACATCAATTGGTACTCTGGCATCCGAACGATGGCTTGCAACAGTCCGCGAACACGCACCGCTGCACCCGGCGTATCGATGTCCCACTCGTAATCGGGAATACCCGAAAGAAGGATCTCAAGAAGCACTGCCCGCTGTTGTTCCGTCGTCGGCACAGCCAGCATGACCTTACAGGTAGCCTCAACGATCTTTCGGGGATCGTCTGCATCCGTGATCGCCTTTGCAAAGGCCGTCGGATTTGGTGCTACGGCCTGACCATTGGCATCCGTCAGCGATTGTCCCGTAGCCGTCTTCCCCGCGATCAGATTTTCTGCAAAGCGCTGGCGCAGAGGGAATGTCGAACTCGAGATCCACGAGTGCCAACCCTTCCATCCCTCGACACTCGGCGGATAAAAGATCTCCTGACCAAGCTGCGTCATCACGCCGAGTATTACTCGCGGATCAACATCAAGCATGTTGTATTGCGATGCGAGACCGATAACAAGGTCAACAGGACTCTTGATGATCGCACCACGAACAGCCGGGTCGAAGAAGGCCTTAGAGGTCAGCAACGCCGTAAGGACCAACTGCATGTCGTAATCAGCCTTCACAATGATCGACGCCAACGCATCGACGCTCTCCGCGCTGGGATTCTGCTCAACAAATGTCCGGAACAGCTTGCGAGCAAGGAATCTCGCACAGGCCTCCTGCTGGAGCGTGATCCGCACGACATCAGGATACTCCCACGGACCTGTTGCGCCAAGAATGGTCTTTTCGTCCCTATCGGCAAGCTGCGGGTTATACACCCCCTCCAAACCGGCGATGCGCCAGCCGGTAAATGCCCGGGAGACCTCGACAACATCCCGTTCGCTATAATTCCCGATGCCAAGCGTGAACAGTTCAAACCACTCCCGGCCAAAGTTCTCGTTAGGATTGCCCTTGATGCTCTGATTACCGTTCAGGTACATCAGCATCGCAGGGTCACCGATCGTCTTCGTTGCAAGGGTTCGATACGACCCCACGGCGTTGTCACGAAAAAGTTTGGACTGCTTGTACAGGTACTGGGCGAAGTAGACCGTGATGTAGTCTGCCGTAAAGTGATTGTGCCAGAACAGCACCATTCGCTCGCGTAACGATGGAGTGCCCACGGCGTGACGATACCACCAACGCTGCAGCTCCGGCCACAGACGGGCGTACTCAGCAAAGTCTTGCCCTTGCGCCGGAGGCACCGCTGCCCACTCCGGCGCGGGGATGTTCGACGATTTCGACATCAGGTCGGCTACTGCAGCAGCAGGGGTCTGCCCAGCATACGTGGCCGCCAGCGCATTCGTCGGGTGGAACGTCGTCCGCCGCACAAGATGCATCGCATCGTCATACGAAAGCGCCTCGGTCCGTGGCGTAAGGTCGGCTACAGCAAGCCTTGGTGTATCGTCAAACCGCATCATCAGCTTCTCCACTGTACAAGTGGTAAAAAATACACCATATCTTTGGCCTTTCACATAACCCACAAGCGTATTTGCAATGGCAACACCTTCACCGAGCAAGCCTTCAGTGCTGAGCACTGAGTTTCGCAAAGACCTGGCCTACTGCGGGCTCATCCTGCTCGCCGTCATCATCTTTTTTAGCGACGCGTTGTTCAACGGCAAGAACTTCCTGGGTGAAAGCGACAACGTGGCTTTTCTCAGCTTCCTTCCCTATCTCGAGGCTGGGAACGAGTCCGGCGAGTTCCCGTTATGGATGCCGTACATTTTCTCCGGCATGCCGTCTCTGGCCTCGTTCCTTGCTGCCGGCGAGCGCTCGTGGGATATCGTGCTGCAGGTGCTGTTTGCCTTTCCCAGGTTGATCTCGAACATCCTCGACAACGATACCGGCCGGATCGGTATGTGGTATGCGATCTACGGCTGGGGTGTGTATGCACTTATGCGCTCCAAGCAGCACGAGCGTATGGTATCTCTCTTTTCTTCACTTGCAGCGATCTTCTCGACCTTCGTGATCGTGTGGATTATGATCGGCCACTCAACGAAGCCCGTCGCTCTTGCTACGCTGCCATGGATCTTTCTTGCACTGGAACGCATGCGAACGCGATTCAGCGCAACCAACCTCTTCATGCTCACTCTACCGCTGGTGGCCCTTGTTGGTGCAACGCACCCGCAGATGATGTTCTATTTCGCCGTGGCCATCACCCTTTACATGGTCGTGGAGCTGGTCTGGGCCTTCACAACGAAGCAAGGGGCAGCGAATGCCCTCCGTAGCGGCGGTGCTCTGGCCGTGGCTGGTCTGCTTGCGCTGGCAACACATGCCGACATGCTGCTCTCGACGCGCGCGTACACGCCGTATTCGACCCGGGGATCGGCACCCATGGTACAGAGCGAGCGCAATGCACAGGACGCCACGGGCGGCAACGACTATGCCTATGCGACAAACTGGAGCTTTTCTCCGGGCGAGATGATGACGTTTGTTGTGCCGAACTACTATGGATTTGGCAAGATGGAGGTCGATGTCAACGGTCGCGATCAGCGACTGATGATGTATTGGGGACAGATGCCGTTCACCGACGCGGCGAACTACATGGGCATCGCTGTGCTCATCCTTGCCATGCTTGGACTGTGGCAACACCGCCGAGATCCACTGGTGGTTGCCCTTGGCGCGATCTCGCTTGTGTCACTCCTTTTGTCGTTCGGCAAGAACTTCCCACTTCTATACGACGTGTTTTTCTACGCTGTGCCAGCGTTCAACAAGTTCCGTGCACCGCAGATCGCCCTTGCCCTGCTGCAGTTTGCCGTTCCGCTGCTGGCCGGCTACGGGCTGAGTTCGCTGTTGCGCTGGAACCGCGAGTCGACGGCTCAGCAGCGTCGCAATGCAGCGATCATTGCCGGCGTAACGGCATTGTTTTTTCTGTGGGGCATGGTAGCTCCCGGCGGAAGCAAGGAGTCGTACGTTGAGCAGGCCACGGCCGGCTACGTTGCAAAGGGATATCCCCAGGATCAAGCAGGCTTTGTCGCTGCGTTGGCATATGATGCGATGACGGAAGATTGGACGCAAACCGGCCTTATCGCTCTAGCCTTCGGTCTGATCGTCCTGCTCCTCGTTCGCGGCTCGATCAAACCAGCGGTAGCAATGCCCCTTATCGTGCTGTTGACCGTGGTCGATCTGTGGCGGGTTGACTATCGACCGTACGACCCTCAGAAGTCTGATGTCGATAAGACGGTGTTCCGACGGACCGATGTGGTGGACATGCTCAAGCAGGACAACACGCCGTATCGCATCGCAGACTTTTCATCGAATCCGCCCAACTCTTGGGCCCGTCATTCCATCGAGCATGTACACGGCTACAGCTCGGCCAAGATGCGCGTCTATCAGGACATGCTCGATGTAGCTGGTGCTGGCCCACTGCGTCCGGGAGAGCGTCCGGAGGACCGGTCGGGCAACAGTATGATCACGAATCCCTTCATGTGGGACCTGCTCAACGTCAAGTACATCGTTAGCGACCGTCCGCTCTTTCCAAACGTTCAACCACTGTTTGCGTCGCAGGAGAACGGCCAGCTGGTCTATGCGAACCCCACAGCCATGCCTCGAGCATGGTTTGTTGATACGCTCGTCCATGAGTCCTCGGGGATGAAGATCCTTGAGCACCTCCGTGACGGCACGTTCAACCCAAGACGCAAAGCCTACGTTGAGGATGCCGATGCTGCGGCAACAACGGTGGGGATGGACAGTACCGCCATGGTGCGCCGAACCCAAATGGAGAATCAGCGTACGGCCTTCGACGTGCAGACATCGACAAAGAGCTTTCTTGTTGTGAGCGAGATCTACTACCCCGAGTGGCACGCCTACATCGACGGCAAGGAAGTTGCAATGGTCAAGACCAATTTCCTTCTGCGCGGTGTGCACGTACCCGCAGGGAAGCACACGGTCGAGTTTCGCTTCATCAGCCCGTCCTTTGAACAGGGACGAATGATCTCCATGGCAGCCAACGGCATCATCCTACTGATCGGAGCACTCGGTCTGTTCGGTTGGTATCGCCAGCGTCAACGGAGCGAAGCATGACCAACGGCGAAGTACTCAACGAGGCCGAGGCGTCTGTCACGCAGCATGGCCACATCCGCCTGTCGGAACAAACGCTGAACGCACTGACGGCCGCTTGCGTCTTCGCGCTGCGAGATCGTTACGGTTCTCGGGTGCTGATGCGCCTGCCCGACCAGGAGGTCGCGTTTTTTGTCTGGATGCGACAGGAAGATCCGGCATCATGGACCGACCTTTGGGGCGGCGAGGAAGAACCCTATCTGGTATCCCTTGCGCACTTGGAGGATTTGGTTGGAGAGGCCCGCACACGCGGCTTTATGATCCGCGACCTGATCGGCGTCGACAACTTCTTCTTTTCGCCCAACCTGCTGATCGAGAAGGAGTCCGATGCGTTTATCGGTGCCGTACGCGAGCGCTTTTCTGCCAATCAGTCACTTACCCCTGCGCAGCTCCTAGCATTAGAAGCCAGCCTGGGGCCGATCGATATCTGGCATTTCGCCTACCGCCATCAGATTCCGCTCGACACGGCCAAGCGGGCAGTTGCTCAACTTGTTGATGATCGCATCCTGTTGCACGTGCCACGAGCAGACCATTTGGTGCAGTACTTCGACGTGCAATGAGCGTGAAGGTCCTCAAATTCGGCGGCACCTCGGTGCAGCACGCAGAGGCTCTCGCGCGAGTGCGAGACATCGTTGCTATCCGCGCTGCAGCCCAGCCATGTATCGTTGTACTTTCGGCCACATCGGGCACGACCGATGCACTCCTGCGTATCGCTCGGGAACGAGACGTTGCAGGCGTTGAAGCCCTGCGCGTTCGGCACCAGACGATCGTCGATCAGCTCGTGCCGACGGACGAAGCACGCGCCGTCGTCAACGAGCTCTGCGATGCACTCGCATCGTACGTGCGGGGAATGTACCTCCTCGGCGAAACGACGGATCGTTCGATCGACGAGGTCGCGTCCTACGGAGAGCGCCTCAGCAGCAGCATCGTTGCCCATGCTTGTGCGCTTGCCGGCATGCAGGCCTCGTGGCTTGATGCACGCAGCGTCATACGCACGGACAACAAGCATCTCTGCGCAACCGTCGACATGGCAGCCGTGGCTATGCTATCCCAGGAGGTGCTTCTGCCCCTGCTGCGATCCCACAGCGTTGTGGTGACGCAGGGCTTTATCGGTGCAACAGCAGATGGCATCACGACAACATTGGGAAGGGGCGGCTCTGACCACTCGGCCGCCATTCTCGGTGCAGCCGTCGGTGCTAACGTCATTGAGATCTGGACGGATGTGAGCGGGATCTACTCAACGGATCCACGGATCGTACCCGACGCACGACCGATCGCGAGCATGGGATTCGACGAAGTGCGCGATCTGGCACTCTACGGTGCAAAGGTGCTGCATCCTGACACGATCAGGCCTGCCGTGATGTCGGGCATTCCGGTGCACGTCCTGAACACGTTCGACCCTGATGCGGGCGGCACCGTGATCACGGCGGCTGCGCCAAGCGACCGATACTTGAACGCGGCAGCGCTGATCCAACGTTGCACCCTGTTCACATGGAAAGGCAACACAACGAGGCACACAGACAACGTGCTCCTGTTCTGGTCTTACCATGACGGAGCTGCCTGTGTGGTTCGTACACCTTCGGATGACGATGTTTTGAATGCTCGGGTGAGCATGGCCGAACTTCCACACGAGGAACACCCCGTGGCCATCATTGCCGTTTGCGGCCCTCAGGCAAGTAGCGCCAGGGCGGTAGCATCCATTGCCACAGCGGTTAGCGACTACCCTGTCCGGGCTGTCATCAGCGGCGTGTCGCAGACAACGTGCTTTGTTGTCTGCGATGAATCATCGGCACAGGCAACCCTGCGGGCGATACATGCCCAGATCGTCCAGGATTAATCCTCTGACGATTCGCCATCGCCGTTGGCCATCAGCTCACGAATGGGCTCGATGTGGCGCAAAAAGATCAGGAAGCAGATTGCCAGCACGCTGATCCTCACGTCCATCGGATCACCGATGGGTACGAAGGATGTGGCACGGAGCACACGCTCCGGCGTGCCGGCGATGATAATGGCGAGACCGATCGTACCGGCCATGGAAGCTACGTTAACGTGCTTGCGGATCGCATACCAACCGGTGAGATACATCAGGCCCCACAGGACCATCATAAGCGGCGAGAGGGTGGTGCATGCACCTAACGCCGTTGCCAAGCCACGGCCGCCCTTGAAACTCAGCCAGGGATTGTAGTTGTGACCGGCAATACATGCCGTAGCTGCTACGCCGGAGGCTAGATACCACTGGTCGAACACGGCCTGTGCGATGAGCACAGCCGCCACGCCCTTGAAGAGATCGATCCCGAGAACCAGAAATGCCAGCTTGGAACTACCCGATACGTCGTAGGTATTCCGTGCTCCGACGTTTCCTGATCCGGCATTTCGGATATCGATACCACGCGCCCGCTTCATAACGATCCAAGCAGTGGGGATCGTACCCAGTACAAATCCAATGGCCGCAGCCATTACAAGTCCCATATTCATCGTTGTCCCAACCATCGCATTTGAATAATGCTCATAATAAGCAAAAGCGTAAAAACTACGTATGCCAAGGCACTGGCATAGCCCATCTGATCGCCTTGCTCGAATGCTTGCACATAGACTTCATAGACCAACGTCGTAGTAGCACCAAGTGGGCCTCCTTTGGTCATGACGTAAACCTCCACGAACATCTGGAATGACTTGATCGTGTTGATCACGACGATGAAGAGCAGCGTAGGGCGCAGCATTGGCAGCGTTATGCGCCAGAACTGCTGACGTGTCGTAGCGCCACTCAACGTCGCACTCTCGTAAAGGTCTTTCGGAATCGCCTCAAGGCCGGCCAGCACCAGCACCATGTAGTATCCCACGGAGATCCATACATCCATCGCCATGATCGCAGGCAATGCCGTGCTCTGGGTCAGCAGCCATCCGCGCTCCGGCCCCTCGATGCCTATCGTGCCGAGCAGCGTGTTCACGTAGCCGTCTCGTGCATACAGATTTGTGAAGATCAAGGCGATGACGACAAGCGATGTGACCGACGGCATGAAGTAGGCTGCACGCAAGATGGCGGCAACGCGTGGCGTTGCGTGGGCCCGGCGCTGCAATAGCACGGCAAACAACACGGCCAGCGACGTCGTAACGGGAACCGTACCGAAGGTGAAGATCGCCGTATTTCGAAGCGCCGTCCAGAACGTCTCACTCTCGAACACCCTACGGTAGTTTTCGAGTCCAACCCATGTGATCTCGTTCGTGAGTGTAGCATACTTCGACATGCTCAGTACCAAGGCATATCCCAGCGGGTACAGCCAGAAGACACACAGGGTGATGATCCACGGCAGGAGCATCGTCGTCGTGAGCACATGCTCCCGCATCCACCTAGGCATCCGCTACCTCACGCGCGAACACGCGAAGCGTGGTGTACAGAAGTTCAAGCGGCAGGCCGACGATGGTGTAGTAACAGCCCTCTACATGACTGACGAAGACTGCACCAAAGTCATCCTGAATGCCGTATGCCCCCGCTTTATCCATCGGTGAGCCGCTATCAACATACGCCGCTATCTCGTCGGTGTCCAGGTGACGAAACGTCACAAGCGTGTTGCGTGACGTTGTAGTGAAGCGCCCTGTGGACGAGTCAACGAGCGAGATGCCGGTATGGACCGTATGGGTGCGTCCGCTCAACAAGGCAAGCATTCGCTTCGCATCGTCACGATCGACCGGCTTATTCAGGACGGCACCGTCTAGGACGACGGTGGTATCACTGCCAATGACGATGGACGGCCGGCTCACCAGTTCGGCACCGCGACGTGCTTTCGCCTCGGCGAGCTGCATCACGTATGACTCCGGCGGAATAGTTGTCGGCACGGCGTCTTCATCAACATTGGGCACGACAACATCAAAGTCAAAACCGATGTGATGAAGCAAGGCCTGCCTGCGAGGCGACTGAGAAGCAAGGACCAAAGGACGTGGCAGCCGAAGGACGTCGTTCAACCGTAGCATCGGTTACTTTTTTACGATGGTGAATTCGACACGGCGATTCCGCTGCCGTCCGTCGTCCGTGGTATTCGCTGACAGCGGCTTCGTCTCGCCATAGCCTTCGAAGGTCATGCGTCCCTCGCCGATCCCTCTGGTGACGACATACGTGCGGACGGCCTCTGCGCGCTTTCGGGACAGTGTCAGATTGTCTGCGTCCTTACCTATGTCATCCGTGTGACCGGCAATGTGGATCTCCATGTTCGCATTGGTCCGCATGAAGTCGGTCAGACGGTCAAGCTCGGGGAACGACTCCGGACGCAGATCCCATTTGCCGGAATCGAAGAACACGTTATTCAAGCGGATCGCAACGTTGACGACGATGGGCGACAGTTCAAGGTCACGCTCTATCTCTTTGTAGTCTTCCAATCCACGAGCATCCAGCTCGCTACTCAAGGGATAGTAGCCGGCCGTCTGCGCACGCACGCCGTAGTATACGCCGCCCTTCAACGTGACGCGATAGGATCCGTCGGCCGGAGCTGACCGTGCCGTACCGGCAACAGCGCCCGTTTCAAGGTCTTCGTAAATGATGTCTGCTTCAACAGGCACTCGCGTTGTTGCATCGACCACTTTGCCGCGAACGGCAATCAGGGCCTCGGGTTTCGCGCCTTTGGGCATTGCGATCGAGAAAATATCTGATTTGCCGAGCGAACCTGACGTCGAGCTGAAGTATGCCGAGTCACCCTTGGGCGAGACGGTAAAGAAGGACTCGTGGTCGGGCGTATTGATGCCACGGCCAAGGTTCTTCGGACGTGACCAATGCGAGAGTGTACTGTCCAAACGCCTCGTAACAAAGATGTCGCGACCGCCGAAACCGCGATGTCCGTCACTGGCAAAGTAGATCGACGAGCCATCGGCAGCGATGAACGGTGCTACCTCCATGCCAAGGGTATTCACGGAGTCGCCCATATTCACCGGCTCCGACCACGATCCGTCGGCAAGCCGCGTACTCAGGTATAAGTCGTTTCCTCCTCGCGTCGTAGGCGTCTCTACCGACAGCACCATGAACGATCCGTCTGCAGCGATGTGCGACGTCATAGCACGACTGGAATTCACAAAGCCATTGATCGTTACGGGCTCCGGCTGCGACCAGCCCATTGCCGTCCGCCGACTCACGGACAAGCCGCGTTTTAGAGTACCATCGGGTTGATAGCGCCCGTTCACAAAGAGCATGTTCAGATCCTGTGTGACGGCGATCGCATAGTTCGTACCTGCATTATTCAGCGGCTGTCCCACACTAACGGGCTTCGTCCAGCTGCCGTCGGCGGAGCGCGTCGTCACCCAGATATCACTGCGGTTGATCGGTGGCATGTTCTGCGGGTGACCGCTTCGACTGAACAGCATCATCGATCCGTCCGGCGCTAGGCAGTCTACTGTCTCATCTGCTTCGGAGTTGACCACTGCCCCCAGGTTGACAGGCCGTATCTGCTCATCGACACCATCCACGAAATCGACGGGCGAAGGGGGCGTTGTGACAACGCTAACGCGATCGACGTCGATGGCGCCCGCTCCCTTGAGCATGATGCCGACGTTCGCACCAAGGGCGGGGAAGTCCAAAAGCGTCATCGTGGCTACGGGCTTACCCTGCACGAAGCAGGTGATAGCATCCTGCTGCTTCCTAACCTCGAGGTCCACCCATGTATTGCGTTCTATCGGGCTGCACGGACGCCAAGGCTGGACATCTTCGTTCAGTACACCGCGAACCAGGCGAACTCGCGCTCGTCCCTCGGCTTTCACAGCGAGCTCATAGAAGTCATCGGGAGCATCAGCCCAGAAGATCAATCCAGCCACTACCTCTGCATCCCCGCTTGCCTGCCGCAGGCGGCACGTAATGCGCCAGTCGTGCGTGCCTTCGGGTTGCACGGTGCGATAGTAGAGAATGGTCGCGGCCGTATCTACTCCGGTCATCCGGAGGTGTCCGGCATCAAGCTGGGGTGCTGTTGCTGCTGGTCCGCTGTGGGTCCATCCACTAGGCATCTCGTCGAACTGTTCATCGACGAGTCGCTGCAACTGCGCTGCCCCTGTCAGGGGAAGCAACAGCATGACAAGCCAACTAAAAAAATGGCGCACGTTCATCGTGCGCCAAAGATACACAGTGCGTGGTTGTAGCGTTACCCCTGCAAGTGTCACTTCGCCAGAGCTGCTTCGATGTCGGCGCGCATGGCGGGACCCATCGGATCGGCACCACTCTTGTAGCGCTTGATGAGTTTACCATCCTTGCCCACAAGGAACTTCTCAAAGTTCCAGCCGATCTCGCCTGCCATGTCGGCATTTCCGTCACCGGAGGTAAGCCATGCGAACAGCGGAGCTTTTCCCTGCCCCTTTACCGCCACCTTCGAAAACATGTCAAAGGTCACGTTGTATTTCGTGGAACAGAAGGTTGCGATCTCTTCATCCGTACCCGGCTCCTGAGCACCAAAGTCGTTGGCCGGAAATCCAAGAATGACCAATCCCTTGTCGTTGTATGCCTTGTAGAGTTGCTCAAGGGGCGCATACTGCTTCGTATAGCCGCAGAAGCTGGCAACATTGACGATGAGCATGACCTTGCCGCTATAGGTAGCAAGATTGACGTCATTACCCGTGATGTTCTTCACGGTAAAGTCGTGTGCGGTTGTCGGTGCCATGACGAAGATTCCAAGGACGGTAAGTAGTGCAGCGAGTGTGTTCATGGTCGAGGAAACAGCAGGAGCGCGGGCTTTGTTCCCGTTAGGACTGTCGTACGATCGTGAGCACCAGCGGCGGCTTCCCGCGCTGATTCGAAAATGTCGTTTCCGTCACAACCCACATCTGCTGATCGAGTTCTACGGCAAGTTCACGCAATGCCTGCAGCTCCAGTTCTCCTTCCGGATGCCTGTAGCACACAATGGTAATCATACCGTGAACAGCGATCACGGACATGGCTGACCTTACTGCCGCCAGCGTCGAATTGACCGTTGTTGTCTGTGTATGATCGCCTCCGGGCAGGTATCCTAGGTTGAAGGTCACCGCACGCACGCATCCATGGTCGGCCACGGTAATGTGGTCAGCCATCCCTTCGTGACCGGCATGGATCAGGTTGACCGTACCCGGCAGGTCGCCTATGGCCGATCGCGTTGCCGCGATCGCCTCGGCCTGGACATCGAATGCGTAGAGGGTTCCCTGCGGTCCGACAAGTTCCAACATGCATCGTGCATCATGTCCGTTGCCGGCCGTCGCATCTACAACAACATCGCCTGCTCGAAGAAGCTGATGCAAGATCATGTGCACGTAGGTTACGGCGTTATGGTACGTCATGCCTTCCACCATTGCCGTACGTCAATCTCGATGTCAAGGGGCGCTGCAGCAACGATCGTATCCACAAGGTGGCGGCAGACCCAGGGCGTTAGTAGGGAACCTTTCGTTCCAAAGCCATTGCAGATGTACTGGCGCGGATACAACGGATGTGGACCAACGTAGGGACGACGCATGTGCGACGACGGACGCACGGCAGCACGATGTCCTTCTACCACAAGTCTGCGTTGGATGAGCTGCTCGGCCTGCAAGAGAAGATGATCGCAGGCAGCTTGCGTCGGTACGTCATCAAGCGTGTCCCAATCGTAGGTCGATCCAAGACGATACCGCTCGTTGCCCATCGGAATCATCCAGATGCCTGCAGAGATGACGTGATCGATGGTCATCCCGGGCACGTGCACATCAAGGATCTCGCCTTTGACCGGTGCGAACGGGAGCCATGACCATAACGGATGCTGCATGGCCGTCCAGCCATCGCACCACACAACCGCGTCATACTCGGCCTCCAAGGCCCTCCATGTGTTGACATCGACCGTGCCGTGATCGACGTGCAGTTCGTCACGCATCACGTCAAGAAACGCGGCTGTATCGACCGTTGCCGCATCGACTTCGAAGCCACCGAAGGGATAGCTGATACCGTCATGCTGCCCTACCTCGATGAGGGATACTCGCAGCCAGTCAAACTCATCGGTCTGCATCCGTTTTGCAAAGAGTGCAGGCATATCGGCATCGCGGAAGATCCGGCGCAGGGCACGTCTGTGCAGAATGCGTGCAGCACTTCGCTGTTCGATCTCCTGGTAAGCCGTATAGGCTTCGGGCGTGACCACGGCCCCTTTCCACGTTGTGTGCAGCCGACGTCCGGTGATTGGTGTGATGAGGCCTGCTGCAACGCGTGACGACGTCGTGGGGTGGTTAGGGTCCACAATGCGCACGGCAACGCCTGCCTGACGCAGGAACCATGCCGTCCACGAACCGGCCAGACCTTGTCCGACAACCAGGGCGCGCATCAGCCCACGTCCTTTCCGGTCAGGCTGCGAACGACCACGCTGGCACAGGCACCACCAAAGGCGGCCGGCAGATAGGACACGGTACCGAAGGCGCTCTTCTTGAAGTTAGATCCATCGGTAAACATCAGCGATGCATCGTCGGTCTCTTCAAGTGAATACACAGCCTTAAAGCCTGTGGCAATGCCATGACGCTTTAGGCGCTTACGGACATACTTAGCAAGGGCACACCGCTGCGTCTCGGCGATATCGGCCACACGGATCAGCGTGGGGTCCATCTTACCGCCGGCACCCATGGATGAGACGAGCGGATATCC
>JAULYI010000162.1:0-12726 GCA_032117915.1 Kapaibacterium sp. (SeqCode) | reverse complement strand
TCACATCGTTCACCATGGTGGCGCCCGCTTCGACGGCGGCACGGGCCACGTCGGCCTTGGTTGTGTCGATGCTGATGGGGATCGATCCGTTCACAGCGCGGATACCATTGATCACCGGCAAAACACGATGATGTTCATCTTCCGTAGTAACAGGGAGAGCACCCGGTCGCGTGCTTTCGCCACCGATGTCCAGGACATCGGCGCCATCGTCGATCAAGCGCAAGGCGTGGTCCACGGCCCCCTGCACCGATGCGAACTGTCCTCCATCTGAAAATGAATCTGGCGTGACGTTCACAACGCCCATGATCTTGGGGATGATCATTCGTCTCGATATCCGTCAAACAGTGATTGCAGGGTTGCCTGTGTCTCCGGCGTCGGAGGAGTGAGTGGCAGCCGGTAGTTCGCATCGCTATGGCCGAGCAACTGCATGATCCATTTGACAGGGATCGGGTTGGACTCGTAGAAGTTCGCGGCATAGTATGGCATCAGGAATCGCTGCTCGGCACGAGCCGTTTCGAGATCACCATTGAGCGCTGCATGAATCAGTCGGCCGTAGCGTCGTGGTGCATAGTTCGAGATGACAGCGATCACGCCAACGCCGCCGCAGGCGATGATCGGCAGTGCCAGAGAGTCGTCACCGGCCAGCAGGGTGAAGTGTTCCGGTGCATCGCGCATGATCTCGCACATCTGCTCGAGGTTCGCCGAGGCTTCCTTTGTTGCGACGACGTTTTGGCAGGCCGAGGCGATGGCAAGCTGCGTCGCAGGTGACATGTTCGTACCGGTTCGACCCGGAACGTTGTACAGGATCACGGGTAGCACCGTACTGTCAGCCACGGCACGGTAATGGGCGATCTGTCCGGCAGACGTCGGCTTGTTGTAATACGGGCTGACCACAAGTGCGCCTTGTACGCCACAGGAGGCTGCGCGCTGGGTCAGCTCGATTGTCGTATGGGTATCGTTCGTACCCGTTCCAGCGATCACCGGGATACGTCCGTTGACGCGTTCGACGGCGTACGACCAGAGTGTCTCTTTCTCTGCTGTGGTCGTTGTTGCGCCTTCACCGGTAGAACCGGTGACGACGATGCCGTCGACGCCAGCAGCGAGCTGCAGATCGATTACACGGCTAAGCGCGGCAAGATCTAGTTCGCCATCGTTTGTAAAGGGAGTTACGATCGCAGTGTACAATCCACGGAATGTCATAGTCTGCCTGATCAAAGGTGAGCGGAGCGTCGCTTCACAATATACTCCCGGAGTGCCTCATCGAAGGGACGGTCCGTGGTGATCCGGGCGTAGTCGATGTTCTGATCGTGACAACCGCGTTTGATGCGTTGACAGAAGTCTTCCACTGCCTGCGTATAGCTGCGCTGCAGCAGAACGGGTTGCGTGGTCACCTCGACACCGGTCTCCATATCACGGAGCACTGCAGCATTGCCAAGGTTAAAATCAACCTCGCGCGGGTCTAGTACGTGGAAGACAAGCACTTCGTGTCCGTCATGACGGAAGTGCCGCAGGGCATGCAGCGTAGCTTCGGCATCGTCGAACAGGTCGCTGATCAGGATCACCAGTCCACGGCGTCCCAGCCGCTCGGCCAGCGCATGCACGGCCTGCGCCGTGCCGGTGGTGTTGCTGGGCGTAACGGCCTCCAGCGCATGCAGTAGCTCGTGCGCATACGACATCTTTGACCGTGGAGGCAAGTATGTCCCCAGCTCGTTGGCATACAGGGCCAGCCCTACGGCATCGCGCTGATGGAGCAGCAGATAGCTGAGCGAGGCGGCCAGATAGGTAGCGTACTGAAACTTCGTGATGTTGCCCGGAGATGCATAGCCCATGGATGCACTGGTGTCGACGGCAATGACGCAGCGGACGTTGGTCTCGTCCTCGAACTGCTTTACGTAGAAGCGATTGGACCGGCCGTAGATACGCCAGTCGATATGTTTCAGTTCATCACCGTGGCGATACTGTCGGTGTTCCTTGAACTCTGCGCTGAAGCCGTGAAACGGCGAGCGGTGCATGCCTGTGATGAAGCCTTCCACGACCAGACGGGCGCGGAGCTCCATCGAGGCAAGGCCGGCGACAACATCAGGACGAAGCGTAGTGGGTGCGTTCATGTGATCCTCGGTTAGCTACCGACGATCACACCTCTTCGATGTTGCGGTTATCGTGATACGTCGAGTGTAGCAGTGCAAATCTCACAAGTCCGGCGGCATTATTCACGCCTAACTTATCCATGATGCGTGCGCGGTGCGTTTCGACAGTGCGTGGACTGATAAAGAGCTTCTTGGCGATATCCTGACTTGTCATGCCTTTGGCAACAAGCCCGACGATCTCTTCTTCGCGCTTCGTAAGTCCGGCATTCGGTTCTACGTCAAGATCCCGACGCTTCCCTTCCATACGCTCTGATATTGCCTTACTGAACACACGCTCGCCAAGCATGACGGTCTGGATCGCATTGATCAGCTCCGGTGCGGCCACATCCTTGGCAAGGTAGCCATCGGCACCGGCGAACATGGCTCGTTCGATCTGCCGCTCGTCTTCGAGGGAACTCAGCATGATGACGTACGTATCCGGGCGTTCGGCCTTTATGCGCTGGGTGACATCGATGCCACCCATAACGGGCATCATCACGTCCATGAGAATAACGTGCGGATGCATCGTCCGAGCAAGATCGAGAGCCTGCTGGCCGTTCGAGGCCTCGGCGCAGATCTCGATATCACTTGATGTGGATAACAGTCGTCGAATGCCGATGCGGGTGATCTCGTGGTCATCGGCGACAAGCACCCTGATGGGGCGTGCAGAGCGTGCATTCATGTGGTATGATCGTACAGTGGTTCCAAAAGCGTGACACCATAAACCTACGTAGCAGGTTGGAGTAACACGTCAGTAGATCTACGTTACGATGCCGAGTTCTTCCATAACCTTCGCTAGGTCCCGCAGCCAGACATCAGCGGACGCATCGCTGGGCATGCGCCAGTCTGCCCGTGGCGAGAGGACAACACTGCCGACCTTCACACCATCGGGCAGGCAGGAGCGCTTGAATTGCTGGGACACAAAGCGCTTGATAAACACGCTTAACCAATGGCAGATCTCTGCAGCGCCATACCGCTCTCCATGAGCGATGATAGCCAAGGCTACGATCTTTCGGACTGTAGCGTGCTGTCTGACAATGTGATATAGGAAGAAGTCATGCAGTTCATACGGACCAACGACGTCTTCCGTTCGTTGCACAATGCCCCCATCACCATCATGCGGTAACAGTTCGGGAGAGATTGGCGTGTCAAGAATGTCGTGAAGCACCGGAGCTGCTGCTGCATGGTGATCAGCATACCAGCCGATCAGGTACCGAACAAGGGTCTTGGGAACGCCGGCATTTACAGCATACATCGACATGTGGTCGGCATTATAGGTACACCAGCCAAGCGCAAGTTCGCTCAGGTCACCGGTGCCGATCACTAGGCCATTACACTGGTTGGCGATGTCCATCAGGATCTGGGTACGTTCACGTGCCTGAGCATTCTCAAACACTACGTCGTGGGCATCGTCCGGCTGCCGAATGTCCCGAAAATGCTGACGGACAGCTTCGGCGATATCGATCGTCTCGAAGGTTACACCAAAGGCTTCGGCAAGGAGCTCAGCATTCAACCGTGTCCGTGATGTTGTACCGAAGCCCGGCATCGTGATGGCGCGGATATCAGTCACTGGGCGTCCAAGCAGACGACATGCATCTACACAGACAAGAAGCGCAAGAGTAGAATCAAGTCCTCCCGACAGGCCCAACACCATCGTCGTTGCTTTGCTTCGTTCAAGCCGCACGGCCAGGCCTAGAGCCTGCAGCCGTAGGATCTCTCGACAGCGTTCGTCACGGTCTTCATGCTCCATAGGCACAAAGGGGCGGGGCGCAACACTGCGCCGCAGCGAGGTACGAACGGCCGGCGTCAGATCGAACGGAACACGCCTGTATGTCCGTGGCGGACGCTCCTGGCGGTTTGATGTGGCATACTGTCGCTCGGCGATCAGCTTGTCAAGATCGATATCGGCATATGATAGCGTGGGTTCATATCGCAGACGTTCAGATTCGACGAGGAGCTCCCCCGCTTCGGCGATCAGCTGGTGGCCTCCGAATACAACATCCGTCGTACTCTCCCACGGCCCTGCCGATGTGTAGGCATACGCAGTGTAGGTACGAGCTGACTGTTGTGTGACCAGCTGACGGCGGTATGCCGCCTTGCCGATGACGTCGTTGCTCGCCGATGGATTAACGATCAGCGTTGCACCGGCGATGGATAGTTCAGAACTGGGCGGGATGACGCTCCAGAGGTCCTCGCACACCTCGACGCCAATGGTCAAGCGCGCGTCGTGCGTATCAACAAAGAGCAGATCGGTACCGAACGGAACCTCTACGCCGTTGATCCACACCGATGTCGCCTCTAGATCACGTCCACTGGCAAACCACCGAGTGTCGTAATACTCCTGTCCTGTCGGCAGAAAGGTCTTCGGAACGATCCCTCGAACGATCCCCCCGTGCACAACAGCGGCCGCGTTTACCAGTCGGCCCGAAACCTGAAGGGGCAGACCAACAACGACGACTGCAGTGGCAGAGGACGTCCACAGCCGGACACGCTCTAGTCCAACGAGAGCGGCATCGAGCAGCGATTGCTGCAAGAAGAGGTCGGCACAGGTATATCCTGTGATGCACAGCTCAGGCAATGTGATGACATCGACGCCAAGCTGTGCGCACTCACTGCACTGACTAAGAATATGATCGACATTGGCTGCTACATCGGCCGGACGCACGACTGGAGTGCATGTTGCTACTCGTCGGTAGCCGAGTGATGCGAGCAACGACTGCTGCATTGCACTCAGCGTGCAGCCACGATATTCTTCAGCGTCCGACGGATCTTATCCATGCCTGCGGTTTCTTCGAAGAATGTTTCATCGACGGATGCGATAACACGCTGAGCCTTCTTAAGAACGGCCGCACCGGACTTCGTCAGAACAAGAGACTTCGCACGGGAGTCGGAAGGGTGTTCACGACGCTCGAGCAGTCCACGCATCTCAAGAACGCGGACGGCCTTCGACATCATCATGACGTCATTTTCGGTGTGGGTGCTAAGGCGGGCCTGCGTAACCGGGGCGCCATCAGAGACGAGGTCCTGGATTCCATCAAGGAGGGCCACCTGAGTGTAGGTGAGATCAAGCGGCTGCAGCGCAACGTTGACTGCTCGCGTCCAACGATGGGCAACACGAGCGAACATGGAACCAGCGGCAATGCCGTTGTGGGAGTTGTGTGTGGTGTTTTTCATCATAGCTTCCAAATTTACGAAACGGTTGACGATCAATTGTGTCTGCGATTGTACGATGCTCTGTGTTGTGACGGCATGCGTACTAGTACGTGAATTCGTAAGCCATCCATGAAACGCAAGCGCGCCGCCAGCAATCAATGCTGGCGGCGCGCATAACTCGTAGCGATGATACGGTCGGGTTAGAAGGTATATGTCACACGACCCTGGATCATTCGACCGATCGCAGCAGCTCCGATGAATTGCTGCACACGGTGATCGAGAATGTTCGTAGCAGAGACGTTAAGATTCATACCGTCGACACCCGGGATGGCGTAGTTCACGTTCAGGTCAACGAGGTTGTATGCGTTGACGTCACCAACATAGACGCCTGAATTCATGCGGAATGCATCCACCCAGCGCCACTGAAGACCAACGGTGAGGCCAAGGTCCAGATTGCGATGCATCACGCCCAGCGATGACTTGTACTTGGGAGCGTTGAGAGCGATCGTATCGGATCCGGCACCATCGCCCAGGTCAGCACCGGCAAACACGTTCTGGTTGATGAAGGAAGCCGTTCCGGAGACAGCCCATTCCGGCGACAGTTCGTACGTGAACGCAGCGTCACTACCGAAGTACGTCAGCTCACCATAGTTACGATAGGCCAGCAGAATATCGCCCTTATGTGGCGTTTCATTCGGCGATACCGTTCCAACAGGAACTTGACCGTAGGCACCACCAATGAGCTGTGCGTATTGAGCAGCTGTTTGTTCGGCCACGGCCTCGGGAATGCCCTGACCCATCAAAGCACCCTTGAGCAGCGGCTGGATGTATGCGGCAACGGCAGCACCGTCAAGGAAGACGTTCGGTGTGACAACCTTGAGGGGCGACACAAAGTCTGTTACTGTTGACTGATACACATCGATAGAGAAGCGCAGGTTATCTGTCAGCTTGCCCTGATAGCCAAGCTCGATCGTCTGCGTATTCGTCTGGCGAAGCTTTTCAACATCAAGCACGTCTTCAGCCCGCGTGTCGATAAAGGTTGCCGTGGTCGGATTGAGCGTCTTCAGCACGCCGCCAACGCTCGTCGGAACTGGGATCGATGTAAGGAACGGAGCCAGCAGGGGGCGAAGATTGTCCGGTGCTGCGGCCTGAAGGCGAGGCAGGATGACTTGCGTGACCGTCTGCCAGATACCGTTGCCGGTTGCATTGTTCAAGCCGATCCAGTTGTTGCGGGTGCCGTCGAACTGCGAAATGAAGTTCAGCACACCGCCTGTGCGGTTGTACGTATAGCCGTTACGACCGGCTGCAGCACCCCACACGCCAACAGCCCATGCCGGGTTGGCAGCGCTCAGTCCAAAGGCATCGCGACGGCTGAGTAGATCCAGGAACAGATCGTTGGTTCCGGGATTGCTGAAGGCCGTGTTGTATGTGGCACGTACCGACGAGTTTTCATCGAGCTTGTAGAGGAGTGCCACACGTGGCGACATCACGGTTTCGCCGATGATCGAGTGCTGGTCGGCGCGGATAGCCGCGAGTGCCGACAGGTCCGAGGTGATCTTCCAGTCAGCCTGCAGGTAGCCACCGATCTCCGTGTAGTTGTCGTTCTCTTCATTCACGCCGTTGATCGTACCGTCGGTCACAGGGTTCGTTGCGAAAAAGTCCGCACCATACGTGAGTCGGATATCATCATTGATCGCGTAGGCATGCTGAAGACGACCGCCAAGCATCGTAGAGCGGTCAATGATCGGATTACCTGTACGCAGGAAGTACGTGTTTCCGGCGTCGCTCATGTTCGTGAACACCTGCGCAAACAGATCGCCTGACGTCAGCTGAGCATTGACGTAGGTATAGCGCCAGTCGCCGGAGTTAGCAGCACCGAGGCCAGTCATTTCGATCGTATTGATCGATTGCGAAACGCCACCATTCAGCTGGACCATGGTGTTATCACCGAGTATATAGTAGGCACCGCCATCGACGTTGAACCGTTCGTGCGTGTTCTTGCGGTTGCCAATGCGCACGGTATCAGGATTCACACCGGGTACAGCCAGCGCTGCGGCCCGCGCTTGGGCTTCGATGGGATCTTCGAATACCCAGTCGTTCGCCGAGAAGTACTGGCCTGAGATCTTGTAGCCGAAGTCATCGCCAAGCGTTCCTGCATGGCGAAGGCCCATGTTCAGCAGGGAGAGTTCACCGGCACCGACGAATACCGTCGTACCCTTTGAAGCAAACGGCGAGCGCGTGATGATGTTCAGCACGCCCTGCGATGCGTTGGGACCATAAAGTGCCGAGGCCGGTCCGCGGACGAGCTCCATGCGCTCAATGTCTTCATTGGATGCAGGTACGAAGTATCCAACATTCACACGCAAGCTTGGAACGCCCGCCGGACGATAGTCCGTGAGCGTCATCAGCGATCCGCTGAACACATTGTTAAAACCGCGAACGCTGACGTTCTGCTGTGCGATACCGGTTTGGGAGAAGTCCACACCCGACAGACCACGCAGGTGTTCCACAGGTGTGTTCTTCGGTGCCTCACGGATGGTGCGAGGCTCCACAACGGTCACCGATGCCGGTGCTTCCGATGCCTTTTGCTGCGTACGGGATGCCGTCACGACGGTCACGTCCATATCGATGGCTGTCTCGGCAAGCGAAACATCCATCGTTGTCGTTTCGGACGCCGACACAGCGACATTCTCCGTTACACTCTTTTGATAACCAACACAGGTTACCGTCATCGTGTAGCTACCCTCCGCAACCCCCTTCACGGCATATCGTCCCCGTGAATCGGAGTATGCACCCTTGACGTTTTGTCCGTCGGAAAGCTTGATCGAAGCTCCGACGATTGCCTTACCACCGCCGTCGGTGATACGTCCCGAGACCGTCAACTGCGCTAGCACAGTAGCGGCCGAAAGCAGCATTACGCAGATGACTGCGAACGCTCTATGTAGTACCATGGTCATGCTGACCCTCCATTTTGGTGAATGATCCCCGTGATCTGTCGTTGCAATAGACCCGTCGATGCTGGCAAGGTAGTAAACCTGCATGGATTGTCAGCCTACCTGACAAATCATTTCTGTCATCGATCCACGACGTATGCACAGCATCAACGTCCATAAGAAGCTGCATGAATCGTTCGTAGGCTGCCAATCCTCTCTTTGTTCGGCGTATGGCGGGTAGGACTCCGGCAACACTCACATGAACATCTCTGGTGCGCCTAGCGGCAACGAACAGCCATAACCGCTGGAGCCAAAACGGCCAGCGCAGCACGTGGTCGGGCACGTTGCGCAGATCCCTGTACACGACGACTCCCCCGGCGGGCTGACCATCGTGGTCGATCATCATCACCCCTTTGGGGTAGGCAACCGGCAGGTAGGTCCGCATAAGATCGATGGGTGATGCACCCGGTCCGGAGTGCCATGGCAATGTCGAGAAGGATGCGTCAAGTGCCGTGATCATGCGCCTGATGATACCGACGATGGTGAGCCATGATGCGACGGTAACGCCTTCATCGGTGGTCCTGCGCGGGGGCGGTGGAATTGCAGAGCCCCCTACCCTACCATTGAGATGCCCTGTCTTGTACGGGACGTATCCGCGACGCTCAAACGCAGCAGCGATATCTGGCGGTGGCGTTACGATATGGATACTATCCAACGGCGTAATAGACTCGGTTACCACCCCGTCGGTGAAGAACGCATATGCACCAAGCGGTCCTTTTACGGACACAGCAGCGTTAACATCGGCCCAGTCCTCAATGTCGGCAAGTGCCTGATCAAACCAATGTGCGGGTCCATTCGAACGGACATCAATAATGCACGCATCATCACCTCGAAGTGCCGTCACAAAGGCTCCAACGATTTCCTTGCCGGATCGCACGATCACAAATCGTGGCTTGGAGCCAATCTGGAATGACGCACCTGCTGCATAAAGACGCTTGGGTGGCACCAGAATGTCCCACGGTCTGGCCAGGCCGGAGTGACGGACAATTCGACACCAGTCTCCGGCGGATGTCTCGTGCAGCGTTAGCGATTCGTCCATCTCGTGTGGCCTATTACTCACCACGACTGCTGAATCTCCTAACCCACGCTACACTTCTGCCCACAACAAGGTCCACGACCTTCGATTCCCGACCGTAACCGATCTCGTGATTCCCCGCATCGAGCGTAACAAACTGCTTGTTCGAGGTACCGAGCTGCTGATGCATCGTGCGCATGGCATCCACGCTTACCAGCGAGTCCTGCGTTTCAGCATCCTTATACCAGCACATCGTAAGCACCGGTGCCTTGATCCGTGCAAATGTCTCTTCGTGCATACTGGCCTCAAGCAATGCCTGCAACTGTGGGATCGCCTCGGCACGGTATTTCATATACCAGTACATGTTCCTGGCTGTGTCGTCGGTAACAACTTCTCTGTATGCCCCACCCAGAATCAGTCTCGTGAGCTCCAGTCCCCACGGACCATTGCTAAGGAAACTCAGTGGGTGTGCCAGACGAATGTTAGGAGACCAGTTTACGACGCATGAGACCACATCAGGGAATCGTGAGGCAAGCAACAACCCAAGCGTCGCTCCGGTTGAGGTACCAATAACCACAACACGATTACCCAATCGTCGCGTGATCTCGAGTGCCTCGACCGCACTTTTATAAACAGAGTCCGGATGGAAGTCGAGAAGGGGCTCTGGAGTCACGAGCCCATGTCCGTGCAGTCGCGCAACATAGAGGTTCGCATCGAGCGCCGATGCTACCTGTTCGATCGCTGGTGAACCATCCATCCATGTGCCGGAGAATCCATGGAGATAGAGGATCGCTAGCTCCGTCTTGGCATGCATACTGTCTGCCCACCGGATATGAGCATTGACATGGGGCCTAACAGGCCGCTCCGCTTCGGCCTGCTCTAGACGCTGCGCAAGTTCAGCAAGGCTCCCTTGGGCAATGCCAAGTTGGGCAGACAGCGCAGGTTCTGCCGCTGATGGACCAAGAGCAATAGCGAGTGCCAGGATCAGACCGATGCCAGCCAGCATCCAACGGTAGTAACGCATTCACAAAGATAGGCACCTACGAGAGCTGCTGTGTGATACGACGGTGGTCTTCTGGATGATCGATCGTATGGCAACATGACGGTCACATGCGTCTCATCGACCGTAAGCCCATGCTTTTCGAGTCATACATGGCTGCGCGTGGCATACAGAGGAACATCGCTGGATGGGAATGTTATCCACATGTGTGAACAACCTATAACCGTGACGATGTAACAAACCTTTACTTTTGCCGCCCATCAAATGCGTGAAAACTCACATTCGCCAACCGTTGCGTTGCGGGTTCTGGGCGGATTTGTGTCGGGCCACTACGGCATGCGTGTTATCAACTCACTTGGATTTGCTTCATGACAACGTTGTCACAAACGGTCAGGACGATGTTCCTGATAGCCTTCGTCATGCTACTGGCGGTCAGCATTGATCTGACTGCACAGAGCTCACTTCCCCGCATCATGAGTTATCAGGGTGTGATGGTTGACACGACGGGAATACCCGTGTGCGACAGCACGTGGACTATTGATGTGTGGCTGTACGATCAGCTTTCGGGTGGTGTGCCGCTCTGGACGGAGCGTCATGACGTCGTGACCCGCGGTGGTGTCTTCTCGATCCTCCTCGGATCGAAAACACCGATGTCGATGCCATTTGACAAGCCGTACTACATCGCGACGGCACTTGGTGGTTCATCATCAGTTGGCGACAGGGCACAACTCACAGGAATGCCTTATGCGTTCAAGGCGGATTCAGCCAACTACGCCACGTCGTCATTGGTGGCAAGCAGCCTTGAGCAACCTGCCATCGATTCTATTCTAGCACGTGTAGGTGATCCCAACGCCATGATGGGTAATGTGATCATCCTCGCCATCAATACTACGGGTACGACGACGATCAATTCGACGCGACTTCCGGGTGTTCAGGCTACGCCGTCGAGCGACGTCAATGCTACCGGGCGCGTTGATTCTGTGTTGCTGACCCTCAAAGATGGCGTCGTTAAGACGAACAATCTTGCTGACGGGGCGGTGACGACGGTCAAGCTGGCTGACGCCAATGTTACAACGCCGAAGCTGGCCGATGAATCGGTGAAGACGGAAAAGATCGGTTTCCAGAGTGTGACAACTGCCAAGCTGGCTGACGGAGTTGTTACGAATGTGAAGCTTGGTGACAACAGTGTGAACTCGGCCAAGGTCGAGGACGGAAGCATCACGACCGTTGACCTGGCGGATAGCAGCGTGACGACGGTAAAGCTCGCCAACGGTGCAGTGACGACCGAGAAACTCGCAGATCGTTCTGTGACGACCGATAAGCTGGCTGATTCCAGCGTCACGACAGCAAAACTTGCAGACGGCGCCGTAACAGCCGAAAAACTTGCTAATGGTGCCGTAACGACTGACAAGATCGCCGACGGTTCAGTCACAGCTGCGAAGCTGGCCGACGGAGCAATTCCGTCGTCCAAACTGACACCGATGCCCTTCCTGACACCAGACACCTATGGGTCTGCAACACAAGTGGCACGGGTGACGATTGACCAATCCGGTCGTGTAGAACGCGCAGAGAACATCACGATCGAAGGCGTATTGCCAGGCGGTGCCGCCGGCGGCGACCTGAATGGCACGTATCCCAATCCGAGCATTCGTGATCTGGCCGTGACCACGCCGAAGCTGGCCGATGATGTGATAACGACGGGCAAGATCAAGAACGGCGAGGTGATGACGGTTGACCTTGCCAATGCAGCAGTAACGACAGACAAGATCGCTGACGGAAACGTATCCTCGATCAAGCTTACTCCTACGGGAGTCACGCCCGGCACGTATGGTGACCAACTCTCGAGTCCCGTTGTTACGATCGATGCTTCAGGACGTGTCACCAGCGTGCGCAACATCCTAATCAACGGCGTTCCGCCCGGTGGTCCTGCCAGCGGCGTTCTTACCGGATTCTACCCGTTCCCAAGCCTGAACACGGCTACGGCGGGAGTGCAGATCATCGATGCTATCAGGAACAACACCACACCGGGATTGTTCATCCAGGCTGCCAAGATCGAGCCTCCGACGGCTGCTGCAGCGTCGGACATTACGACCTCCGGGCAGATCGATAACCTGAACATGCAGATCAAGCAGGGTGTTGTCAATCAGTTTGAGCTCGCTGATATGCCGGGGATTCCCGTTGGTGTGGCCGTAGGCGCTGCAACGCAGATACCGGTGGTAACCCTTGATCCGGACGGTCGTGTCTCTGGCCTTACCTCGGTACCCTCCAACGCTATAAGCATTGGCACACCGGCCGGCGGCGACCTCACAGGTACATATCCGAACCCTCAGGTCACAACGAGTGCGATCACGTCAGCCAAGATCCTCGATGGTACCGTTGCGAACGTCGATCTTGCTGCAAACAGCGTGACGACGGATAAGATTCTTGACGGCACGGTTG
>JAULYI010000161.1:0-27521 GCA_032117915.1 Kapaibacterium sp. (SeqCode) | reverse complement strand
GGGGACTTACACTGTCTGCACTCTATATGGGGCCGGGCTTCATGCCGCTAGGCTATCCCTTCATGCAAACAGATCGAATCGATCTTATGGTCTCGCCGTCGCTGCAGGTATTCGACGGAGATCTGACCATCAATGGGTCTGTTGGTCAGCGTGTGAACAACCTTTCAGAGACCAAGGGTGAAGCACTGACGCAGCTCATTGCCAACGGCAGCGTGAATGCGCAGTTCTCCGATGCGTTCAGCGTGTCGGTGTCCTACGCCAACTTTGGCATCCGGTCGAACACCGTGTTCGATACCCTCAAGATCGAGAACGTCAGTCAGTCCTTCACCATTGACCCGTCCATCATGATCGAAGGTTCCGGCGCAATGCACAGCGTGAACGGGTCCGTTGCCTTCGACACGTTCGAAGACTTCAACGTCGTCACAGGAGCCGAAAGCTCGAATGATACGCGATCTGCCACGTTAACCTATTCGGCAATGCTCACAGACATGCCGCTAACGCTTGGTGCAATGGGCACGTACGTCGAGAACGCCCTGTTCTCTGCCGCGCTCATCGTTCGCACGGTCGGGCTCAACGCATCGTATCGACTGCTCGCAGGAGCACTGACGACCAGCCTGTCGTACACGCTTGCCGGAAGCTCCTTCGGGTCCAATCCAACGGATACGCAGAGCTTCCTCAAGGCCACGGCACGCTGGGCTATTGCCAAGAATATTAGCCTTGTAGCGAGTCTCTCCAACAACATGTTCGCCTACGGACGATTCCTGCCAAACCGTGGCACGTCGTTCTCTGAGCAGATCATGCAACTCGCTCTGAACACGACATTTTAACCACGTTCCTTGAGGGCAGCCCATGAAGCGTCCGATCCTCTATAGTATCATGAGCCTGGTGCTCCTTGGCATCGGCTCAATGCAGCTCAGTGCGCAGCTCAAGGTCAATCTGAACCTTACGCAGCGTCCCGATCCTTACCTGACGAATTGGTCGAAACGACCTGACATTGCCGTCGTGACGGTCGTGAACAGCACGTCGAACGTGATCGAGGCTAAGTTCAAATGTGTGGTCAACAAGGATGGCAAGTTTCTTGCTGAGACGAAGAACGAGAGCATGGTGGTCCTAAGCATTCCGCCCGGAGCCTCGCAGTACTTCGGTGCTGATCTTGTTCCGATGGCGGCGATGCGCGTAGCCGAAGGAGCCGATGTGACCGCTGCACGTACGGGTATGCTACCTGCCGGATCCTATCAGTTCTGCGTCTCCCTGATCGATCCCGTAACGTCTGCCGTTATCACGCAGCCGGTCTGCAAGGGCTTCAGTGTTACAAGCTTTCAGGCACCGATTCTGCTTCTGCCGCTCGACAAGAGCGGCGTCGCGCAGGCTACGCGTCCGATGTTCCGGTGGACTGGTATTTCGCCGCGTCCATCCTTCCCGGTGACGTATCGTTTGCAGGTCTTCGAGGTACTGCCGGAGCAGACGGCCATCAATGCGTTCCGTGCCAACAGGCCGATCATGGATATTGGCGGTATCGGTACAACGCAGCTCCTATGGCCGCCGGATGTCGAGTTGCCTCGTCCGGATATGACCTACGTATGGAGCGTTCGTGCACTGAATGAAGACGGGCAGCCCGTAGGAGATCCTGACGGCTATGCGACGCCCTTCACGTTCACGTCGAATGCTGTGCCGGGTGGTGATCTTGGAACGGGCAGCAAGAAGTCCGGTGGAACAGAAGTTCAAGGCGGCAACAACAAGAAGAGTACAGCTGCCGGTGGTGGACAGGAAGAGACTGGATCGAAGAAGTCCGGTGGTGGCGCACCGCTCCCGTATGTCGATCCGAATCCTGCCGGGCTGCCCTGCGGACAATGCTCCTATCCGGTGACGATCACGGATACCACAGCAGATGCCAATCCTGTGGCCGTGGGCGACTCGCTGTCGATCGGTCGATTCACGATGAAAGTCAACTCGCTTACCACGGCAACGGCAGCGTCTGCCGGAGGCAAGGGCGAGATCACGATTCCGTGGCTTTGGGCCCGCGTGCTGGTCACGTTCGACAGCCTTAAGGTCAACGCTGCCAAGCAGGTCATCAAGGGCACTGCTCGTACCGAGGTTGACCCTGCTGCACCACAGTATCCGCAGCAGTGGGCCATCAATCAGGCCGTGAGTTGGAACTGGACCAAGTCCGTGGTAGCGTGGGTCGATGACTTCGTGAAGCAGAACGGTAAACTCGTCAAGCAGGTCAACAATCTCAGCGTGCCATTGAAGATGCCCCTCGGCTTCAACAACATCAAGGGCTACACGATCTGCATCAGCGAGATGATCTTCACGGAGCAGGACGCCGCACTGGCCGCAGTGGCTGCAGTGCCCCTTGTTAAACTCAATGACACGTTATCGTTCGGCGCTAAGAATCTTTCGATCTGTCCCGAAGGCGTAGGGAAGACCGGGCGTCTTGAACTTGCCCAGGACTTTGCCATCAGCGGCTATCAGCAGGCTACGCCTACCTTCACGATCACGGCTGCCGCTCCGACTGCGCAACGGCAGGGCTGTTACGTGACGTGGGGATGCGACAATAACTCCGATACGCTGTCACTGGATATCGACGTAGCCTTCCCGCGAACGTGGATGACGCCACGTCCGGACGTGGACTCCACAAAGCGCTCCGTGGCAACACTCACGGGCAAGACGATCAACTGGAAGGAATGGGTGGTCACAGGCAACCTGACAGCAAGTACCTTCGCTAATGCCAACGGCATGGGCTTGCAGATCGATACCATGGCGTTTGACTTCAGCGATCTGGAGAATGCACCGAACATGACCTTCCCGCCGAACTATGTCGGCACGCAGGACTCGACGTTCAATGGGTTCTTTGCCAAGAAGATCAAGATGTTCATGCCCGATGGCTGGCGAACCTTCGCCGATTCGAATGCAGCCCCGGAGTTCATTGCGCAGAACCTGATCATCAATAAAAATGGATTTACCGGCGACCTCATCGCTGCCAACGTCATCCAGTTCCCCAAGGCCAATCTTAATCGTCTCGGTGCAAGCGTTGATACGGTCAAGGTCGTCTTCCTCAACAACGACATCACCCAGGCCTACATGCGTGGTAAGATCCAGCTGCCCGTCACGGATACACTGCCACAGAACAGCATCACGTACAAGGCCCTCTTCAACAACGTCGAAAAGTCATTTGATTTCTCACTAACACCCACCAATCAGATCGATGTCAAGTTGTTGGGAGGGGCAAAGCTGACGCTACAGCCGTCGTCTGCACTCACGATGACCCTCAAAAAGGGACGGAAGAAGTTTAACCTGCTGCTGAACGGCGAGATGGGCTGGAACTCCGTCAACCTGCAGATCGGCCAGAAGACGGTGAATGTTGATATGGCGCCGGACTTCGAGAACATGCGTCTGTTCTATGATGATTCCATCGGCTCGAAGATGATGTTCGATGATGGTGACTGGAGTTTTGCCAGTGGACAGAAGAAACTTGGCAAGTTCCCGATAACGATCGACAAGGTGAAGTTCTCGACGCCGACGCCGCAAGGCAATGAGCTTGTGCGCGGTAAGCTGGAGTTCGACATCATTGTCGCGCTGGATTCGAATAAAATCGGCGGACGTGGTACGTTCGACCTGACGGGTGCGATCGAGAAGTCCGACCCGTCAGCCAAGTTCAAGTTCAAGCCGACATTCGTCGACTTCAACGTGCAGAAGATCAAGGTGTGGGCAGACCTAGCAGCGGTCAAGATCACCGGTGAACTGAATTTCTACAACGAAGATGCGACGTGGGGTAATGGTTTTGCGGCAGCCCTTGATGCGAAGTTCAAAGAGCTGCAAATGCAGATAACGGCCGATGCTCGGTTCGGCTCGAAGCTCGACAACACGAACACTCGATACCGGTACTGGTATGTCAATGCCAAGGCAATTCTGCCGCCACCTGGCATCGTCTTCATGCCAGGCTACGCCTTCTACGGGTTTGGAGCAGCTGCCTGGCGTCGAGTGAACGTGAACATGACCGGAGCAGCTCCCAATGTAGCGCAGGTGGCCGGCGCAACGGCTCCATCGACGACGGCCTCGAGCGGGGCAGCCATGTCTCCGGATAAAAACGTGGGTTTTGGCTTTAAGGTGCTGGCCGTGCTTGGTGCAACGCCGGATCCGTCGAAAATGAATGCCGACATCGCTCTTACGGCGCAGTTCTCCGGTACAGGCGGTATTTCAACAATGGCCATCCTTGGCGATCTCTGGCTGCAGGCAAAGCTCACAGAACGTCCGAGTGCTCCGGTCAAAGGGTCGCTCAGCATTGCCTATGATTTCACGCAGCGGATCTTCGATCTCAATGCGGGCGTCATTGTCAACAAGACGCCTGTCACCGGTAATGCCAACCTGTGGGTGCACCTTGAAGGGAAGACCGGCATCTGGTTTGTGAAGCTCGGCGAACCGGCACAGCGCAACACCATCAACGTTGATTTCCTTGGCACGAACATCTCTGCCAACTCATACTTCATGTTTGGTAAGAACATCACACCGCCTACAGGGTTTACCACACGCACGTACAATGGTCTGGCTTCTGCAGGGTGCTACGGAATGACGCCGCCTTCCGGTGGTACAACCGCTGCAATCTCAGGCAACGGCTTTGCCGGTGGTATGGACTTGGGCTTCGACTCCGGCGAGCGTAATCGGAAGATCGTTGGACGGGTTTATGCGAAGTGGCGCTTTGCTGGCGGCTTCGAGTTCAATGCCTCGTTCCTGCGCTATCCGAACGGATCGCTCTGCGGCGGTGACGGTCTGAACTGGTGGTACTTCCAGGCTAATGCTGCTGCCTATGCCATGGCGAATGCCAGCGTGTGGATCCAGCCCAAGAAGATCTCGGATGGCTGCGTCGTGTGCTGTACAAACAACCACCCCAATGGTTGCACCATCAACCTTGCCCAGATCAAGTTCGGTGCCTGGGCAGAGGCAGGCTTCCCCAAGAAGTCATGGATCCAGGGTCAGGCAACAGGCTCATACGACGTACTAGGTGGAGCCTTCAAGGGCAGCTTCAACGCTGAATTCAACGTCGGTGACCGCTGTACACCAACGCCCCCAACGGCAACGACCACTGCAGCCCAAGATGTGGCAGCGGAACAGAAGAATCTGCTCATCAAGAGTGTCGAGCCGGCGAACAATGCCACGGGCGTCGCTGTGACCGAGCCGGTGAAGATCGTCTACAACTTCGAACCCAATGCCGCATTCGAACTCACGGAACTGCAGGGTGGCGCAGCCGGAAACACGGTCAACCGCCAGTTCCAGGTCAAGTATGACGTGACCATTGAGCAGCGCGTCAACGGCGTGTGGACGACGTTGCAGACCGTGCATAAGAAGGATGCCTTGGGGGCAGTGCTGTACCGCAAGAAGAAACCATTGGTCGTCACGTCGACGACCGTTGCGCAGGCAGCACCAAAGGGACAAAGTAATGCTCCCATGACGGTCAACAATGTTACATACAACCTGGCACCCGCGCCACCCGCGCCACCCGTGCAGCAAGCTCCGATCAAGGTTGGTGTCGGCGGCAAGAACGTGGGCGGCAATCTGCCGCAGGAGCCGGTCGAGAATGAACTTGGTGGGTCGGCCGGGATATCGAATGCCGGCGTTGATACCTTCATTGCCAACTCAGCCGACTGGGACAGGTCTACACAGGTTCGCGCTACCGTGGTTGGTACGCTCTGGGAGCGTACCGGTGCCAACCAATGGGCTGTCGCGAAGGACAGAGCAACGAATCAGGACGTGAAGCAGACCATCGTGCGGACGTTCTCGACGCCGATGGACCCAGTGCTGGCGAATGTGAACACCAACAACAGCGGGAAGTAAGCCATGAACATCCACATGAATAGCTGTGCTGCTGGGGCCCGTATGACCGTCGTGTTCTTGCGATCGGTACTGATGCTGCTTTCGGCGACAACCGTTGTTGCTCAGCAGACGAATGATCTTGATGCCGCACTGCGGCAGAGGGTCGTCGGTGTTGGCAAACGCTACCAGGACTCCGTCGTTCTTCGTTGGGTGCCGAGTAACGCTGCCATCTGGCGTCTCGCAATGGCAAGCGGCTATCGCATCGAACGCGCCGAGGTCTCGGCGGGAAGCGTCGGTGCGTTCACCGTGCTTACGCAGCAGCCGGTAAAGCCATGGGCAGCCGAACAATGGACGGCCTTCGAACGGGCAAACCCGAACCTTGACACCAGTGAAGCACAGGCCATGCTTGTAGCCGGTGCACTTTCGGAACCGAGTGACGACCCCAATGATTTTCCGCCAAACGATCCCGGCCAACTCGACGCACTGCGCGAGGCACGAGAACGCTTCGAGATGAGCTTCAACTTTGCAATGATGGTTGCCGAACGGTCGCGCAATGCAGCAAATGGCCTGGGATTGCGCTATGCCGACCTGACAGCGAAGCTTGGTACAACCTATCGGTATCGCGTTTCGCTGGTCGGTGCAGCCGCACCATATACAGTCGAACCGGCACTGGTTGACGTTGAGCCAACGCCGCGGAAGCGGCCGGAGAACGTCCAGGTGGTCGAGGCCGATGAACTCGATACGAAGGTCCTGCTGAAGTGGGGTGAAGGCTACGGCTATTCCATGTTCAACGTCTATCGCTCCACCAAGGGCGGCCCCTTCGAGAAACTCACCGCGACACCAATGTTGACACTCAAGGGGAATGCCGAGTCGAACAGCTCGTCCTATCTTGATTCCAATCTCACGAACTACGTCGTGTACACCTACCGCGTTACCGGCATCAACGCCTTTGCCGAGGAAGAAACACTTGATACCCTCAAGGCCATGCCTCGCGACCGGACGCCGCCGCAGCAGCCGTCAACCGTGAAGGCAACGCATACCGGAGCGCGCGATGTGGTGGTAACATGGCTGCTGAATGAACCGATCGAGAGCGACCTTGGCGGATTCTATGTGTTGCGTGACACGTCTGTCGAGGGCACATTCGCGCCGATGCACGTGATGCCGCTAGGCAAGGGTGTACGTGAGTATCGCGATACGACGGCAACGCTCGGCGGCACATACTACTACTCGGTGATGGCTTTCGATACGGCACGTAATGCTGTCAAGTCGTTCCCCGCCATGGTCGTCTTTGCCGATAGCATGCCGCCGGCTGCACCGGTGCTGGTGAACGGCTCGATGGATACCAACGGCGTTGTTCGCATCGTTGTCCGCCATCCTGCCGATCGCGACGTGATGGGCTACCGCATGCTTTGGGCCAACGATCCCGAGCATGAGTTCACCGTTCGGCGCGAGCTGTTCAATCCCGATTCGGCATTCAACCGTCAGGATACCATTATCATCGATACCGCCGAGGTGCGAACGCTGACCAAGGCTCTCTACTATCGGTTTATCGCCCTAGACTACCACTACAATGAGTCCGAGGTCAGCAATATGCTGGTCGTTCCGCGGCCGGACGTGATACCGCCGGTTGCGCCCGTGATCCGCGATTATCGGGTGACGGATAGTAGCATCGTCATCGACTACGCTCCCAGCAGCAGTCGCGACGTCAAGGAGCACGCCATTCTGCGCCGCCTGTACAACGCATCCTCTGAACGTCAGCCGGCGTGGGACACGCTTGCAAAGGGCGGGCGGCGTGACAGCATCGTCAGCGACGCGTCGGGCACTGTGTCGGCTACGTACCAGTATGCCATTGTTGCCCGCGACAGTGCCGGCCTGGCGTCGCCACTGTCCAATGTGATCACGGTCAAGCGGGTCGATAACAAGGTTCGTCCCGCCGTCACCGCTGTTTTGGCAGTCTATGATTCGACGTCGAATTCCGTGCGGTTGTCATGGAACTACATCGACCTTCCGGAGAAGCACCGGTTTGTTGTCTATCGTGCTACCACGTCAGCGCTGACGTCGTACGCCGTCGTGGGCGATCAGCGCCAGCGGCAGTTCGTCGACACCAAGGGGGCGGGCCGAGGCACGATCTATGCCATCAAGGTCGAATGCGATAGCGGTGCCGAGTCAGGGTTAAGTGAACGGGCGGTCACCCGATAACCGAAGCAGAGGAACCGAAACGACGGGAAGCCTGTCTTGATGCGCTGCCGATCCTTCCTATCATTGCCGGAGCCGGCTGACCGGTCATGGTAACGCATGACTCGCCATGCCGCCGGACTTCACGGATGGAAGGGGAATCTTTGCGCTTGATGCGGATACGGTTGTTGATCGCTGCCGGCATACTTGCCTGCATGGCCAGCCATGCCCAGCAGCTCATGCCGCTGCGATCACCGCAACCCATGATGGATGCCCGCGGCATCACATTCGGGGTCGATAAGATCGCCAACACCTTCCTGTTTACCGGTATCGCCGATGTCGACGTGACCTCGGACGTTGGCACATTCCGCTTCGTGAACTCGTATCGGGGCTCGGCGTTTCGAACAACGACCACAGCCCTGCGAGACGATCAGTTCGCCAATCTGTCTTGGAGCATTCCCGTCACGCAGACTCTTGCCGCCGTTGTTCGGAATTCGTGGACCATCAGCCGTGACAATCGATCCGTTGGCTTGTCAAGTCTGGAGCGGCTGAATGGGGCTCTGGGGGCGCGTTGGCAGCCATCCGATGCTGTTGACGTTGACGTCATGACGGGTATGGAACGGACCTCGCAGCTTGGTATCGGCACGACCGGTGCGCTGTTCGGACTTGATGCGAATCTGCGGGATCTGACGGTCGATGACTGGCAACTGTCGTCACGTCTGCTGGCGGACTACCACCGCATGGACGCTCTGCGTACGAACTCCGATGTCATTGCTGATGCGTCGATCGTGCGTGCGCTTGATGAAGGGTCGGATCTTCGTGTTGCAGCCTCATACAGCGCCGTTGGCCGTGAGTATTTCACGACGCTCGCCCTTGGCGCTGCCGACGTCGTCGTAGAGTCCCGCGGCGAAGAGCGCGTGAACATCGATGCCGCTCTGCGATATGCGATCGCACCCACCGTTGTTGCAACCATAACGGCCCAACTACAATCGGCCAGCATCGATCGGCGCTTCGGAGCGCCCGCTGCGGATGCACCCATCACGTCGATCAATCGACGTCTGTCGGAGTTGATGATCGACCTTGACGCAACCGTGGCCTGGACCTTTGCGCGAGGCACCTTCACGGTCGGCGGCGCTCTCTACCGTCGTGACGAGCAGAACGGCATTGTCGAGCGCTTCGCGATCGAGCCGTCTGCACTGGCATCGCTGCGGTCGCAAGAAAATCAACGTGACAACGCCACACGTCGCACACGAATGAATGCGCAACTCCTGTGGACGCCGTCGCAGCGAGATACGGTCGAGGCCGATCTGACGTCGTGGCTGCTTCGCTACGACACGCCGAGTGATCTAAATCCGGATGATCGCGACGAGCTGACCACAATCGCCGCGATTCGCGTTGCACGTCGGGTAAGCTCCGGTCTGAGCCTTGGCGTGACACTGGCCGGACAGCAGGTGCACCTCGTATTCCTGAAGTCAGAGCGAAGCGCCCTGAACAACCAGAACCGCGTGCTACGCCTTGCGCCATACCTCAGTGTGCAGACGCCCATGCTGACCATGCGGCCGCAGCTTGAAGTACTGGCCAATTACACCGTCTATGACTTTGAATCCGCAGGCGCTGCGGCGCGCTCGTTCAGCTTCCGGCAGATCGCATGGCGCGACAGTATTCGCGTGCGGCTTGGAAACACGCTCCATGCCGAGGGACAAATGCTCCTGCGATACTCGGAGCGGGCGACGTTGTTCTGGCAGCAATTCGCCGAGGCACCGGAGGCCGGACAGCGGGAGTGGCTGGCGAAAATCCTTATTTTCTCCAGTCCGTTGCCGCTCTGGTCCGTCGGAGCAGGTGTTCGTCGATACGAATTGGTGCAACAACCCTTGGGAGCCTTTGTCGTGCCCGGTGCTTCGGCGTCGCTGCGGTTCTGGGCTCCGGAAGTTGCCATTCGCATCGCCTCGGTCAACGGATCGACCCTGACCATGAGCGGTTGGTTTGAGTTTCAGGAAGTCAATGTGACGGGACGTCGTGACCTGCCGAACCTTCTCTTGACGACCCGCGTTTTCCTCTGAGTATGAAGGACATCCCTACGTTCTCCCTCTCCATTCCCAGCGATCGAACCAGCATTATGGCTGTTGAGCCGTTCCTGCGTTCCATAGCAGCGTTGCAGCTGCTGGGCAGTCGGTATCACGATCTGCTGGTGGCGGTGACCGAGGCCGTGAACAATGGTATCATTCATGGCAACACATGCGATGCCACGAAGCTCGTTCACATCGACGTTCAGACAACGCCCCATGACGTCGTCGTTGCCGTGCGCGATAGTGGTGCCGGCTTTGACGTCGCTGCTGTTCCGGACCCTCGGTCACCGGATCGATTGTTGCAGGAAGGCGGCCGCGGTGTCTTTCTTATCCGTCAGCTCTCCGACGCGTCTGACTTTCAGTCGACGTCGTCAGGTATGACGGTTTTCATCAAGTTTGTGGTCAACTGACACCTCCATACGTTCATGAAGAAGCACGTTCTTACTGCCTTGTTCGCCGTCATTCTCGCGGCGTCAGCCTCGGCCGCCGCAGGCGGCGGTCCTTCCTTGCCCCCTGACGTCATGCGTCGGATCGATACGGCGGACGGACGTCGCATCCTGTCGCATTTGGCGAACGACTATTTCAAGGGACGTGATACTCCCTCGGAGGGACTGGATTCGGCAGCGCGGTTCATTGTCGAGGAGCTGAAATCGGCGGGCCTGCAACCCGTGAACGGATCCTATTACCATAACTACGTCCTCGAGCGTGTCGATCTCGACACGCCATCGGTGCTTCGCATTGGTAAGGATGGAGCAATGCAGGACTTTGCGGTGAAGACGGACTTCGTCCCGTTCGAGCAGACCGGTGCGGCTACGTTGACGTCGGCCAAGGTAGTGTTTGCCGGCTTTGGGATAACCGCCCCCGAGTACAGCTATGATGACTATGCAGGCCTTGACGTTAAGGGAGCGGTTGTTGTGGTAGTGCGGAATGAGCCGGAGCATCCGACGGACACCGTGTGGTTTAACGGCAAGCGATGGACGCGGTATTCATCGTCTCGGGAAAAAGTCCGCAACGCCAAATCCCGCGGTGCTGCGGCATTGTTGATGATCGACGCTGCCCGACTGCGGAAGAAACTCACCGTCTCGGGTTTCCCCTGGCCGTCCCTGTTTCCTCGCATGAAGGCGTCGGCCCTGCCCCTTACCCTGCCCGACGAGCAGGGGATTGGTGTGCCTGTGATCCACGTTGGGGACGCCGTTGTGAACACGCTTTTTGGCAGTGTTGCTTCGGTCATGGACCGCGTGATCGGTATCGACTCGACAAAGACGCCCGCATCGTTTGCTGTTGATGGGCTCAACGTTACTGTCGACGTGCGACTGCGACGTGATACGGTGCGTGCCCGCAACATTGTGAGCTACGTGCGTGGCTCCGAAGTGCCCGATGAATACGTCATCATGGGAGCACATTACGATCACATCGGAGTGACCTCGGATACGGCAACCTCGGACAAGATCTATAACGGCGCCGATGACAATGGTTCGGGGACGACCGGCCTGCTCCTTGCAGCAAAGGCTGTCGCCCAAGCAACCGTCAAGCCCAAGCGTAGCATGGTGTTTATTCATTTTAGCGGCGAGGAGAAGGGGTTGCTCGGCTCTAAGGCCTATGCTCGCAGCCCGTTGCTGCCGCTTGATAAGTGCGTCGCAATGGTAAACACAGATATGATCGGCCGATGTGTGAACAATAAGCTCAGCATCGGCGGTAATACGCGCTGTCCGGACCTTGCCCGCATCAACGAAGAGGAGAACGGTCGGTTGGGTCGGTCGTTCGACCTTGCCTACGACATCGAAAGCTACTTCTTCCGTAGCGACCAAGCCTCGTTTGCCATGAAGAAGATCCCCGTGATCTTCTACTTCACGGGCGAACACGAGGATTATCACAAGCTCACCGATGAGGTTGCCAAGATCGACTTCGACTCGATGATCGGTATCATGCGTCTTGCAACCAGTACAGCCTGGCGTGCCTCCGAACTGCCGCGCACGCAATACGTGCCTGCCGGCGGCGAGGACTGATCTACAGTAAAAAAGCCCACGCTGACGCGTGGGCATGATCATTCACAGTCTGTGTCTTGGTAGCGCCCGATAGAGCAAACGGAACGTCAACGTGGGAGCATCCGCTCCAGATACTTCGCGATAAGGTCAAACTCGAGATTTACAGGATCGCCGACATTCAGGTCGGCGATCGTTGTTTTGGCCAGCGTGTGCGGGATGACGGCGATCTTGCAGCGGTCATCCTTGAGATTGGCGATCGTCAGGCTTACGCCGTTCACGGTGATCGATCCAACCGGTATCATCCACTTCGAGTATTCGATCGGGAAGGCGATCCAGAGCTCCCAGCCGACGTCAAGAACATTGATGTCAGCAACGATTCCAGTGGTGTCGACGTGACCTTGGACGAGGTGGCCGCCGAGACGGTCTTGCAGGCGTACGGCGCGCTCAAGGTTGACGCGTGACCCGACGGCAAGCCTGCCCGTTGTGGTCTTGCGAAGTGTCTCGGATACTGCGGTCACCGTGAAGGTTGTGTCTGTGTGCGCGGTGACCGTGAGGCAGACGCCGTTGACAGCGATCGACGCATCAACGGCAATATCGTCCATGATGATCGATGCCTGGATCACGATCTGAACACCGTCGGTAAGCGGTATACAATCAACGACCGTGCCGACGTCTTCGACAAGCCCGGTGAACATCAGTTACCCTTGATGAATGCGTTGATGCGAGCAATGTATGCATCGGTGCCCATGGCATAGGGAACCGTGCTATGCTCTCCGCCGGGAACAGATACGAATATCTTGGGAATGTTTGCAGCATCGTAGAGTTTGCGTCCATGTCGCTCCAGACCGATAAAGACATCGGCCTCTCCATGAAGCACCATGACCGGAGCCGTGATGTTTGGCATGCGCGAGGCGTTGTCATAGGCGCTCTCCAGCAGGTAGCTCCCGGGAATGTCGAGGATCGTACCGGAGCGGACGATCTCCTCGCCCGAAGCGAAGCAGGCTTCCATGACGACTGCTCTGCAGCGGTCGCGGGCCATCACGGCCTGATAGCTGGCAGGAACGCCACCGAGCGAGAAGCCGTAGATCGCGAGCTGGAGCGAGTCCCGATCGGCACGGCCAGCCACGTAATCGTAGGCTGCCTGAGCGTCGGCGAATAGCCCCGTTTCCGACCCGGCCCCCTCGCTGATCCCATAGCCACGATAGTCGTAAATGAAGACGTCAAAGCCGGCCTTGTACAGCAGCTCGACGCGATCCCAGTACACGTGGATGTTGTGCTTGTTTCCGTGGTTGTACAGGACAACGTAGTGGGGGGCAATGCGCATCGAGTCCGGTTGCTTGATGTAGAACCCACGAAGCGTGTTGTCGCCGGACTTCAGTGTCACGGCTTCGACCTGCGACGCGGGGATGACGCTGTCGGCAAGGACGTAGGCGTCCAACGGCTGTGCATTGAACAGGAAGGAGTCCATCGAGCAGGATGCTGCGATAAGCGTCAGTGCGACGCCGAAGAAGATGGTTCGGATCTGCATCACAACCTCACCTGTGCACCAAGAAACAATCCAAAACTTCCCATTCCACCAATGGAAGACTGTCCTTCAAAGATCCCTTTTCGCGTGTCCGCATTTGCGGCCTGCCAGATCGTTTCGAGTTGTAGTGACCATGTGCTCGAAACGGGCGCAATGACGCCAAGCATAGGACTGATAAACGTCCGCCCGTCAGAAAGCTGCACCGTAGCGTGAGACCCGGTATAACCAAGCCATTCATGGCCAAGGTCCCAACTAAGCGTGAGCGACACATCCGGATACACGCGCATGTCTGCGAGCACAGCGCTAGGCTTCACGAAGACGATGGCCCGCGCGGCTGCTGTCACTTCCGGAATTGCACCATCCTGTTTGAATACACGGGCCGATGCGCCGGCATCCAGGCCGATCATGCCGAAGGCTGCCATGATTGCATGGACGTTGCCGTGCACGGTCACGTTGTCCGTAAGGCCATGGGCGGCACCGGCGACCGTGTACGGAACGATGCCCACAGGGGATGTGGAGACGCCAACAGCGCCACCGAGTGACGCCGTGAGCGAGGTTTGTCCCTCGGGCAACACCCGAACGGGTTGGACAGCTCCGCATCCCACAAGGAAGCAGGTCATCACGATGATGCACGTCCTATGTAACCAGCGATGTCCGTGATTGCAGGACATTCGTGAATCCGTCATATTGGGCCTTTCAAGTTCAGGCAAATCTACGCTTATGCGCGGCATCACCCTAAGCAATCCCTTGTCTCCTATCGCCGGTCCGGCCGGTGCTGCGGGTCTAGCCGACTGTATGGCGGCGCTGGGTGAGCTTGCATCATCGACCATCGTCATCGTGCCCTCGTACGCCCAGCAGCGGTTCGCCGTGGCGGCGTGGGCATCAGCATACGGGGCCGGACGACCGCCGATGGTCATGCCGATGGCAACCTTTATCGGTCATCTCGCCGATGCCGTTGTCGATGACGGTCGATCCATGATCGCCGAAGATGAGGCGCAGCTTCTGCTCGATGCCGTTGCCCGCCGACATGGTGAACGACCGGCCTCTATCGGCTTCACGGTGCGCACGCTGCATCGATTTGTAAACGAGGGTATCACCGCTGAGACGTTGCCGCAACGGCCGGAGTTCGATGACCAGGATGCATCGGTACTGTATCGGCTTCATAACCTGCATGCGATCTGGTGCGACTACGTGGCTGAAATCAACAAACGAGGATATGATCGGGGTGGCCGTCTCTATCGCATCATGGATTCCCTGATGTCTGGCAAGCATGCGGCGGTCTACCTGCGGGATACAGCGAATCCTGTGACGAACCTCATCCTTCGTGACGTTGTATCGTTGCCAACGGCAGAACTCAAACTTCTGGCTGTCCTTGCTGCCCAGGGCTGGAATGTTGCCATACACTGGGCCACTGAGCCTGCGTGGCGTATCGAAGAAGGAAGTGGTGAACACGCACAGCTTCGGTACAGCGTCCATGATGTGCGCCTCCATGACCGATCGGAGGAGCAGAACTGGCAGCTACAACGTTTACAATGGCAGCACGTTGATCGTCGTGCTCCAGGATCAATGCCGCGCGCTGTACTCAGAGCGTGCGGCAGTCCGGCCATGGAGATCCGAACCATACTGGCGACAGTGAAAACTGCCGTGATTCGTCATGGTATCCCGCTCGCACGTATTGCCATTGTTGTGCCCGATCTGAACCGGTATGAACACGCCATACGCATGATGGCACGTTCCATGGGAGTACCACTGACCGGTGGCGATAGGATAGATCTGCTTGCCACGGGGCCTGCCGGAGCAGTGCTCACGGCATGTGACGTGATCACGGCGGGCTGGCGCCGAACCGATCTTGATAGGCTGCGGCGTTGCGCTATTGGTCCGCAAGCAGCGGCGGCCGTGCACGAGCTTGTCCTTGCAGGCCAGAGCCGTCGCATCACCGGAGGAAGCGGCCCATCGGAATGGGCATCTGCACTCGATGATCATTACCGCGTACTGTCATTCCGTGCCCAGACAGCCGACGAAGGCACGGCGTCGATGATCCGCATCATCGAGGATGCGCGCGAGGCCCTTCGAGAGTGCCTGCCGATCCTTCATGTAGAGGATGGGCGGATGTCCGCCGCAGAATTTGTCGCTGCTATGGAGCGGATCATCGTTGGACTGAAGCTTGATGATGTTGCAGCGTCGGTGCAGGCACGTGCCGAGAGTATGCATCGTGCCAGTGCAGAGGCCGAGGCAATGCAGACGCTTCGGGATCTGCTGGATCGCTACGGTCAGATCATGACTGACCCGTCCATGGGGATGGCTACGTTTGCCGAGCATGTGCAGGCACTCCGCCCTATGCTTGCTGCTGCGTCGGTACGTCTTCGCGATATTCGTCTTGAAGGAGTTTCGCTACTCAAGCCGATCGATGCACGAGGGCGTATGTTCGATCTGGTGCTTAGTCCCGGATGGATGGAGGGCGCTCTACCGTCCGTGCCACGGTACGATACGGTCGAGCATGACCTGATGCCATACGGTCGACAGCATGACGAGCTTGACATGGTCATCGATGTGGTGCGAACTGTGTGTTCGGAACACGGTCGTCTAATCGTCACCTGGCCAACGAAGGTGGGCGACTCCGAGATGATGCCGTCGCAGTTCTGCGCGATGCTGGACGCATGTACGCTGATGGACGCCGAAGACCCACTCTTTGCGGTGGATCCGAAGGCCGGCATACTCTCGCTAGATGAGTATCGGATGCGCAACGCAATCCCTGCCACAACGACGGTTTCTCAGGACGGATATGTTCTGTCACAGGCTACGCCGGTCAGCGCTGACGCTGTTCGTACGCACCTTGAGCGAGACTTGTCGCCAACCAGACTTACGGATTACATCGACTGTCCGTATGCGTATGCGGCTGCTCGCCTTCTTGGGGTGCGTACCGAGCGAAGCGACGACGACGCCCTCACGGCATTAGAGCGCGGTAGGATGACCCATGCCATTGCATCGGAGTTCTTCCGCACGCTGCGAACGCGTCAACACGGGGAGATCGACGAGTCCGATCTGGCTATGGCCTTACGGCATCCCGTCGATCTGACCTGCGAGCCATTGGAGAGCCTTCAAGCGATCCTTCGTGATGTGGCTCAGCGCGTGATCGATGCTCATAGTATGGGCCACACCTATCGATATGCCGAAGCGCGCGCTCTGCTCGGCACCACGACGGTCGCCGGATTGCTTCAGCGATGGCTTGCCATGGAGTATGCCCAGGCGCTGGCAGGCGCTCCAAAACCGGCTGCCTTTGAGATGGCCATAACCGAGACCGTTACTGTCGGCGATGAACATGTGAGGGTCGATCTGCGTATCGACCGCATCGATGTTGAAGGTGAAGCGCCGATGTCGCTGGTGGTGATCGACTACAAGAACTCATCGGATTCCATACCCTCGAGTGATGACGTGCGGAAGGGGGTGAAGCCCCAGATGCCACTGTACGTGCTAGCTCTTGATGCCGCCTGTGCCGCTCGCGGCATCCATGCGGTCGCGCGCAGCGCGCAATACATACCCTTCGGCAAGAAACTGCTCGAGGCCAAGAGTGCCCTACGTCAGGCCGTCCTCGCCGATGAATCCATGCCCCTTGGCGCTACGAGTGCTGTGAAAGGCTTGGATCTCGATGCCGATCTGCAGACCGCTAGCGACGCCATGGCCCTTACGCTTCAGCAGCTACAGCAGGGTTCGTTTCCTGTACGGCCCCGAAACAGCGCATGTGATCATTGTGACTACAATGAACTCTGCCGAGTACAGTCGTTGGGGACGTCCGCATAACCGGATTGAGACCTCGGAATCACGATACGATCCACCAGGATATCCCTTAACACTATGATGCGTCCTCTACACCACGATAAACTTCGTTGGATCTGCCCGGCGTCGGCACTCACGTTTCGTAGTACGAAGGAGCTTGAGCCTCTGCGTGCCATTGTCGGTCAGGATCGCGCCGTAGAGTCTATACGCCTGGGCGCTGCCCTTCGACATCAGGGGTATAACATCTATGTTTCCGGTGTGATTGGTACGGGACGGATGACGACGATCCGGAACCTGCTTGACGAGATACGACATGATTCTCCCGAGCTATTCGACTTCGCCTACGTCCACAACTTCAAGCAGACGGACCAGCCGGTGCTTCTGCGCTTTCATCGTGGCGAGGGACGGGTGTTCGCTTCGATGATGAACGACGCCATGCAGTTCCTTCGTCGTCGCATCGCCCAGCTCTTCGAGGAGGATCAGTTTCAGACTGAGCGGAAGGCTATCATTCAGCGATTCCAGGAAGGCGAGAAGTCAATGATCGCCGAGCTTGATGAGCGGATACGCCCCAAGGGCTTAGCCGTCGGCCAGCTTCAGGAGGAATCCGGTGATGTACGGACAGAGATCTTTCCGATCATCGACGAGAAGCCCTATGCGATCGAGCAGCTCGAGGAGCTTGTTCAGGCAAACACCATCACGATGAATCGTGCCGTCGAGATCCGTAAGGCCTGGGAGCAGCATCGTGATGAGCTGTCCAGTATCGGTCGAAGGAGCATGCGTCTGATGACGGACTTCAGGAAGGAGCTCGCACAGCATGATCAGCGATCGGTTAGCCTGCTGGTTGACGCAGCCTTCGAGAGCGTTCGAGCCAGCTTCCCTCGTGATCGTGTGACGGAATTCCTTGGTGGTGTACGTGCCCACCTGCTTGACCGTCTTGATGAGTTGATACGACTGATCACGGCACGTGCCACAGCCGAGGATTCTCCAGCAGCGGAGGAAGCCATCATAGGCTTCTTTAATCTATACGGAGTGAACCTGATCGTTGATAACTACGATACGACGGAAGCGCCGGTCGTTGTCGAAACATCGCCCACGTATGCGTCCCTCTTCGGTACGATCGACAAGAGGTACGACCATCATGGTTTCTACACATCAGACTTTTCGCTCGTTCGTGCTGGATCGGTTCTGCGCGCCCACGGCGGCTATATCGTTATGAACGCCGTTGACGTTCTGTCCGATCCGGCGATCTGGCAGACGCTTCGACGCGTGATGCTCTATGGTCGGCTCGATATCCAGAGCAGCGACGGTCAGTTCCAGCTGAATTCGCTCAAACCGGAATTCATCAAGCTTAACGTAAAGGTCATCCTGCTGGGCGACCCCGAGATCTACCTAGCCTTGTGGAGTACCGACGAGGACTTTCACAAGATGTTCAAGGTCCATGCGCAGTTTGATACGACGACGAAGCTCAACACCGCGATGATCACGAACTACGCACGCTTCTTCAGTCTTTTGGCAAGCGAAGAGGGGTTGTTGCACTGTGATCGCGGCGGAGCGGCGGCACTGATCGAATGGGCTGTGGCCTTTGCCGAGACGCAAGAGCAGATATCGCTGCAGTTCTCCTATGTGGCCGACATGATGCGCGAGGCCGATCACTATGCCCGTGCGGTACGGTCAACGCTGATCCGTCGTACTCACGTGCAGCAGGCGATCGATCAGCGCCAGTGGCGCAGCAACCGTGTCGATCAAGATATCCGTGAGCAGATCCGAAAAGGGACGATGCTGATCGATGTGACAGGAACACGCGTGGGTCAGATCAACGGACTCACGGTGTACAGCACAGGCATCATCTCGTTTGGGAAGCCATCACGCATTACGTGTACCGTCAGCGCGGGCAATGCGGGCATCATCAACATTGAGCGAGAGGTCGATCTTAGCGGTGCCATTCATAACAAGGGCGTCCTCATTCTGTCAGGTCTGCTGCGCTCGCTCTTCTCCCGTTCGCAGCCGATCTCATTCACGTCGAGTATCGCCTTTGAGCAGTCCTATGGTGGAGTGGACGGTGACAGTGCATCCGTTACCGAAATGATCGCTCTGCTGTCGGCCATTTCAAACATTCCCATTACGCAGGCGCTAGCCATTACTGGGTCGATCAACCAGAAGGGCGACATTCAGCCCATCGGTGGGGTCAACGAAAAGATCACCGGCTTTTACGAGGTCTGCAAGGACAGGGGACTTACCGGAGCGCAGGGCGTGATCATCCCGAAGCAGAACGTCAAGGACCTGATGCTGAACGATGAGATCATCGAGGCGGTCAAACAGAAGAAGTTTGCCATCTATCCTGTCGAGACGGTCTCCGATGCCGTCGAACTCATGATGGGCGTGCCAGCCGGACGCATCGGCCGCAATGGCGCGTTCCCTGAGGGCACGGTCTATGCAAAGGTGCAGCACAACCTCGACGTCCTTCACGAGGCAAGCCGCTCCAGCTGGCTGGGACCGGCTAAGGCATGACCCACGACCGAAGGCATTGATTCGCGAATCTGTCCACTAGCGGCGTGGCGGCTGTCGGTCAGTGCCTGAAGTGGCGCATGCCTGTGAACATCATCGCTAGCCCTTGCTCGTTGGCGGCAGCGATCACCTCTTCGTCGCGCACCGACCCACCAGGCTGGATCACGCACGCCGCACCGGCCTCTGCAGCTTGCAGCAGCCCGTCGGCAAAGGGGAAGAACGCATCTGAAGCGACGGCGCAGCCCTTGAGGTCGATACCTGCATCTTGGGCCTTTCGTACGGCAATGCGTGCGGAGTCCAGGCGCGACATCTGGCCGGCGCCAATGGCCAGTGAACGGTCGGCCGACGCGTAGACAATGGCGTTGCTCTTTACATGCTTGGCGATCTTCCAGGCATAGAGCATGGCAGCTCGTTCGTCATCGGACGGAGCACGGTCCGTCACCACGCGCAGCGACGCCTCGTCCAGCAGTGCTGCATCGGACGTCTGCAGCAGCAGTCCGCCGGCAACCGATCGTACTTCCATGCCGAGGGAGGTGCGCAACGCGTCGTACGAGACCGTCATCAGGCGTCGATCCTTCTTCTTCTGCAGAAGCTCCATGGCCTCGGGTGTGAATGAAGGGGCGATGAGCACCTCCGTGAAGATGCTGTGGACAGTCTCGGCAAATGCCTTGTCGATCTCGCGATTCACCGCCACGATGCCTCCGAATGGCGATACGGTGTCTGTTGCGAATGCTTTCGCCCACGCATCGACAAGCGAGGTGCCGGAGCCAACGCCGCAGGGATTCGTGTGCTTGATGATGACAACGGTCGGTTCATCAAACTCGAGGGCGAGCATCGATGCTGCATCGATGTCCATGATGTTGTTGTACGACAACTCCTTACCATGGTGCTGCGCGAAGATCGAACCGAACGCCCCATAGAGAGCGGCTTGCTGATGGGGGTTCTCGCCATACCGCAGAGACTGCTGCAGACGAAGCGGCAATGCTGTCTCAGCAGGAAAGGGCGTTTGCAGTCGTGTTGCGAAGTAGGCCGAGATGCGAGCGTCATACTGTGCCGTGTGTGAGTAGGCTTCAAAGGCCAGCCGCTCGCGTACCTCCATCGGTACAGCCTCGCCCCGTTCGATGTAGCCCAGCACCTCGGCGTAGTTGGCCGGGTTGACGACGATGAGCGTGTGGGCATGATTTTTGGCAGCGGCTCTGACCATTGCGGGGCCGCCAATATCAATGTTCTCGATGATGTCGTCGTGCGTGGACTCGGGCCTTGCTACCGTTTGTTCGAACGGATACAGGTTGATGATGGCAAGGTCGATGCTGGTGATGCCATGGGCCGCCATCTGCTCCACATGCGACGGATCGTCCAGCCGCGCCAGCAATCCACCGTGGATGGCTGGGTGTAGCGTCTTCACGCGTCCGTCCATGACCTCCGGAAAGCCGGTCAGATCGGAAACCGGCGTAACGGGAATACCGGCCGCAACAAGCGTTGAAGCCGTGCCGCCTGTTGATACAATGCGAACACCGTTGGCGTGAAGGGCGGCGGCTACATCGACAATGCCGGACTTGTCTGACACGGAGAGGAGTGCGGTGCGGATCATGGACCTACGGGAGAAGGATGATTGGAGACCGCGAAATTACGCGTCAATTAAGCACCAGCACATCGACGTGGAAAACGTTCTCTTTTGTCAAGAACCAATCGGATATGGAGCTACCGTGTACCGTCTGCTGGCGTACCGTAGCGTCCTTCGACTGGGCTTCACTTGATGTCGTCCAGCCACCGGATAGCCTCATCGGCAACGTGAAAGGACCCGCAGATCACGGTCGGCCCCATCGCACGTGCCATACCGCAGGCTTCTGCCACCGAAACGTGCGAAACGACGCGAGAGATACCGGTTGTCGTGGCACTGTCATGGAGCTGATCAACGGACATGGCGCGGGGCAGGTCGGGGGCGCAGACGTGGAGGGTGGCAACCAGCGGGCGAAGGGCATCGAGCATGTCTTCGACGTCTTTGTCGGCCATGGCGCCGAAGACGACTTGCCACGAGGATGCGGGATACCCGCACTGTTCAAGTGTTGATGCGAGCGTTCGGATTCCTGCCGGATTGTGCGACACATCCATCACCACCAGCGGATCGGAAGACAGGAGTTCGATGCGACCGCCAAGTCCCGTTGTCTGCCGAACTGTTCGAAGGCCGTCGCGAACATGTGCTTCGTCGATAAAGTAAACGTCACGCAGAATCGGAAGTGTAGCGAGCACAGCGGCAACGTTCTGTGCCTGATGACGTCCGCACAGATCAACGTCGTAGTACCGCAGTGATTCATCATCAACAGCACTAACAGACATGGTCAGGTCTTTCCGTAGTGCGTCCACGTCCACCTTGATGACGTCCGACGCATACGTGATCGACGCGTGGAGTTGCTCGGCCGTCGTGCTAAAGACCGTTCGAAGTTCCCGTCTTGTATCGCCGATCACTACAGGGATACCTTCTTTGATGATGCCGGCCTTCTCCGCGGCGATCTTCGGTAGCGTCGTGCCGAGGTATTCCATATGGTCGTAGTCGATGGCCGTGATGATACTCACGAGCGGCTCGACCACATTCGTTGCGTCAAGTCGACCACCAAGGCCGGTCTCGATCACGGCCACATCCACACGTCGTTCGGCGAAGTACTGCATGGCCATGGCCGTCGTAACCTCGAAGAAGGTGCCACCGATCGGCGCTGCAGCGTCCATCAACGGACGTGCAAGTCTGGCAATATCGATGTCGTCTATCAATGCTCCATTGATGCGTATCCGTTCATTGAAGCGGCGGATATGGGGCGAGGTGTACACGCCCACGTTATACCCTGCGTGCTGGAGGATGCTGGCAAGCATGGAGCATGTTGACCCCTTGCCGTTGGTACCGGCAACATGGATCACGGGGTATCGACGTTCGGGATGATCGATCGTGTCGAGCAATGCGGTGATGCGATCCAGACCTGGCTTGATGCCGTGGAACGTCATCGCAAAGAGCTCGTCGAGGAGAGGCTTGATGGACATGTCTGCAAACTACAACGGGGGAAAACGACAACGCCCCTGCGACCGGTCGGTCGCAGGGGCGTGTTGATCGCGTATTGCGAAGGATTATTCCGAGGCCAGCGGCTCGCTCGACTCGAGATCCTCGATCGACGTTTCGGCGGAAGCCGTTCCGTCAACGTTATACTTGTCGGCATTCGGGACCGGGTGGTTCGCATTGTAGGTCGCCACTTCTTCGGCCGAACGTCCGCGCAGGAATTCAACGGCGCTCAGAACGATCTTCTTCTGCTCCTTGTCGAATTCAACCACCTTCAACGGGAGGTTGTCTCCGGGATTGAAGAACTCGGCGATGTTGCGAACCGGGGCGAAGGAGAGCTGCGATACCGGAACGAATCCGTCGACGCCTTCCGGCAGCTCGACGATGACGCCCTTGTCGATGATGCGGGAGATGACACCCTGGCAATCCGTACCAACCGTGTATGCATTCTCGAACACATCCCAGGGGTTTTCCGTGATCTGCTTGTGGCCGAGGGAGATGCGGCGGTGTTCGCTGTCGATCGCCAGCACGAGGACGTCAAGAACGTCACCCTTCTTCACGAACTCACCGGGGTGACGGATCTTCTTCGTCCAGGAGAGGTCAGAGATGTGAACCAGACCATCGACGCCGGGCTCGAGTTCGACGAAGACGCCGAAGTTCGTAAGGTTCCGTACCGTGCCCTTATGCTGCGAGTTGATCGGATACTTGGCCATCAGGTCGTTCCACGGATCCGGCTCAAGCTGCTTCATGCCCAGGGCGAGCTTGCGGTCTCCCTTGTCAATGTTCAGCACAACGGCCTGTACTTGCTGGCCGAGTGAGACAACCTGTGAAGGATGCTTCACATGCTGTGTCCAGCTCATTTCGCTGATGTGGATCAGGCCTTCGACGCCCTTTTCGATCTCGATAAATGCACCGTAGTCGGTGAGCGAGACCACCTTGCCGGTCACCTTCGTGCCGGGCTCGTACTTCTCGCCGATCTGCTCCCACGGGTGAGCCGTGAGCTGCTTCATGCCGAGCGAGATACGCTTGCGGTTCTCATCGAAGTCAAGAACAACGACCTTGACCTGCTGGTCAAGCTGCACGACTTCCGACGGATGCGAAACGCGGCCCCATGAGAGGTCCGTGATGTGGACGAGACCGTCGACACCACCGAGATCGACGAACACGCCGAAGTCGGAGATGGCCTTGACCGTGCCTTCGAGCACGAGACCCTTTTCGAGTGTGCCGAGGATCTTCGAGCGTTGTTCTGCAAGGTGCTCCTCGAGCAGGACCTTGTGGGAGACAACGACGTTCTCGCTGGGGTGGTTCACCTTGACGACGCGGATGTCGATCGTCTTGCCGACCCATGCATCGAAGTCGCGCACGGGGCGGACGTCGATCTGCGAGCCGGGAAGGAAGGCCTCGATGCCAAGCAGGTCTACGACCATGCCGCCCTTGATGCGACGCAGGATGCGTACAGGCTCGACCTTCTGCGTGTTGTGCAGGTTGAGGATGTCTTCCCACGTCTTCATGAAATCGGCGCGACGGCGACTGAGCATCAGGCGGCCGGAAGCGTCTTCGATCTTTTCGACGAACACATCAACACCGTCTCCGGGGCTGAGGTGCTCCGCACCGACGAATTCGGCACGGGGAACGACACCAAGGGACTTGAAGCCGATGTCAACAAGGATCTCATCCTTCGTCACGGACACGACCGTGCCGCGGACCATTTCGTCTTCCTTGACCTTGGACATCGTGCGCTCGAACATGTCGGCGAACGTGCCGGAATCCATCGACACCGAATCGAGTTCTCCCTCGAGGAGTGCCTGCAGTGCAGTGCGGCGCGGTGCCGGCGTTTGGGCTACCGGAGCAAAGGCTTCGGCGGCAGGTGCTTCGGCAACGACCGTTTCCACGACCGGTGCTTCTGCAGGGGGTGTCGCTACGGTCTCGGCTGAAGCCGATTCGTTCGTTTCGACGTTGTTATCTTCAGTCATACAAACTCCAACAGTCATGCGATGCGCCCGGCCCTGAGCGTATCCATGACAGCGAGGATTAGTTGTACAAAGTTTGGGCCGGTAAAGACCACAAAGATACGCTTTTTCCACATAGACATACGCAAGTTCTGGCATGGTTTTTCCTGTGCGTAGTTGAAACCGACCGGAGGTCTGATCCATGGATTACTTTGACGCGTTCGCAGAGGTGTACGGCTCGATAGAGAGACACGTATACGACCACGGTGAGCCGCCAGCCGAGATCGTCATTGCCCCCTCGCTCTACAGCTGGCTGTGTGATGTCTTACGTGAAGAGGAGTTGCTGAGGGGCACGGCCATCACGGACCCGGTCATGCTGGATACGCCGTTTGGTGCCGTGAAGATCGTGATCGACGAGACATTGTCACCGTATGACATAGTGACACAATGAATGGTGTCGGATAATGCCATTCCCGCGGGCAGTCCACATCCCGGCAGGCAATGTGATCATGACGTGGCGGCGTGCCATCGCTGGGCGTGCCAATGATATCCGTAGTTTTGGACCATGCGCCCATAGCTCAGCTGGATAGAGCAGCAGCCTTCTAAGCTGCGGGTCGCAGGTTCGAATCCTGCTGGGCGTACTGCTATTCGCTCATGATCACCAGGGAGCATCAGATGAATCAAGGGTATATGTCCGGCTTCGGCAACGAGTTTGCTACGGAAGCCGTGCCTGGAGCACTGCCGCAGGGCCAGAACTCGCCGCAGAAGCCTGCCTTCGGGTTGTATGCCGAGCAGATCAACGGAACGGCGTTCACGGCACCGCGAGGTCAAAACAAACGCTCATGGATGTATCGCATCCGGCCGAGCGTTGTACATAAACCGTACGAGCGTATCGACAACGGAATGCTACGAAGCACTCCGTTCAGCGAGGTCGAAACGACGCCCAATCAGCTGCGTTGGAGTCCGGTGGCCATTCCCGATGAACATACAACATTCGTTCAGGGGCTCCGCACGATGGGCGGAAACGGAGACCTTGCCGCGCATTCCGGCGTTGCCATCCACGTTTACGTCTGCAACACGCCGATGACTGACACCTTCTTCTACAATGCGGACGGCGAGATGCTCATCGTTCCGCAGCAGGGGGCAATGCGTTTCCTGACGGAATTAGGTGTGATCGACGTTCGTCCCGGTGAGATCTGCGTCATCCCCCGTGGTATCAAATTCCGCGTAGAAGTTGATGGCCCCAGTCGCGGCTACATCCTGGAGAATTACGGCGCGTTGTTGCGCTTGCCTGACCTTGGGCCGATCGGTGCTAATGGTCTGGCCTATCCGCGTGACTTTCTGACACCGACGGCATGGTATGAAGATCGAACAGGTGAGTTTGCCGTGATCGCGAAGTTTCAGGGCAATCTGTGGCAGGGCACGTATGATCACTCGCCTCTGAATGTGGTCGCTTGGCACGGAAACTATGCTCCGTACAAGTATGACCTTGCAAACTATCAGTGCATCAACTCTGTTTCGTTTGACCACCCCGATCCGTCCATCTACTCCGTACTGACGTCACCTTCCGACACGCCAGGCACGTCAAACATGGACTTCGTCATCTTCCCGCCCCGGTGGGTGGTCGCGGAGCACACCTTCCGTCCACCGTGGTTCCACCGCAACTTCATGAACGAGTTCATGGGCCTTATCCACGGTGTCTATGATGCCAAGGAAGGTGGCGGCTTTGTACCTGGCGGAATGTCGTTGCACAACTGCATGAGTGGACACGGCCCTGATGCTGACACGTACAAGAAGATGTCGGAGATCGAACTGCAGCCGGCAAAGATCGATGGCACGATGGCCTTCATGTTTGAGACGCGATTCGTGATCCGGCCCACGGCATTTGCCATGAGCTGCGCCGAATTGCAGAGCGACTATTGGGAGTGCTGGCAAGGGCTGAAGCCCGAATTCAAGGCGTAAACTTGGTGCATTAGCGGATCGGCTGATGGTCGATCCGCGATTATGCCGTATATTTGGGTTCGGCCAAGTCCCGTGCGGTCGTAGCGAGCCCAACTCCGCCAGGTCCGGAAGGAAGCAACGGCAAGTTCGTCTACGAGGCGCCACGGTAAACTTGGCTGTTTTTGTTTATGTCCAGACGCATCCTCATTAATTCCACGCCCACGTACGTCCGGATCGCGATCACGGACGACGGGCGGCTGTCCGAGCTTTTTACGGAAGAGCTTGACCGGGAGGGACAAGTTGGCAACATTCACCTTGGGCGGGTTACGAAGATCATCCAGGGTATGAATGCGGCCTTCATTGACATCGGTATCGGCCAAGACGCCTTTCTGCATTTCTCCGATGTCGACCAGACCATGGAGGAAGCGGATGCCGATGATGACGATGAAGACGATCGGCCTGCGACCACGGACGTAGCAAGCGCAGACGTTGCACTCCGCAGCGCAAAGGCCGTCCACCGGAAGCGTCTTCCAACGTTCTCCACGAAACGATCCGGCGACGTCACGATCAACCTGCAGGCCAAGCAGCAGGTTGTTGTTCAGGTGACCCGCGACGCTTACGGCCAAAAAGGGGTCCGCGTGACCACGAAGGTTGGCATGCCCGGCCGAAACGTGGTGCTCCTGCCATTTGATGATTCGATCGGTGTTTCGCGTCGGATCACATCGCAGCGAGAGCGACGTCGTCTGCGTT
>JAULYI010000160.1:0-8985 GCA_032117915.1 Kapaibacterium sp. (SeqCode) | reverse complement strand
GGCCACGCGTTGGCGTGTACCAGAGTTCGAGCACAACGAAGTTAGCGTTGACGATGCCGTACTTGAGTTCGCCGGGCGCGGCACGACGCTCAACGATGTCCTGATTGTAATCGAGGTTAACGTAGGACACGGTCGTCTTGAACTTCTTACCCCACTTACGCGACACCTCGATGTTGATGTCGCGGTAGTAGAGGTCGCGGATGTCGCCTGACCACAGGAAGGCGCTGGTGTATTCGTACTGATCGACATGTGTCGTGTCTAGACCGTGTACGAGCGAGGCGTTGATGTTGAACGTCGTTTCTTCATCGCCCAGGAACGAGCCCTTGGGGATGGTAAAGACGATGTCGCCCTGCAGGGCAAACTCGCCCGTGGGTTGCGTGGCATAGGGGTAGAGCGTGATCAGGCGCCACGTGTGTTGCTTGGTGAGTGCGGGCAGAAAGTTGATCGTCTGGAAGTTGCCCGTTGCCGTGCGGTCGCTACGGAAGTCCATGTTATCGATACGCTTTGCCGCCAGGTTAACGCCATAGCCTTCGCCGGAATATGCCGTGGCCAGATACAATGCGTTACCGGGGTTGAACGAATTCAGGTTCGTCGCTCCCGGGTCGTTGATCTTCGAGGCATACTCAAGGTCGAGCGTGAAGCCGCCGGACAGCAGATTACCGCGGACGCTCCAGGCCGTTACATTCTCGGGCAGCTTCAGGAAGTCATTTTGGTCGGCCTGGAAGCGGCTTACCATGCTGGCACCAACCTGAGCCTGCATTCCGTCGGCCAGCAGGCCTCCGGCCAGGGTGCCCAGATCGACGTTCACATCGGCACCGCGCATGATGCCCTCGCTCAGGTCGAAGAACGTCCGCTGGCGTCCCACAAAGCCCGTCAGCTGCAGTCCCTCGGTGGGCTTGAAGCGTGCACGGATGCCATCGATCGAATTGTCGAAGCCGAGGTTTCGCTCCTCGTACGTGCGCAGGATCATGCCCGAGCCGAACTGCTCGTAGAAGTTGCCCACGGTGATGTCGGCATGCTCATCCTCGTAGCGCGCGAAGCGGTACGGCATACCGATGCCTGTACCGTCGCCGCTTGACGCATAGCGTGGGTCGATGCCCAGCAGCGGCCCTTGGTATGACTCGAAGCGGATACCGGCCGTGAACTTCCCGCGTGTGTACAGGATGTTCGCAAAGGTGTTCGACAGGATCTTCTCGGGCACATTGGGTGCGCCGATCACGGAGTCCTGCGTATATGACTGGGCATCCATCTGGATGCTTCCGGAGATCGTCCCAACGTCATCCGTTGAGCCTTGTGCCATGGCCATCGTCACGGCAAACAGCGAAGTGGCCATCATCAGGGCCAGGCGTCCGGAAACCGGCATAGGATCTTTCGAGTGGTGCAGGTAGAGCTTACTCCGTCTTGCCGGCAAGCTTCTTGAGTTCGCCTTCAAGGTCTTCTTCGTCGCCGGCGGAATAGGCCGTGTGCTGCCAGACGACCTTGCCCTTGTGGACCAGGAAGGTATGCGGCACGTTATTCACGTTCATGGCGCGCTTGAAGTCCTGGTTGACGTCAAGCAGCACGTCGAACTTCCAGTTGCGGCCTTTCACAAAGCCCGGCACTTTCTGGGCGTTCCGCGTATCGTCGATCGAGATGGCGATGACCGTTGCCCCATACTCCTTCTGCCAGATTTCGAGCAGACCGTTGTAGGCGATCAATTCCTGGACGCAGGGCTTGCACCAGGTGGCCCAGAACGACACGATAACGGGCTTGTCGTTGGTGGAGAGGTCGGCGGTGTTAACGAGCTCGCCGGCCACGTTGCGGAGTTTGACGGAAGGCAGCGCGTCTTGTGCCCAGATCTCGGTTGCAGTGCACGTAAGCGTCAGGAGCAGGGCCAGCAGGAATCGCATGGGTGTAACACGTCGGTGAATGAAGGGTCGTTGCCGCATTGTGACGCACTCCGATGTTTGGTAGTTTGCCACGCTAACGCAACCCAAGGGAATCAAAAGTATGAAAAACTGGTCTCTCCGACTGGCGATCGCGGCCTGCTCACTGTGGGCAACCATGGCTTCCGCACAATCGTTTGTCCTTGACTGGCAGGATCCGCCGAAGGCAGCATTACCCGACGATGGCCTTGTCCAATCGGAAGGTTCCTTCCGCAACACAGCTTCCAAGCCGATCTCGATCCTGTTCAAGACTGACTTCACGAACGTTGTAGCCGAGCATTCCATGCGCATCTGCTTTGGAGACTACTGCTACATCTGCTACCCGGATTCGTATCCCGAGGATCGCGATCCGTTCGTGATGCCCGGCAACTCAACCGAGAAGCTCAAGGCACAATGCGTTCCCAATGGCGTTGCCGGCAACAGTACGATCATCTACACGTTATTCGACCGTGACAATCCAACAGACACGATGCGCTATGGCGTGACGTTCCTGGTGGGTACATCCAGCGTACGCGATGCACAAGAGCTTGCCGTTACGGTAAGTCCGAATCCGTCGTCGGAAGTCATCACCGTGACCGGTGACGCAACAGCGTCGATCATTGCATACAACCTGTACACGGCCGACGGACGTCTGCGCCGGACCTTCCCCGTCACCAATGATGGTGTGGCCCGCCTTGATGTTTCCGACCTTTCCGCAGGCACGTATCACCTGATGCTAACCGTGCCAGGGGGCGATGTCTATCGTCAGGCCGTCAGCATCATACGGTAACCACCATGCGTGATCGCCACACGCTTGCGTCGATAGTACTGGGCGTTGTCGCAGCAGCGGTATACCTGCTTACCCGCGCACCGGGTCTGTACTACACCGATACCGGTGAACTTGCAGCGGCATGCACCACGCTGGGCGTGGCGCATCCTACCGGATATCCGCTGTTCACGCTGATCGGTCATGCGTGGACGCTCCTGCCATGGGCGTCGCCCATTGCAGGACTCACCATCCTGAATGCTCTGATCGTGGCTGCCGGGGTGACCATGCTGTCACTCGCGGCACGCGATGTTCTGCGTCTGTCCGGCTTCGCCGACGATACCACAACGACCTACGTAAGTATCGCTTCGGTTGGACTGTTTGCGGTTGCCGGCATTACCTGGGACGCGGCCACGGCCTTCGAGGTCTATGGTCTGAACATCCTACTGCTGGCTTCGACGGTGTTTTGTACCCTGCGGTCGTCGCTCGATGCCGATCGCGCTTCGCAGTGGTCTGTGCTTGCAGGCATCCACGCAGGCATGATGCTCACGAATCACGTTTCGTCGGCCTTCCTGATGCCCGGCATGCTGATGCTGTGGATCATGACGTCGCCCGCGCCGGCGCAGCGTCGCACCTTGAAGGCTCTGGCACTCGTCATCCTTCCTGCCATTGCCACGCTTGCGCTGTACGCCTACCTGCCGCTGCGCAGCGCCCAGCATCCGCCGATCGACTGGGGTGGTACGCACATGTCGTGGCATCACTTCTGGTATCACATCCGCGGCACGCAGTTCGGCGTGTGGCTGTTCAGCGATGCCGATGCTGCCGGCAAGAATGCAGGCATCGCTCTGCAGGCCATCACGGACATGTCGCTCTACGTAGGACTGGCCTTCATTGGTGTGGGACTATCCATGACCATGGGTGCCGCACGTCGCGTCATGCCCGGCCTGCTGGCCATCATCGTAGGCAACCTGGGCATCTCGCTTGGCTATGCCATTCCGGACATCGAATCGTACTTCCTGCCCACGCTTATGGTGCTCAGTCTTGTGAGTGCCCTTGGCATCCGTCGCCTGTTCAGCGCGCAGCGTCTTGTCCGCCTTGCACCCGCCGTTCTGGCCTTGCCCCTTCTCAGCATTGGTATGGGGTGGACGGAGCATGACCGGTCGCAGCATCGCGGCGTCGAAGCCTATGCGCGCTGGGTGCTCGACAATGCCGAGCCGAATGCCGTGATCATCTCGCACCAGTGGGATTATTTCTGCTCGGCCTTCTGGTACCTGCAGACCGTGGAAGGGGTGCGGACGGATGTGGCCATGATCGACAAGGAACTGCTGCGTCGAACCTGGTACCTACCCTACCTGCAGCGCCACTATCCCGACGCCATGAGGGGTACGGAGGGGGCAGTGCAGAACTTTATGCCGCTGCTTGAGCGGTTCGAGCGTGACGGCGACGCCTTTGTTGAAGACCGTCAGGCCGTTGGTGCTATCCAACAGCGCTTCGTAGGCGTGCTCAACACGCTGCTGGCCGCCAACGACGATCGTCCGCTCTACGTAACACCCGAACTGCTGAACGAGGAGCGTGGCTTTGCCGAAGGATATATGGCTATTCCTGTTGGTCCGCTTATCCGTCTGCAGCGCAACGTGGCCCCCAGTCAGACTACCGACACGCGCCAGCTTGCTCTGCTTGCGTCAAGTCTGCGCGGCCGCCGTGAGCGGCTGGACGACGGATTGCGCGAGATGGCCGGACTTGGCATTGCCCAGTCGGCCATGTATGCCTTGCAGGGCCGAAGCGATACTGCCACGTTCCGACGTCTGCGCGACGAAGCGCGAGCGCTTGACCGTCGTGGACGCCACGTGCTGTATCTTGACGGCATTCTACCGTAAAGGACTGGCCATGGAAGAGCATTACCTGGTGTTTGACATCGAGACGATGGGGCAGCCCGTCGATAACTTCGACCACTCGCAGCAGGAATACCTTGTGCGCGGCGCGCAGACCGATGAAGAGCGCCAGCGCAAGATCGGCGAAATGGCCTTGTCGCCCCTTACCGGACGCATCGTCTGCATCGGCATGCAGTTCATGAAGCGCGAAGGCACGTCATGGAGCGCCACGCCTGTGGCGTATTGCGTGGACGACGTGCTGGAGGGCGACGCGACGATAGACACCACGCTCGAGAGCGGTGCACGCTGCATCCGCGGCACCGAAGTGGCCATGCTCGATTTCTTCTGGAGAGCACTCACCAAGTATCCCGGCATCACGCTGGTATCGTTCAACGGTCGCGGCTTTGATGCCCCCTACCTCATGCTTCGAAGCGCCCTGCTGGGCATTCGGCCGCCCCGCAACCTGATGGACGGCACGCGGTTCAGCTATCGCGGACATATCGACCTTGCCGACCAACTCTCGTTTTTTGGCGGCGGAAACTCAGGTCCAATGCGCCGCTTCAACTTCGACTTCTATGCCAAAGCCTTTGGCATCGTCTCACCAAAGGCAGCCGGCGTTGACGGCTCCATGGTTGGCGACCTGTTCACCGAAGGCCGCATCGACGACATCGCCGAATACTGTCTGCGCGACGTCAAAGCCACGTGGGAGCTCTTCCTGAAGTGGGATACGCTGTTGCGGTAAGCCCGATGACTCTACGCCTCCGGAGACCGGTGTTCCGTGCGTCGCACGTGGATGAACTGGGCGAGCTCGGCGCCGAACAGGAAGATGAGTGACGAGTAGTAGGCCCACAGCGCCAACGATACAAGGGCGATGTAGCCGCCGTAGAACTTGCTGATGGCTACGGATGCGCTAACGTACCACGTGAAGAGTGCACGGGCGGCTTCCCACAGCCCAACGGAGATGAGCGTGCTCATAACCACGATCTGCCACGGCAGACGCCGGTTGGGCACAAAAAAGTACAGGAACAGGAAGAGCACCAGCGTTGACGTTAGCGAGACCAGCTGGGCTCCAATCGAGAGCAGAAAGCTTTCCGCACGGTCGGGCAGCAGCCACGCCCCGAAGTCCTCGACCAGCGTGAAGGCCGGACTCACAAAGGTGGTCAGCACGATCAACACCACCGTGATGATCGTGAACGCCATGTCCTTCAGCTTGTAGATGATGAAGATCTTCGGCGTCTCGATGTGGAAGATGGCATTCAGTCCCGTACGCAGCGAACTATAGAGTGCCGACGACGTCCACAGAAGAATGAAGCCGGCTATCCAGCCCGCCAGGGAGCTGTAGTTGAAGACGGCCGATACTTCGAAGATCACTTGCGAGATGGTATCGGTTGCTTCGATGCCGCTGGGCATCACCGTGGTAAGGGCCTGCCGAATGGATTCCTTGGTCGAAGCCTCGTCAAGCATGCCGCCAACGATACCGATGGCTACAAGTACGAAGGGGATCAGACAGAGCAGCTGGTTGAAGGCAATGCCCGATGCCAGCAGGAAGATGTGACGACGCTCCGTGATATCGATGAAGTCGGCGATCAAGCGCCAGAGATGACCAAGACGTGGTCCAAGTGTGATGGGTTGCTTCGACACGGCGCAAAGATACGGCCGTGCAGACCGTAGATTTGCCCCGTGCTTACAACGCATATCATATTGCCACGACTGAAGTCGTGGGCTATTCCGCGACTGAAGTCATGGGCTATTCCGCGACTCACGTCGTGGGCTATTGTTCTTACCCTGAGTGTGGTCCTTTCGGCCTGTGCCTTCAAGGTGTTGCCCGAGGGTGGCCCGCGCGACACAACGCCGCCTACCGTCGTGGGGTCCGTCCCGGCCTCGGGTACGACGTCGTTCTCCGGCAACGCGATCGCCATCCGGTTTAGTACCTACGTTGACCGGGCCGTGACGCAGGCTGTGACCGTGCAGCCTGCCACGCGCATTCGTACAACGTATGCGGGTGACGAGATCACGATAGCCCTGCTCGACACGCTCATCCCCAACACAACGTATGCCGTCACTCTCGGTACATCTTGGGCCGATATGCGCGGCAACCGGCCGGCCCTTGCCCCAAGCATCATCTTCGCTACCGGACCGGCCATCGATACCGGTAAGGTATCGGGTACGGTGCAGGGGGCGTCGCTCGACAATGTGGTGGTGTTCTGTCATCCCCTGGCTGACGATACGTCCTACGCTCCGCGGCGCACTCCGGCGCGCTACCGCACGCCGATCGGCGTGACGGGAGACTTCGTGATACGCGGACTGCCGGACGGACGCTATCGCCTGCTGGCCGTGCGCGATGCAAACCGCAACGGCGTGGTCGATCCCGGCGAAGACCTTGGAACGGCAACACGCGATGCCGTGATCAGCAGTGGCGGCCAAGATCATGTAACGATGACGCTGGCGCCGGCCCGTGACCGGGTACCGCCAAGCGTGACGCGCGTGCGTGCCATCGACCAACGCGTGCTGCACATCACGTGCAACGAACGCATCGATTCGTCGGCACTCACGCCGGCAGCCGTCACGGTGTTCGACAGCACCGGCAGTGCGCAGCACGTCGATGCCGTGTGGACCGTGCCGGATAGACCGGAGGTATTCGCTGTTCGGTTGACGGAAGTGATGCAGCCCGGACGCTACAGCCTGCGTCCTACCGCAGGGACGATCCGCGACAGCGCCGGACTGGTGAACGTCGATACGTCGGAACAGACCTTCACTGCCTCGACCCGCCCACACGACGCACGCATGCGCATCCGCAGTGTGACCATGGCCGATAGTGCCCGCGGTGTGCGTGCACCGTGGAACGTAGGCATCGGTCTGGATGTACCGCCGGACGCAATAGCCGTCAAGGCTGTGCTGGTGCAGGATACGACCGACATTCCGGTGTCGGTGACCACCCGCGGCGCAGCCATCGACGTTCGTCCAACGATAGCCCTAGCGAATGCCACGACGTACACGCTGCGTTGCACCATCGGTGCCGACACGATCATCAGCCGAACGTTCACCACGGGTGACCGTGTGGATCCGGGAACGTTCAGCGGCGTAGTGATCGACGAGTCGGCAGTGGCCGACAGCTATGTGTTGCGTCTGCTTGACGACAGGAAGAACGTTGTCCGGAGCCTTGTCGTCCGCGGAGGCGATACCATCAACGTCGAGGCATTGCCCCCTGCCACCTATGCCATGGACGTGATCGTTGACAGCAATGGCGATATGATGCTGCAGACAGGCGACGTAGAACCGTGGACGTTTGGCGAGGCCCGAATACCGGTGTCTGCAACCGTGCAGATACGTCCCCGATGGACGATCGATGACGTTCGCATCGTCATCCCAAAGACCGTTACACAGCCGTAACATCTTCGTAATTTTACGTCCTTCGATTTGCTTCGTACAGCACTTGCTGCCGTCCCCCTACTATGCCCCTAGCCATCACGATCGCTCTGTGTTCTGCACTGCTGGTTCTGTCAGCTGTTACGGCCCGTGCTCAGGAACTGTTCACGTATAAGACCGTCGTCACCGGCCTTGCCATTCCGTGGGAGATCCACGTCGATGATGACGGCATGTTCTGGGTGACAGAGCGCCAAGGTCTCTTTAGTCGCATCAACCCTAAGACCGGCGAGAAGAAGGTTGTTCTGGATCTGCGCGACTTCGTAGAGCTGACGATCGAGAACGGCATGCTTGGCTTTGTGATGCACCCGCGATTCCCTGCCGAGCCCTATGTGTACGTTGGCTATGTGCTAAAGGGCGACACGGCGTCGAAGCGCGTGATCTCGCGATTCCTGTTCCGCAATGACTCGCTCGTAGAACCGCAGCAACTCGTCGGCATCGACTCGGCAGGCAACATCCATCAGGGCAGCCGGATGGTCATTACGCCTGACGAAAAGCTGCTGGTGACGATGGGTGACGGGGACTGGGCGGAGAAGGCTCAGGACCCCTCCTCGCTGCGCGGCAAGCTGCTTCGATTCAATCTTGATGGTAGCATACCCGAGGACAATCCCATTCCCGGCAGTCCCGTGTGGTCGCTCGGCCATCGTAATCAGCAGGGCCTTGTGATGCTCCCGGACGGACGCATCTTTACCGCCGAACATGGTACGGTGATCGAAGATGAGGTGAACGAGATCTTCAAAGGCGGCAACTACGGATGGCCGTTCTCCGAGGGTCCGTGCGATACACCCGAAGAGAAAGACTCCTGCAAAAAGTACTCAGTGATCGAGCCTGTTTGGAGTACCGGCGAAGCAACGTATGGACTGAGCGAACTGGACTTTTACGATCACGATCTTTACCCCGTCCTTCAGAACTCGCTGCTTCTTGTCTCGCTGAAGCAGAGCACCCTGTACCAACTGAAATTCGACAGTACACGCAGCCGCATCGTGCAGACGGTGCCGATCCTTCCGTTCGCTGCGGGACG
>JAULYI010000159.1:0-2961 GCA_032117915.1 Kapaibacterium sp. (SeqCode) | reverse complement strand
GGTAACGCGCCAGCAGGGCCGACAGGAGTTCCCCGCTCTGCGCGTAGCGGTGCGAGACGTAGGACCACTGGAGTCCGGCCGTCACGTCACCCGCAGCGTACGATGCACCGATGCTGATCATCTCCTGCGGCACATAGGGCAGCAGCGTTCCATCAATACCGGCACGTCCACTGCGGTCGCGTACATCCTGCAGGGTGTATGACCAATGCGCCAGCAGCTTGTCATCGAGCAGCGCCGCACGCAGACCACATTCCAGGCCGACGGCCGAGGTACGACCGATGTTCTGGGCTGCGATCGTGACGGCACTTGTCGGAACCGCCAGGATCTGATCGGTGGTGGCCATGGCAAAGACGTCGACGTCGGCACGCAACCACGACATGAGTGCAAGATCGGTACCAATGTTCAGCGTCTGCGACCGCTCCGGACGCAGCGTACTGGTGCCATAGTTCAGGTAGTAGAGCTCGTTGAACGACGGTGCCCGGAAGTCGTAGCTGTACGAGGCCCGCAGCGAAGCATCATCGTTGACGTCCCACCGCAGAGCGACCAGCGGCGTCACGGCCGAACCGGCATCACTAATGGCATCAAGCCGGAGGGCCGAACGAACGGTGAATGCCGGAGCTGTCCAAGGCTGCCACTGCCACTCTGCTGCGGCTGCTGCGGAGCGTCGTACAACCTCGGAGCCGACGTCGGGCTGCAGCATCCTGCCCCGCAGGTCGGCAAAGCCGGCCTCGATGCGACCGCGCATGATGTGACGTTCCGACGTATGCTGGATCAGAAGACCCCACGTGGCGTCGCGCTGCACGTACCCTTCGTCGATGCCTCGAGGTCCCATCACCGTTGCGTCCGGATCGGTAAAACGCTGGTCCCAGACCCTCAGCGAGCCGGTCATCGAGACCGTCCATGCCCCTTCGTTGACCAGGGAGGCGGAGATGCCGATCACGCCGTCGTTGTCGAGAAGGCGGGCCCGCGAAGGAATGGTGACGCCCTCGATCAAGGGGCCGGGAACACCACGATCGGCGGCACGCATCACGGTGAACAGGGACCACCGGTCGGTACCGGCATGGGCTATAGCACTGATGTTAGACACGTCGGCATTGGCGCGGTTTATCACATACTCCGAGCCGGCATGGCGCAACGCATACGGATAGGTACCCTGCGTGCGCAGAGCGTCGACGGCCACCGACAGCGATACGCCGTCGATCGTCGTAGCTCCGCCACCGCGCACATCCACTTCGTCGAACGAGCCTCCGCCGACGGTGCACCAGGCTTCGTTCGACGAAGGGCGCCGCAGTCGCAGATCGATCACGCCACTCATGGCATTCGTGCCGTAGATCGCTGCGGCTCCCCCGCGGATCACGTCAACGCTGCCGATGATACTACCCGGGATCAGACCAAGATCAACGGTTCCGTTCTGCACGGATGACAACCTGATGCCGTCCAACAGCACCAGTGTCTGTGCCGATCCTGTTCCACGGATGCTTACCGTGCGAAGGCCACCCAGACCACCATACTGCCGCACGTGCACACCCGGCACCACGTGCATGACGTCGCTCACCGTAGGTGGAGCGATTCGCTGCATCACTTCGACGGGGATGGATGACGAGGCAAGAAATCCATCGACGGTCGCATCCAGCCATTTGCTGGCCGTGATGCGTACCTCCCGCGCTTCGACCAGCGTTGTGTCATCAGCGCTCTGTACCGGCACTGTAAGGCCCAGCACTGCTACGGCAAGGATGGTATGGATGACGGTATTCATGCGGGGCACGAAACTACGGACTTTGCAAGGGTCGTATCTTGCGGCATGCATCCCTTGCACGTCGGCATCGTACCACACGTCCCGTATGCGCTCGCATACGGTGGTCTGGAGCTCCAGCAGGACCGGACCATCGAAGCGTTGCGCGCTCTTGGTGTTATGGTCGACCAGCTGGATCCGTGGAAACGCACGTTCGATGCGCAGCTGATGCATGTGTTCGGAAGCGAGTATCACCAGGCAGCAGTCATCGAACGCGCTCACACGCAGGGCATTCCGCTGGTGGTCACGTCGATGTTCATGATGATGCAGCCCCGCTGGCGCTTCCGGCTGTGGCGCGCGATCGATCGTGTGCTACCGCCCAACACGCAGCGTCTTCGCCGCCGGAACCTGCAGGCAGCCAAGGCCGTCATCGCCATCAACGCGGCAGAGCGACAGGACCTCATAGAGATCTTCGATGTCGATCCGTCGCGCATCCACGTCATTCCGAATGGCGTCGAGGAGTATTTCTTCCATGCCACGCCGGATCTGTTCATGCAGACGCATGGCGTGTCCGATATGGTGCTGTGCGTTGGCATGGTCGAACCGCGGAAGAACCAGCTTGCCCTGATCGAAGCTACGGCGTCCATGGGCATACCGGTCGTCATCGTGGGGCCGCCCTTCCCGAACGATCTCGGACGTGCCTACGCACAACGAGTGGCCGAGGCCGTGAAGCGACACGGACATGTCACATGGATTCCCGGCATCGATCATGATGACCCCATGCTGGCGTCTGCTTATGCTGCGGCGGCCATCCACGTCCTGCCCAGCACTGCAGAGGCGCAGGGCATCGTCACGCTCGAAGCGGCAGCCGCAGGTGCTCGCGTCGTGGTCTCGGACCTCCCCTCCCTGCGGTCCATCTTCGGCACCGACGTTATCTATACCGAACCGACGTCCGTGCCTGCCATCCGTGCAGCCATCGAGCGTTCTATGGCCATGCCGCGACCGGGAGCAGGTGCCGTGCGGCCTTCGTGGCTGCTGACGTGGACGGATGTTGCGCGGCGCACCATCGATGTGTATCGCGGCGTGCTCGACGCCTGATCTCTCACTGTTTGACGATCACATCGGCACGGGTTGCCGTGCCCGTCGTAACGCGTAGGAGATAGGTACCTGCAGCATAGCCGCGCATGTCGATACGCCCCTGCTGCTCCACATCCATGCGGTCATGCAGA
>JAULYI010000158.1:408-2782 GCA_032117915.1 Kapaibacterium sp. (SeqCode) | reverse complement strand
ATATCACGGCAGAGCGCGCATCACCCTCGTCGATCTACGTGCAGTCGCTCATTATCGATGGTAAGGCACACGAGCAGAATCTTGTCACCCATGAGCAGCTGACATCGGCGCGTGAGCTGCGCTTCGTCCTTGGCGACGCACCGAACATGACGCGCGGCACCGGTGTCGAGCAGCGCGGCGCTCTTCGCTATGCGGGCTTCGTTGCCGCGCCATTCATCAAGGCAGCGGGCAACCTGTTCTATGACAGTACCCTGATCACGATCCATGGTGAGAACGTTCGGTACAGCGTTGACGGAGACTCGCTGAACCTACCGACGCAGTACACAGGTCCGTTCATGATCGCAGCCAGCACACGTATCCACGCGCGCTCGTACAACGGTGCAGACAGCAGTGGAGTGACCACGGCATTCTTCCATCGACTGCCTGCCAAGTGGCAGGTAGTGCTGCACAGTACGCTGCATCCGCAGTACGTAGCCGAGGGCCCGATCTCCATGATCGACGGTCTGCGTGGCACGCCCATCTGGCGCAAGGGTGAGTGGCATGGCATCTATAACCAGGACATGGATGTCGAGATCGTCCTGGACTCCGTCAAAGCGATCTCCGGCATCGATGCCGGCTTCCTCCAGGATGTGCGGCCGTGGATCGTCTACCCAACTGCCATGACCGTGCAGACATCACTCGACCGAAGCACATGGTCAACGGTCGGCACAGCCATGCACGACGTCCCGGTCACCGACATGACGCCTCAGATCATGGAACTCTCGGTGACCTTTCCGCCCACGCGCGCACGCCATGTGCGCATTCGTGCCACCGCGTACGGCAAGCTCCCGGGATGGCATCCCGGTGCCGGCTATCCGTCGTTCATCTTCTGTGATGAGATCAGCATCAAGTAGGAAGATGCACCGTCTCGCTACCCGATAAGACCAATCGTCAGCAAAGCGTCTGTAGTTACAGCGACAGGCATGCCCCAAAAAACAAAAAACCCTGCTAAACCATTGGCTTAGCAGGGCTTTCGTCGGCGTGGCGGGATTTGAACCCAGTATCCTTGCATTGATAGCCACATCAAAACACATGCAATTCTATCGAAGTATGTACATATGATACAATATGTTACAACGATGGTAGTTTATAGGCCTTTCGACGCTCCTTGATTGATTTGTCTCATTTCTGGCACAAATCTGTCACAAATCTGTTCAACACCATGGCCAAGAGAAAGACAAATACAACGGCAAACTCCATCGGAGTAACCATCCGTGTACGCAAGGGAAAGAACGCAAGTGCGCTCATTCTTGATGTCGTAGACCGTGGCAAACGAATACGAGAGCATCTTGGTCTGTATCTAACTGGCGATCGAGACAAGGATAGAGAAGCTATCCTTCTCGCTGAGCAGATCAAGGCAAAGCGCCTACGAGAGCGTTCGTTGCGACGCGTCGGCATCGAGGAACTTCAACTCAGACCAGAAGAGGACTTCCTAACATTCTTTGACGAAGCAGCATCAGACAGGGGTAAGCCGTGGCGCAACGTGCGACATCATCTGTCTAAATACGTGACGGGTCGTCCGCGTTTTGGTGACATTAATGAAAAGTGGATCGACGGCTTCCGTAGACATCTTGAGAAGCAAGACCTGAAGGTAAACTCCATCGCAACCTACCTCGACATTCTCAAGACCGTATTCAACATCGCAGTAAAGCAGAAGATCATCGGTGTGAACCCCTTCACGTACGCACGACCCATCAAGCGCGTTCGTACCAGCCGCGAGTACCTCACCGTGGATGAACTTCGTGTCCTATTTGCAACACCTACCGACCATGAAATGGTCAAACGGTCCTTCTTGTTTGCCTGCCTCACCGGCCTGCGGATAAGCGATCTCCGCGCACTTACGTGGAAGGGAGTACAGGGAGCCGAACTCCGTATCACCCAGAAAAAGACAGGCGATGACGTTCTTGTCCCCATCTCCGATCAAGCCCGAGAACTGCTCCCGGAACGTGGCAACGCCCGTTACAAGGAGAAGGTATTCGACTTCCCTTCTCGCGACGACGTGTACAACCGGCGCCTTCAATCGTGGGTTGCCAAGGCAGGCATTGAGAAGCACATCACCAGCCACATCGCCCGCCACACGTTCGCTACGATGCTGGTATCTGCCGGAAACGACCTCTATGCCGTACAACACCTGCTCGGCCACCGCGACATTAAAGTCACGCAGATTTACGCCAGATTGATTGATGGATCCGAGAATCAAATTATCAATCATTTGCTGTGTCAAGTCGGTTCGATCGTCATCTAGTTCTCGAACGGGTTGACTTGTGTCTGCCACTTTTTTGCATAACGGACATAGATTTCGCATTTCGATCCATTTCTGTATACAGTCTTTGTG
>JAULYI010000158.1:0-398 GCA_032117915.1 Kapaibacterium sp. (SeqCode) | reverse complement strand
AATCTCGGATAATCTTATGACTCTCACAGAAATGTTCAAGGCGAAGCGAGAAGAGGCTAAAGAGGAAGCATTGGCTGAATGGTCTCAATACCTTCAACAACGCTCTTCGGTAGAAGATCTTCAAGAGACGGTACGTGTGTTTTCTGGCGAGCTTAGTCGAAAGGCCAAATCCGCATATGAGGAGTTTACTCCATTGCAGATCCATGGCTTTGAGAGTAGAACGTCCGGTTCAACCCGAACCAACGTTTTTTTGTGGGGAATCTGCAGGAATCTGGAATACGCGCTAAGAGTCTTTAAGCCAGACGGGGATCCAATAGCAGAGTATTTGAACCGGGATAAGGAGACTCTGATCGTAGACTGGTTAAAACAATCGGGGCGACTCGACCCAACTACGCTCT
>JAULYI010000157.1:0-4817 GCA_032117915.1 Kapaibacterium sp. (SeqCode) | reverse complement strand
CATCAAAACGCTCATACGAATGGGCATGACCGGCAAACCAGATCGAGGTTTTCGTGGCCCACTGGAAGTACGAAAGGAAGGTCTGCTGCATGCGTCTGTTGGGCCGCGTGACGCGACTATTGGTGAACGGCGGATGATGTCCGCACACCACCACATGCAGCACGGAAGGGTCGGCATCCAGACGTCGGAGCGTATAGGCAAACCACTGCCGCTGCTTGCGTGACTGAGCGGAGGTCATGGAGCCCAAGTTGGTATTCAGCATGACGAAGGCTACGGAGTCGATGATGTGCACGTCGTGGTCCATCTTCATGGTCGGGAATCGACGTCGCACGAGCTGCATACCCTTGGCCGTATCGCCCAGATACTCGTGATTGCCAAGGATCGGCAGAACGGGAATTCCGGCAGCATACACCGGATGCATGATGGTATCGAAGCGGTCCCATTCAACGTCACTGCTCCCCCACCACACCATATCGCCAAGCAGGAACAATGCCTGCGGACGCTCCCTCACTACCATCGTCATGATGCGAGCCGAAGCATCGTGATTCCGCTCTCGCCAGAACTCGATGGTGCCGGTACGCTGCATATCGCCCACCACGGCAATGCGTGATGAGGGGACAACGGCTGTATCATGCGTTGTAGCTTGTGCCGGAGCAAGCCGACCAAGGAGAAGGACGACGACGCTTAGTCGTGCCAGATGATGTCGAAAACCATCCATGCAATGATGCTGACAATGGCCGTGTAACCGGTCATCACCACAAGGTCACCTGCCATCTCAGGTACCGTGAACCCGGCCAGCGCCATCAGCATGGCGTTGGTTCCGGGCATAACCAGTGGAAGCAGCACCGGGAACGAAAGCACGGGTAACAAGGCTTGCGTCGAGCCCGCCTTTGCAACGATGGCCGAGACGATCGTCAGAGCCACGGCAAATCCGATACTGCCGACCACAACGACGGTGAGCAATGACCAGATATTGCCAACGCTGAGGCGGGGCAGGAAGAACAGAAAGAGCAGCACAACCACCAGATTTGCCAGCACGGCCTGGATGACGTTCACGATGAGCTTGCCCAGCAGTACCGATTGCGCCGTAGCACTCAGACGCAGCAGCAGCGACGTGCCGCGCTCCTCTTCGCGCACAAATCCGCGTCCGAGCCCCGTCATCGCCGTAAAGAACATCACCACCCACAGAAGGGCTGCTGAAAGGGGCGCTGGCAACGGCTCGTCGGTCACGCTGAAGACGACCAGCACCACGGACGTCACCACAAACAGCAAGAGCGCCGTCAGGCCGAACCGCGTTCGGAGTTCACTTCGGATGTCCTTTTCTATGACGGCCCAAAGCCGCACCAAGGATCGCTGCGTCGAAGTCGATCCCATCATGCGCCTTACCAGCGATAGCGCAGGCCAATGTTGGCCCGCAGCGCGCTCGTGCCCCATCGAGCGTCGCTTACGAGGCTGGAGAGCATATACGTGTACGTTGCCTCGGCAAAGACCGATGCGTCGAACGACACCGGATAGGTGGCACCAATGCCCCCTACCAGACCCAGGAGGAGCGAGTTGATGGATGATATCGACGAGGGTTCAATGGTCTGTCGATCACCAAGGCCGGGCCCCAGATCGTAGTTGCCGGGCCGCAACACACGACGCTGCGTTTCTACGGCATTACCAAGAGCGATCGAAGCCTGGATACCACCGATCAGGTACACATTACGCTCGGGAAACCACTCCGCCGTCAAACCCAGATCGAGATAGGGCGAGGTCACGGATACCGATGTTCCCTGCTGATAGGTGCGATAGACGTTACCCGCAGTGTCGAACACCGTGGTCGTCACACTGTCCGCCGCAAGCATTGAGCCTGCTGCAGATGACAATCCAAGGCGGGCAGCAACGGACAGCCCATGACCAAATCGGCGGCCAACAAGTGCGCCACCCCAAAGGGACGTACCCTGGTCCGGACTGAACGATCCGGAAGCGGAGAGAGAGCCCGTGGTGCTGAAGTCCGGGTTGTGATAGGTGTGAACGAGTGTACCATACAGGCCGGCGAACCATACCTTATCGGAGGCGCACTGTGCGTCGGTACCCTGGTTGATGATGTAGGTGAACCGTTCAATACGCGAGTCGTAGATGTAGCAGATGGTGTAGTCCGCAACATTGTCCGCGGCATCGGTTACCCTGAAGACCACGCGCCCTGCACCCGGCATGGATGGACTTACTCGAATGGAGATCTGCGGAACGCCCGGCTCGATCTTGGGCAAGGTGGCGTCAAGCGTTGTCGTTGCCAGCACCTTGACGGCCTTGATTCCACGGTCCATAGGCCTGTCATCACGGAAGGTAACAAGGTAGGCGTCGCGTGCCATGGCACCCTCGGCAATGGGCGCCAGCGAGTCGACCATTTTGTCGAGCTCGAGGAAGGCCTGGCCGGCCATGTTGCCGTAAGCGTCGTACGCATCTGCACGGAAGCCAAAGCCATAAGAGTACAGACCAAACGGCGTCTCGCTCGTGATAACGTGCGTGCCAAATGGAATGGCCACCTGTGCGATACTGTACCGCGATTCGCCAAGCACGGCAAACTGCGACGAGTCGAGGCGACGACCGTTCAGTCGGATCTGGCTGATCGACGTCGTAGGTGCCACAACGTTCACGTAGTGATGCCAGTCACCATTGATCGGCGTTGCAAAGCGATACTGCTTTAGGAACTGCTGCGTAGGACTCACAAGGATCATCATGGGGTCACCCACGCTGTCCCTGTTCTTAAAACCCTGCGCATACTGCGCCACAAGCACCGGCTTGTCGGCCGTTACCTGCAGGTGGCGGGACACGTTGGGATTCTCGTGATACTCGCCGGCACGAAGAACAGCAACAAGCTTACTGTCTTCGAATACCTTGGTCTCGGCCTGGCTAGCCACAACACGGTATGTGTACTTGCTACGCTCTCGCAGATTACCCAGGTAGAAGTGCTTTCCCCATGAGCTCACGGGTGGGAGCTGTTCAACAAGGTGGTTGCAGGCATCGACCTTAGGCGGGACGTAGGCACAGTTATGTCCGCTGAAGACAGCGATCTTCTTATTGGACACGATGTGTGTTCCCGTTAGGTCGCACTGACCGATGGATTCATAGATCGACCCCACCGTGTAGGCATCGCCCTTGCGGAGCGTCACCGAAAAGGGCTTACCGATCTTGCGGCGCATCGTCGTGGTAGCCGTCGGCGTGATCGTCACCTCTGTATCGTCTTCCGTCGCAATGATCGTCAGCGCAGACAACAGCTCGGCCGAGAGCTTGGTATAGCCCATGGCACGATACTCCGTGCCTAGCACCGTGGTTGGTAAACCGAGGTACGTATCTGTCGTTTGGTAGCGGGTGTTCAGCCCATAGACGCCGATCAGCGTGTCGGCCGTGATGTGCACGGCCAGCCGCTCCGGTGTTTCGGTGCGCTGCAGGAGGACGCTGGTGGGCAAGGAGACGCTAACGACGGTGTTGGCTCGAATGCGTACTGTTGAATCGTAGCGGATCCCTTCGACCCTGATGCGAGCCTGCGCATCGTAGGAACTTGTAAGGAATAGCTGCAATCTGATACGATCGGAGTTTGCACTGCCCTTGGCTGCCTCTCGGAAGTTCTTCATGAAGCACACCCAGAACTCACGTCCCTCGGAGTTCTTCGTGATGTATTGCGGGTCGCGTGCCACTGCCGTGCCGGCAGCCACCACAAGCAAGAGGGCCGTAAGGAGGCCTTGTAGGGAGCGCATCATTTCTCCACCGTTATCGTGTGGAGATAGGTACCCCGCTCCGTGATCATGCGCACCAGGTAATGTCCGCTGGACATTTCCCAGATCTTCGGACGGTAGTCGATACTGTACGTACCGGGCTCACGGTAGATCGGATCGAAGGTGTGGAACAGTCGGCCAGCGAGATCCCGGATCTCCATGGCGACCATTCCCGGATCACTGACGACGTATTCGATGCGTGTAGCGACAGGAAACGGATTGGGATAGTTGCCGGCTATTCCCTCGGTGGCATTCGCAATGGCAGAACCGGCATCCGTAAGCACAACGCGCATAACGGCAGGCGGATTGACGGGCGTCGTACGTCCATTGATCACCATGCCCGTCACCCGGAGTTCACCGATGGTATCACCGCCGGCAACGCCACCAAGCGTGAGCGAACAGATCGTGCCGTCGGCGATCGGACTTGCACTGTCACAGGTCAGCGCAAACGTGCCCGTCCGGCTACCGGACAAGATCATGCTCCGAATGGGTACGTCAACACATCGGAAGGCATCGAGCTGGCTACCGGCTGCAGCCACGGGACGAAATGTCGAGGGTGTGAACGCACATTCCAGCGACACCTGATCGCCATTGGCAACGTTCAGAGAGCCGGTCACGTCGATCGTGCGGCGTTCAGTAGCGCCCAGTCGAACCTCGTCGGGCAGGGTGATCTGTCCGGCCGCGGCAATAGAGCCAAGCCAGCAAAGCGCCAAGGCAACGAGGAAACGATGGGTGGGTGTGATCAGGGTATGAGCCATGCGAACACAAATATACCAAGGTCCGGTGAGGGCTACGGTCAGAACTCTTGAAGGACGATCACGTCATAACCGGCTTCTCTGCTTCCGACAACGATAAGCGTGGCACTATTTCCGAGGGGGGTAAATGACATGGGAAGCTTGTACAGCTCTGTCTTGGCATCATCATCGTAGATTAAGAAGGTACCACGCCGGTCCACCGTCGTACGATCAACAGGCGAAAGCTGACCGTATGCAACACGCGATGCCAGCTTCGGCGCCAGCGGAGTGTTCTTCGGGATGGAGTCGTAGCCCACGGATACAA
>JAULYI010000156.1:0-4894 GCA_032117915.1 Kapaibacterium sp. (SeqCode) | reverse complement strand
AATGGGCACAGACTGCCCGGAGAGCCGTGCAGAGCGGCCGGACAACGACGGACAGGACGCAGCTTCAACGGTTATCTGATCGAGAACAATGGTCTTCGCATTGTGTTTGGCGGAGACACCGCATACACCCAGACATTCGCGAACATCGGTGGATCGGTTGATGTGGCGATAATGCCCATTGGGGCATACGAAGGATACCTCGAAGACCACTGCACACCCGAGGAAGCCTTGGCCATGGCAGAGATGATGAAAGCGCGACACGTAGTGCCGATACACCACGCAACGTTTCGCATGAGCCCGGAACCACGGTTGGAGCCCATTACCCGGTTGCGACGCGCGGCACGCTATTCGAAGACCCAACTTGCCATGCAAGGCGTGGGCGATGTACTGAGCATCGACGTTACGTGATACGGCAAGGAACGGCCATGATTGCGTAGGTTGGTGCTACGTTTTACAACCCGCTACCAATCCATGTCTGGTCTGTTCGACGAGATAGAACATGCAAACGCAGAAGCCCTGCGACCACTCGCCGAGCGTGCGCGCCCACGGTCGATCGACGATGTTATAGGACAAACACATCTTCTCGGATCAAACGGACCGTTACGTTCGTTTATCGATCGAAAGGCCCTTCCCAGCATCATCCTTTGGGGACCGCCCGGTACGGGTAAGACCACCATGGCTCAGGCGATGGCGGCAACACTCGACGTTCCGATGGAACGCCTCTCAGCTGTCGAACACGGCGTGAAAGACCTTCGCGAAGTAATGGCGCGTGCCCAGACGCTTGTGCGGACGGGAGTAAGGATGGTCGTGTTTATTGACGAGATCCACCGCTTCACGAAATCTCAGCAGGACGCACTGTTGCACGCTGTGGAGCAAGGCACGATCACACTTGTGGGTGCGACCACCGAGAATCCATCGTTCGAAGTGAACGCAGCCCTCCTTAGTCGATGCCATGTCTATCGGCTGCAGGCGCTCACAGATGACGAACTCATGCTCGTTGTACAACAAGCCTTATCGTCAGACGCTGCCATGCATGCGCTACGGGTTCATGTTGACGACTGGAGGGCTCTCCTGGCTGTTGCTGCGGGCGATGCACGGGCAGCACTTAATGCTGTGGAGACGGCGGCACATGTGGCGATACCCGATGCGGATGGTAGGCGGATCATCACCAGAGAACTCCTTCAGCAGGTGGTGCAGCGCCGGATCGTACGGTATGACAAGTCAGGCGAACAGCACTATAACATTATCAGCGCCTTCGTCAAGTCTGTAAGGGGCGGCGACATCAACGCTTCGCTGTTGTGGCTGGCCGCGATGATCGAAGCGGGTGAAGACCCACTCTTCATAGCACGCCGATTGATCATTCTGGCTAGCGAAGACATTGGCCTGGCCGATCCGACAGCGCTATCACAAGCGCTGGCCGTATTCCAAGCGGTCGAGCGCATCGGCATGCCCGAAGGAAGAATTCCGCTGGCCCAGGGTACGATCTACCTTGCCAAGGCACCTAAAAGCAATGCGGCGTATAAGGCCATCAATGCTGCGATAGAGGCCGTGCAAAACGGTGTCGACTTGACGGTGCCGCTCCACCTTCGGAATGCACCCACGACACTGATGGCCAACGAAGGATACGGTGGTGGATACAAGTACCCACATGACTACCCTGCCGCACACGTGGATCAGCGGTATCTGCCGGACGGCGTCGGGCCGCTCACGTTCTATTCCGAGCAGACTGATAGTCCCAGCGACCAATCATGACACGTTAGCGTGCCGTAGAGTCAGCTGCTTTTCGAGCTGCCTCGAGTTCCTTCTTCCGACGTCGTTCCGCTCGGACTTTGTTCCAGTTAACGCTTTCTTTAAGGACGGCCTGTTCACGGATCACGCCGCGTTCGCGAAGTACGGCTTCCGCATCGCGGTAGCGTGACGCTTTCGGTAGCGCACCGCGCACATCCTTCGGGATCTGCGAAATGGGGATCAGAGCTTCTTCGACGTTCAACGGATCGTTAGGCAACGCCACCACAACATCGTTGTTAGACATAATGTCCCACCACGGTCCACCACGGCGTCTGCTATAGTCGAACGCATCCAGAATGATCACCGGTGTTCCGGTAAAGGCAATGGGTCGGCCATTGGTATCACGTCTTGCAGAACGAACCCATTTGAAAAGCCATTCAGCGTCGCTCAGGAACTGGCGCACACACGAGTGAGACACCGGTCTTCCGGGCATTTCGAACTGATGGAAGGCGCTGCCCGCATACTGGTGGAAGTTCACAGTGAAGGGTAGTTTCCATGTGCTGTCGAGCGACGAAAGCCGGAAGCGCTCTTTCCAGTTTACGGCATACCGACCCGGAAAGGTCGGCTTTCCTTCCTCGCCCGTATTTACCGCGGCAAATCGCACGAGCTCGCCATAGTGATAGCAGGCATAGGACTGCCACTTGTTGGAGATGAAGATCATCTTCTCGATGTCCCGTCCCTGCTCATACCACTGCGGGAAGATGCTATATGCGCGGAGATCCTTTTCGTAGGTCGAAGGGAAGATCACGGTGTCGCCCACACGAAAGAACTGAATGTCCTTCCGGTTGACAGTCGTAAACGCCCGATAACCAACCCACGTGGAATCCGAGCGCGCAAACGTCTGTCGAACGCTGTCGCGCATTTCCTCGTCCCTGATCACCGTTCTCGTGTAGGTGATCGTTGGAAAACGTCTGGTGATTGAATCGACGCGCGCTTTATGATCGCGTTCCGCATTGGCCTGTGCCACGCGGTCTGCTGCAGCGCGCGCGTCCTGCGCGTCCTGCGCAGGATCCGTGCATGCACAACACAGCACTGCCAGGATCAACGTGGACAGTTGTCTAAGATGGAGGCGGGGGGCGGTTCGGTGTGTCATCGCTGTATGAATGGCGAATCTACGCACGCGATGTAGTTTGCACGCATGATGCGTCCATCGATCATTGCGATCTTCACAGCTCTTGCCCTTGCTGCTTGTTCAACGGAACGCCCGGCACCGGTCGACGAAGCTCCTCGTCAGGCACCCGTAGCCACCCCACAGGTAGCACGCCAGACCTATCGTGTGGTACGAACACTGCCCCATGATGTTGGTGCCTTCACACAGGGACTGGTCGTCCACGATGGTATCGTCATCGAGACTACCGGCCAATACGGCCAGTCATCCATTCGCCGTGTTGACATCGCTACCGGCAGTGTCAACCGCATGGAGCGGCTTGAGGATCGTTACTTCGGCGAAGGCATGACCGTCCTCGGGGGTAAGGCCTACATGCTTACCTGGCTTACCCAGACAGGGTTTGTGTACGACGTCAAAACGCTCAAACAGCAATCGACCTTTACCTATCAAGGCGAAGGCTGGGGGTTGACCAATGACGGTACGAACCTGATCATGAGCAACGGCACCAACATGCTGGTCGTGCTTGACCCTGTAACCTACCGTGTTGTGCGCACGATCAACGTGACCATCGAAGGTCGCGCCCTGTCGCAGATAAACGAGCTTGAGTGGGTCGAAGGTGAGATCTGGGCTAACATTTGGCGTACGAACGAGATCGTTCGCATCAACCCATCGACCGGGGCTGTTGTTGGTGTTATCGACTGCACCGGAATACTGCCGCAAATGGAGATGACGGATGCGACCGATGTTATGAACGGCATTGCGTATGATACCGCATCAAAGGCCCTCTACGTGACCGGCAAAAACTGGCCTCACGTCTATCAGATATCCGTCCAGTAACCCGTCACAGTTTCCCTTCCTCACGTCACGAAGCAGCAACAGCCGAACCGTAGTTCGGCGATCCTTGCTTCAACTCCTTTGCGTGAGGTATGTGATGCGACTCGCCCCTCGTGCGCGTGCACTCCTAGCAGTGCTCGCCACCATCGCCGGCACCCTGTCGGCTCAACCACCCGTATTGCTGTCTCCTAAACCGGGGGCCGCCGACGTAACGATACAACCGGAGATCATCGTGCTGTCTCCGGCACCGATCATTCCTTCCAGCATAACTACCCGGTGGCCTAACTCCGAGCAGGACGGTCGCCGGAGCGACGAGCCAACGCTCCTGATGCTGCGCGCCAGCGATGCACAGACGTTTCCCCGTGCTCTGTGGGCTAAGCACGCCATCCGCGTACGCTACGCACACATTGATCCGCGGATGTTGCGCATGACTACCGGCACACTGAGTCCCGCGACACAGTACGTCTGCATCCTACAGCGACTGCTCATTGAGGGCGGCACAGAGCTTCCACCGCTCGAGTTCACGTTCACGACAAGAGCGGACGTACCCCGCCTTGCACGGCACTCGCTGATCGGAACGGATGCGTTGCGCTGTCGTGACACGATCACCATGGTGTTTTCCGCCCCTATCACAACCCTACCACACCCGATCGCATCTTACCTGGACATTTCTACGAGCATTGGTTCTGTACCCCATACCATCACGGTCGATGAAAAGGGGCAACGCGTCACGGTAGCGCCAACCGATCGGTGGCCTGCAGGAGCAACACTGCGTGTGGATCTGAAGCTGGGCGATGCCACAGGCGAGGAACTCGATAACAAGCGCATTGACGTTCCCGTGCGTGCTGCCGGACGCCTTCGTGTTCGGGCTACGTCTATCGACGGTTCGCCTGTGGCCGACACCGTACGGTCTGTTGTCACCGCTAACGATGCCGTAGCCGTTGTCGACAAAACATATACCGTCCAGTGTCCTCCCTGGCCCGCCCCCAACTGGCGCTTTGTTCGTTGGGAAAGTCGTGACATTCCTTCCGTTCATGGGGCCACATCACCGCTGGTATCGTGGACTGCAGACTGTGAGCAGATAGGACGCACGCTCGATATCAATGCGGTGGTGGAGCGCGTGGACACGCTAAACGTGCCCATCCAGATCGACGAAGGAGCCGT
>JAULYI010000155.1:0-5304 GCA_032117915.1 Kapaibacterium sp. (SeqCode) | reverse complement strand
CGTATTCTGGTCATAGTGTGTCGTCCGGTGGTTGTTCGTATGTACGAATACGCATGTTACGAAGAAGCGTAGGAAATCGTGTGGCAAGCCAAAGGACAATTGTCAACAGCGCACCGAGTGGCGGCAGAATATCCCCAACAGCGGCATATATGGTTTTCATGCGCTGTCGGCTCACCGCAGTATGCCCTACCGTCGTGGTCATGGGAGCAAGCTCGTACGTGCTGCTGCCGTCGGCTGCTATCGTTCCGCTGATTCCGGAATTCCCTACCCGCACAATGTCTCGTCGCTGCTCTATTGCACGCATTCTAGCAATATCGTAGTGCTGTCTCGGACCTGGTGTTCCGTTGTACCACGCGTCGTTGGTGATCACGCACAACACATCTGCTCCGTTGTTCACAAGGTCGCGAGCAGTCTCGGGGTAGATAGATTCAATGCAAATGATGACTCCAACCTGGGCCGTGTCGCCACGGCGGAGCGGAAGGGGCAATGGCTCACGCACCTGACCAACGCCCCAGGATGAGATACCGACGCCCCATTGGATCCACTGCATGGCAAAGGTGAACTGATCGGCGAACGGTAACCGCTCACCGAATGGCGTAAGATTGGTCTTACGGTGAATGGGCACGACGGAACTTCCGGGCGCAACAATGATGGCCGAATTGAAGGCGTCATAGCGGAGCGAAGGGTCTCGCTTCGACGTCCGCGCCGATCGTGGTGCCGTCCCCGGCTCATATGCATGAAGGTCACTGTAGCCGCTGATGATGGTCACGGAGGAGCTGTCGATCCAATGCCTGAAAGCCCCCCAATCGGACGCATACTCCGGAAGTCGCATCGGATATGGGATGGCCGTCTCACTCCATATGAAGGCATCAACGCCATTTACACCAGAGGCACGAGCGGAATCAACAAGGCGTTGGTGCATCCCAACCTGCACTCGTGGGTCAGCCCATTTGTCCCACGGATTCTCATTGGGCTGCACCAGACCAACACGCATGATGGGTAGTCCGGCACGCACAGCGGGATCGTAGGTATGCTGCTGCATCAGACCGTATCCCGTCCATAGCGCTACGATCAGCAGGATAGCGAGAAGGTGAGGGAGTCGTCGAGCAGATGAGCGCACAAGGACCCATACGATCCATGCGTTGACAACGAGGATCAGAAAACTCAGGCCGTAAACGCCAACCAGATCCGCTGCTTGCGCAAGCGGCGTATCGATGAGCATGTACCCGGACGTCAACCATGGATAGGACAGCTCAGACTGTCCGTGTATCCACTCGAAGCCGCTGATGGCGAACGGCGCAAGCAGTAACATCGCACGCATACCCAGGTGGGTACGCAGTGAGGCCAAGAAGAACCATGGTAACGATAGAAAGATCGGGTGACCAATGGCAAGGACGATACCGCTTGCAAGCAGGAATGGGTCGGTCTGCTCTTGCCACGATGCGACCCACCAGTTTGACACGCCATGGAACACAAAGAATGTCACATAGCTGACCGCAAACAGCCGCCAGCGCGACCAGTCATGAGCATGCCTTGCCCAGACGTACAGAATGGGTACATACGCTACAAGCGCTAGCGGTCCTCCGGCCATTGGCGGGAACGCAAGGCTTAACAGCAATCCTGAGCATAGAGCAAAAACGAGGGGGCGTTTCATGTGGGTCACCAGATACGAAAACCGCCCTCTTGCCGAAGGGCAAGAGGGCGGTTTATGTTCGAGACTACTGCTACGATGCGTTACTTGACCACCGTGACGGTCTTGGTAGCGACCATACCGCCCGAGCGAAGCACGAGCGTGTAGGAGCCGGCCGGAACGTTCGCTGTTGTCATGTTGACCGTCTCCGAGCCGCTCAGCATGCCAGTGAAGATCGTTGCGATTTCCTGGCCGCTGACGCTGTAGAGCTTGAGTTCAACATCGCCTGCAACGTTCTGACCGAACGTGACGGCAGCGGAGTTGACAACCGGGTTCGGCGAGACTTCACCGATCCAGAGGCCTGCTTGCTCACCTTCGATCGTGACCATGACTTCTGTTGACGTCGAGGACGATCCATCCTTATCGACCGATGTCAGGCGATAGAGGTAGGAACCGGCGTCGAGGTTTTCGTCCGTCAGGTTGTAGTCACGACGCTCTGTCGTGTTACCGGCTGCGGGCAGCGTCGAAACCTGTACGTACTCGGACGTACCAGCGTCGGACACCGATGCACGCTCAACAACAAAGCGGTCGCTGTTCTTTTCGGAAGCTGTTGACCAGAAGACGTCAACATCATTACCGCGGGCCTTTGCGTCGAACGATGTCAGCTCGACAGGCACCACGATACCACCGTTGGCGTAGAAGAAGTCAACGATACCACGAAGCACGCGCTCGCCACCCGTCAGGTTGGCAGGGCGCTGATAGTGGCGCCAGTCAACACCGAGATAGACAAGGTTCGAGTTCAGACCGGCAACGGCCGTACCCATGATCGAGTCCGTCGTCGTACGGTCGCCGCGGCGATAGATGTACGCTGCGTTGGCGATACCGGACGTCGTAGCATCCGAATAGACGTTGATCAGTGCGGGCACCGGATCGTTGTCACCCAGGAAGCCAGTACGCTGGATCGTCTCCGACGAGTTACGCGCGAGCGTTGTACCCGTGATACGACGGCCATTGTACGAGTTCGTCGGAGGCGGCACCGGTGTGCCAGGTGTGATGTTGCGTGCGCGGAGCAGCTTACGGACGAAGCCTTCATCGTTCGTGATATTCAGGCCGATGTGACGGCGAGGAATCTCTTGCGAACCGATGGCGAGGTTCTTCTTTTCTGTAAGGCTACCGGCATTCAGGAAGTTGCGGATGTCGTCACGCTCTGTACGCGTCATTGCTGACTCGTTGTGCGACCAGAACATCGTACGATACATACTGTAGTTGACGGCACGCTCTTCCCATGCATCGCGCTCGAACACATCATACATCTGCTCGCCGCTTGCCGGGTCGTTGATCCAGCCAAGGTCAGCCATCGACTTGCGCAGGCTGTCGGCATTCAGGCGGCCAGCGATCTGGCTTGTCGTAGGCGTACCCGATGTGATGTCATTCGTCGATCCGCGCAGCGACACGACCATGCGCATGTTGGCCTTTGCGATGTAGAAGCGTACGACCTTCGAGTACGTGTTGTTCGGATTGAACTCGTCGGACGGGACCGATACTTCAACACGGTAGCGCGGCGTCACGTTTGCCGTCATCGTTGCGAAACGCGTCGGCGGCGTGTAGCTGAACAGAGCGAAGTAGGTCATCGGCGAGAAGTTGCGGACACCGAACACGAGATCCTTGATCTCGCCAGAGGCGAAGTTCGCGGAGATCGTACGATCTACGACCGGGAAGGCGTTGAACGTCGGATTTGCTGCTTCCGTGTTATTGGACTGAGGCGTCTCCATGAAGACACGCACACGGACCTTTGCATTCGTTTGCGACAGTGCACCGTTGTTGCGAACACGAGCCTTGACGTCGACCGGAGCCTGCGTCATGATGTACTCGGCATCGCTGGTTGTGCCCGTAGCGCGGCGATATGCAGCCGGCGAAAGGATATCGACAACATCAAGGTCGCTGACATACGAGCGGCCGTTGAATTCGTCGGCACCAATGTCGTAACCGGTACCGGCTTCACCGCGCAGACCACCGTCAATGTCGACCGTCATGCCGTTGATACGCTGACCACGGTTGTTGAGGATCGAACCAATGGGCGGCTGAGGTGTCACCTTCACGCGAAGCGTTTGCTTCGGTGTTACACCTGCCAGAACGTGCTCGGCCGGGAAGTTGCCATAGACGGAGTTGATGTCCTGAGCCGTCCAGTTACGCCATTGGTCAATCGTGCGGAACTCATCTTGCGAACCGGCCGATACGAGTTCCGTCGCTTGCGAGATCTCAATAAAGCGAGCGATACCCGAGTTTGGCGTCCAGAAGGCATTGCGATTGGAGACAAGCGCTGCAGGAGCGTTGTTCGGCAGATAATCCGTATTCGTTTGCGTACCACGGAAGATCGTTCCTTCATACAGGATTGCCGATTGCGTCAGCGTTGCGGCGTTCGCAGCAGCGTTGATAGCGATGGCGTTGTTCAGGATGGCTGTTCCGTTGCCGTGCTGCGAGCCAATACCAACGATGGCACCGGTACCGTTGGCGATGTTGTCGCCGTCGATAACAACCGTGTTGTTTGCAACTGTGTCAGCAAGCGTGAAGTACGTCGGGATCGTCGCTGATACAAGTGCGGTAACGGCATCAGCCGATGTACCACGGCGTGTAAGCAGGTGGATACCGGCGATGTTGCCGTTTGATGCCGAACGGGTAAGACCCCAAACAGCATTGCTGTACACGCGCGTGTGCTCTGCGTTGTTCGGGAAGGCAATGATGCCGCCAGCCTGGAGGATCGACGTGAAGTCATTACGAACCTGCTCAACAACCACACCACGGCTCCATGTGTTACCACGGACGCCGCTGATCTCGTTGCGAGCGATCATGAGGTTCATGTTGTTGTAGCGCGTCTCACCACCGGCAATGATGCCGGCAGCATCAACAACAGAGCCACCCGTAGCGGCAACACCAACATTATAGATGCGGTTGCCGACAACACTCACACCGTCTTCGTAACCAACGAAGATACCAGCGCGGCGTACGTTGTAGATCGTGTTGTTCTCGATCTTGGTGCCCGTGTTGTAATACGGACGGAATTCATTCAGACCGGCCTTGATCAACACACCGATACCCATCGAAACGACACCATAGCCGAAGCCACTGATCTCATTATTCGAGAAGGTATTGTTCACGTTCACGACAGTATCGAGTCCGGCAAGGTTGAACTGTGCAACCGTGTCGCGGTTCGTGATACCGGCTGTGAATGACTGGTTGGTGTTGACCGTGTTGTTGTCAAAGCGGAACTCCTGCGAACCACCATTGTAACGTGCAAGCGGAAGGCTTGTAGCATACGTCGGCGTTGCAAATGAGGAGTGCTCGACAAGTACGTTCTTGATCACGATGTTCTGTGAGCCGGAGCTCAAATAGAAGGCCGACAGGAACGGTGAAGGCGTCGAAATCGAGCGTTCCACCGTAAAGCGAAGCGACTTCTGCGTACCGCCGTCGAACGTTATATGTCCAACGGAGTTTGCATTGGCCGGCGTCGAGAAGTAGAGCTGGTTCTGGATTGCCTTTGCGTTGGACGGCGTAGCGTTCTGACCGAACAGCACACCAACGCCGCTTCCGGAGCGCATGCGCACCGTCACGCTCGAGCGCGAGAGCGAACGCTCAAGGCTGGGCTTGAAGGTAAGCGTATTCGTTGCCGATACGCC
>JAULYI010000154.1:0-3776 GCA_032117915.1 Kapaibacterium sp. (SeqCode) | reverse complement strand
CTCAGGGGCATGTATTGGCGTTTCTTCCGTGACGGCGGAAGTGCTATCGGCGACCACCGTACCGTTGTCTGCCAACGGACCTACCCATGGCAACCACGGGAAGCGCCGGTGCGCTTCTGTGCGCATGATATAGGCATCGTCGTATCGCTGAAGCACGTCATATGCCCGTGCCAGCACAATGTAGCCGCCGAGATATTCGGGGAATTCGGCTATACCATCGGCACAGAGACGTACGGCGTCGTGGGCATCGCCTTCGGCGATGCGACGTGCCGCAATAACGGCAAACGTTGCCCTGGTACCATGGTTATCCTGCATACCGGCCGATTAGCGGCGGTCTCCGAGTAACCGCAGGAGGAACAGGAACATGTTGATGAAGTCGAGATACAGGCGCAAGGCACCAATGATGGCACCCTTCGTTGCAGCTGAGCGACCGTCATACATCAGGACATGCTCTTCCTTGATGCGTTGCATGTCATAGGCTGTCAGTCCCGTAAAGACGATGACACCGATGACGCTGATCGCAAAATCGAGGGCCGGCGAACCAAGGAACCAGTTCACGAACATTGCCAGAATGATGCCGAACAAACCCATCGTCATAAAGCCACCCATGCCGGACAGGTCACGCTTGGTCACATAGCCAAAGGCGGCCGTCAAACCGAACATACCGGCTGTGATGGCGAAGACCGTCGCGACGGAGCCGAGTTCATAGACAAGAAAGATCGGGCCGAAGGCAAGGCCATTCATCATGGAATAGGCCATGAAGAGGCCGATCGCCGTACTGGCCTTCATCCGGTCAATGCGTGCGCTCAGATACCACACCATGGCGAGAGGCGCAAACAGAACGACCCATCGGATGGGCGTTCCAAAGATCGCGGCTACCATCAGCTCCGAACTTGCCACGGCCGCAGCGGAAAGGGCGGTGGTCAGCAGTCCGCCAACCATCCAGGCATAGACGCGCTGGACGTAGGTGCGCATGTCGTCCGTTGAAATGTGCGTGGCAGCGCCACGCATATCCATACTGCCGGCATGTTCGGCGCGATGCCGGGCGGCATAACGTTCGTAATCCATAGAAATTCTCCGGATGGCTGTTACTTCGGGCGTACGACGACGAAGTTAGCAAAATCGCGCAACGCCTCTTTGTAGACAGATTCCTGGAACGGTTCAAGGTGCGCCAGGGCCTGATCGCGTAGCTCTAAAGCCTTCTGCTGGGCAGCGTCGATGCCGCCATAGCGTTCGACAAACCGCACAACCTCGCGTACACCGTCCTTGGTGATGCCTCGCCCCTTGACCGCTGCAATGGTGGCTTTGGCCTCGGAGGCGGGGGCATTCCGACAGGCGTAGATAAGGGGCAGTGTGATCTTCTGATCGCGGATATCAGCGCCTACCGGCTTGCCAAGCAGCGTATGCCGTCCAACGTAGTCTAGCACGTCGTCGCGGATCTGAAAGGCGAGGCCGACGAGTTCTCCGAACTCCCGAAGGGCCTGTCGCTGCTCCGGGTCCACGCCGGCGCTCACAGCGCCGACCTCGCAGCAGGTGCTGATCAGCGATGCTGTCTTGTCGGAAATGATCCGGAAGTAGGTCTCCTCGTCCAATGACTTCTGACGCTTTTTCTGGAGCTGCAGCAGCTCGCCTTCACTCATCCGTCGAACGGCGTCGGACGTGATCTTCAGGTAGTCGAATTCTCCGTTGTTCACGGCCACAAGCAGACCGCGCGACAGCAGATAGTCGCCAACGAGGACGGCGATCTTGTTCTTCCAGACGGCATTGATCGATGCCATGCCACGGCGTTCCTCGGACTGATCGACGACGTCGTCATGGACGAGCGTGGCGGTGTGCAGCAGCTCTACCATGGCCGCGCCAATGAAGGCCCGCTCCGAGATCGGAGCGCAGAGGCCTGCCGACAGGAAGACCAGCGTTGGCCGAACGCGCTTACCGCGCTGCTTCATGATGTAGCGGACAACGGTGTCGAGCAGTGCTGTGCGAGAGCGCATCTGCTCACGCATAAATGGTTCGAATCGACGCAGTTCGTCGTCAACCAGCGCCGAGATTTCAACTAGGGAGCGTTCAGAAGCCATGGTGGTGGTGGCAGGTCATACCTGGTTACGCTTTGCATAGGCAAAGCGCGCCAGGACGGCGCTGATCTCGTAGAGAATGTAGAGCGGGATGGCAACCATTAACTGGTTCACAGGGTCGGGCGATGGCGTGATCACTGCCGCCACAACAAGGATTCCCACGATAGAGTGCCGCCGATAGGTGATCATGAGCTTCGGATTGAGAATTCCGACGCGTGCAAGGACCCAGGTGATCATCGGCAGCTCAAAGATCAGACCGCCGGCAAGAAGCATGTTCGTGAAGAACGAGAAGTAGTACGAAATGGCGATGCTGTCCTTGATGTTAGGGTCGGCAACCACACTCATGTACGACATCATCGACGGTATCAGCAAAAAGTATGAGAACGAGATGCCGATCAGGAAGCAGACCGTCGTAAAAAAAGTGATCTTTCGGGCCCAGCTACGCTCGTGTGCATAGAGTCCGGGCGCAATGAAGCCCCATACCTGCCACACGAGCCACGGAAAGGCCAGGACGCTTCCTCCGATGAACAAGACCTTGATCTTCAGAAAGGCCTGTCCGAACGGTTCGATATTCTGCAGCTCGACGTTTGAGCTGATCGCCGGCCGCAGCAGCTCCGCCAGGATCTCATTAGTAAAGAAGGCGACGATAACGCAGCCGATAATGATCCCGACAAGTGCCTTGAAAATCCGCGAGCGCAACTCGTCAAGATGATCGAAGAACGACATCTCGGCGGGGCTCTCGGTCATGGTATCGATGACCGTTTCGTTCGTAGGTTGCATGGCCGTTGGTCTGTTTGAACACGAAAATACACACCGACTCATGGAAGTACTTGTGCATTCTTGTCTTAGCGTATGCGCTTAAAAACCAAGCGAAAAAACTTCACATCGACCATATTTTTTTCTTGAGAATAGGTCCCCTACTGACCTAAAATTGCACCCCCAGATGTAACAACACACTGCCTTTCTGTTGTCGTTTCGGGCTGCCTGATGTGCGTTGCTTCAGGCAGGGGATCACGGCCTCGTTTTCGAGGTCCAGTGCGGTGGAGGTAGAAACGTGAAGAAGTCGGCACCATTGAACCTTTTTACAGCTGACGAACCGATGGCAACATCGACGTCGCGTGCCTCTGTGCGCACGGCAGCTGCCGGCGTTTCGGATGACGCGGTGACGTTGTGGACTCGTTGTCTGGATATCGTTCGCGACAATGTTTCGCAGCAGGTCTTCAAGACATGGTTCGAGCAGATGCGTCCCAAGACCTGGGATGGCAGTCAGCTCACCGTTGAAGTTCCCAGTCAGTTCTTCTACGAGTGGATCGAGGCGCATTACGCACCGTTGTTGGCCCGAACCGTTCAACGGGTTCTAGGTGCGAAGGCTACGTTGCAGTATCAGGTCATCGTTGATGACAGCAGCGACAGTGCAGCAGACCAACGCACGATCAAGCTTCCCGGTCTGCGTCAACCTGCGGCACAGCCGCCCCTGCCGTTCAGCGAGCAGCCGCAGACACCCCGATCGACGCATTACCCTGCGCACTTCAACCAGCGATACACGTTCGAGAGCTTTATCCGCGGCGAGAATAACCAGTTGGCAACATCGGCCGCCATGGCCGTGGCCGACAATCCGGGTAAGACGCGCTACAACCCTCTGGTCATCTACGGTCCGACCGGTCTTGGTAAGACGCACTTGGTTCAAGCCATTGGCAACCGTGT
>JAULYI010000153.1:0-11009 GCA_032117915.1 Kapaibacterium sp. (SeqCode) | reverse complement strand
GTGGTAGGAGTCGTGGGGTTGATCATGGCGCTCCAGGCATATTCCGTGGGAACCTGCCTACCTTGTGTTGCAAGGTCAATGAGGTATGTCGCCGACGTTTCCAGGACCCACTCGAAGTTGTCTTCCTGGATGGAGTGCCTGTCGGCATCAGGAGCGGGATTCATGTAGTCAATGGCATACGGAATGCCATCACGCACAGCGAACTCGATCGTATTGAAATCGTAGCCAAGCATCGTGCAGATCTTGACGCACAGCTCATTGAGCGTCGCCAGCATCTCGGGTGTCGGTGCAAAGTCCGCCTTGTATCGCAGGTGGTGCGGATTCCTAGGCTCGTACGGCATAATGTGTACGTGCTTACGACCGATACAGTAGCACCGGTAGTATTCGGTGAACTCGATCGACTCCTGAAGGGTCATCACATGGTCGGCCGCGGCGGCATACGCATCGAAGAACTCATCAACGTTGTGGACCTTATACACATGCTTCCAGCCGCCACCGTCGTGAGGCTTGAAGTATGCCGGAAAGCCCACATAGTCGAAGATATCCTGCCAGTTCAACGGATAGGTCAGGTTCCGAAACGATTCGCTGGAGGTCTCCGGCGGATGGTTTTTGCTTGGGATCAACGCCGTGCGCGGCACAGGAATGCCAAGCTTCTGCGCAATGGCATAGTTGAAGAACTTATCGTCTGCACTCCACCAAAAGGGATTGTTGATCACACGAACGCCGTTGAGCGCAGCAAGCTTGAGCATCGATCGGTAGTACGGCACATCCTGCGAGATCCGGTCAAGGATCACATCATACTCGAACAAGTCATCAAGTGTGACCCCGCCGATCTTCATGAACTCGGCGGACACACCCGCATCGCGCGAGTTGATCGCTTCGACCAGCGCCGGCGGAAACGTCTGCTCCATGCCAAACAGCAATCCGATCTTCTTCATGTATACACCCTTTTGATCATGGTTCCGGTATTGGCCGGTATCCCGTGGGAACGTTAAACAACGTCGAATCGAACGTTATGTTTTCTTCCAGCGCTAACGGACGGGTCGTCATTCGCACGCCGCGAATGGCAACATCCATCTGTAGCGGAACGTTCATCCATACCAAGTATGAGCCATAGACGTCGTGCTCCGGGTCGTCAACAGCGAACACCGTGCATTCACGATCCAGCACGGTAGCCTTGCCACGACGCTTGATGTGAAGCGCTTTTAGTCCCGCCTCATCCAAACCCATAAGGTCAACAAATCGTTCACTGCCGGCACCGACCTGCAAGACCGAGGTACGGTACATGCGTCGTTGCACGTCCAGATTATAGACCTTCCTACCATTGCGTATCACAATGGTTCGCATTCGGACTGGGGGAGCATCGCGGACGGGGATCTCAACGATCTGCTCTGACCGCTCCAAGCGCCCATAGTCGTCAACCATGAAGATCGACGTGTCAGGGCGGGCCTGATCCGGACGTGAAGAGGTCGAGACAAGTCTCAGGCTACGAAAGGGGTACCGACGCGTCACGGTGTCGGCATGCGAGCCATCAGATGACGACTGCTGCGGTCGTTGGTCTATCGTACAGGCGGCGATGGTAAGGATACACCAAAGCGCAAGATGAATGCGTGCAGGCATGCACGAATATACACCTATCGTACGGGGCAGGGGTCGGCGGCCCGGCCAAGGAATTCGCCGACGGAAACGACAATCATCTCTGCAGTTTCCGGCTGGAACACTCCGAAGGTAGGATCGGCACCCAACCAGTGTCCAAGGTTGACGTACAGCCCCTGATCGATACGCTCTGAGCAGACCTGATGGCGATGCCCCATGATGACAATGTCGTAGCCCTGTGCCAGGCGCTCAGCAGCAAAGTCGCGCAGACCATCCGTCTGTCCGTAGTCCTTCTTGTCGGTATGGCTCCGGCTTTTCTCCGATGTGCCACTTGCCAGACGGATGCCGATGTCGGGGTGCAGCCAGCGATACATCCGCTGGGCCAGCGGATGGCGCAACACGGTCTTCAGCAGGAGGTACCCTCGGTCTCCGTGCGCCTTGCCATCGCCATGTGCGATGTAGAACCGAGTGGAACCGATCGTGGCTTCCACATCGCCCCCTAACGGCTCCATAGCAAGATCGTCGCGGAAATACGTGTAGTGTCCAAAGTCGTGATTGCCCATCAGATAGGTGATCGGTATCCCGGCCTCGCGCATGGCTGCCAGCTGGGCCAGCGTCCGCACATGATGTCGGGGCACAGCCGTGCGATAGTCAAACCACGCATCGAAGAGGTCGCCGACGATGAACACGTGGGCGGCGTCGATGGAGATCCGGCGCAGGAGCTGCAGGAGCAGGGCTTCGCGCTCCGCATCCTGTTGACGCGAGCCGAAGCCCAAGTGCACGTCGGATATGAAATACACGCGTGTGCCGGGCTGCGGACGGATAACCATATGTGACAGGGAAACAACGGCGTCCATGGCCGCAAATTAGGCAGAACGGACGCCGTACAGCCGCCGTCCCTATCTTTGCATTATGTCTGCCACGCCAACCATGGGCAAGCGCGTCACCACGCGTCGGCTCGTTGATATGAAACGGAAAGGCACGCCGATTGCGTGCCTGACGGCCTATGACGCCCTGACCGCACACCTTTTGGATGCCTCCGGCATCGATGTGCTACTTGTTGGCGATTCCGTTGGTAACGTCGTGCAAGGACACGAGACCACGCTCCCCGTCACGCTTGAACAGATGATCTACCACACGCAGGCCGTGATCCGCGGTGTACAGCGTGCGCTGGTGGTAACGGACATGCCCTTTATGACGTATCAGGTCTCGCCCCGCGACGCATTCATGAATGCGGGACGGATCATGAAAGAGGCCGGAGCCGGAGCCGTCAAGCTGGAGGGTGGCCGCCGTGTGATCGAGGCCGTTCGCATGATGACGGAGAACGGCATCCCCGTCATGGGACACCTTGGTCTGACGCCGCAAAGCATCCATCAATTCGGATCGTACAAGGAACGCGGCACCACAGAGGAAGAAGCAACGCAGATCATGGACGATGCTGTTGCCTTGGCCGATGCAGGCGCATTTGCCATCGTCCTCGAAAAAGTCCCTTCAGATCTGGCAAAGCGCATCACGGACCGTATCGACGTGCCGACCATCGGCATCGGTGCCGGGCCGGACTGTGACGGACAGATCCTTGTGTGGACCGATATGATGGGAATGTCCACGGAGTTTCGTCCTCGATTCGTCCGCCGCTACGCCGAGTTGCACGACGTGATCACTCGCGGCGTGTCCGCCTATATCAACGACGTGCGAAACCACACCTTCCCCAGCGCCGATGAAAGCTATCCATGATGGATCTGGCTCGACTGGGATTGGTCGCTCTTCTTGGTATCGCCGGATGCACCAGCGGAAGCGTCACCGACCCCACGCAGATCGTTTTTCCGGAACGTGATGTGAGTTTTACACAGCATGTTCGTCCGTTTCTTACGCTTTCCTGTGCATTTTCGGGCTGCCATGGCGATGTGTCGCCCGGTGGTGGCATTCGGTTGACAACGTACTACGCGCTCTTTACCGACAGGGCCAATCTTGTTGTGCCGGGTCAGCCGGACGAAAGTCTGCTGACCCAGACGCTTGACGGCAGGATTCCCCACAGGTTTGACGTGATCAGCAGGGTTAGTTCCGACCAGCTCCGCGGTGTGCGCACCTGGATCACGGAAGGAGCATTGAACAATTGAACTTGATTACCTTCACCAAACGAGATTTTTTGGAGTGCCGGGCATGAAGATGCTGCGTACCATCATGATGATCACCGTGGTCGCCCTGGTTGCGATCGGCTGCGAACCGCGTGAAGACTCTTTCCCCGTCGAGAACCTCAAACTGCACAAGGATGATGTGCGCATGTTCGAGATACTCGTCCCCACGAACTGGTTCATGCAAAAAGTACCCGGCCAGCTCGTTGTGGCTTATCCCACCAGGGATATGGCCTCGCGCTTCCAGACATTTGGCAAGGGTCGGGCAGGGGCAAAGATCGAACTGCGTGTGATGCCCGTTGACAGTACACGAACACTCGACTCCGTCGTGAAGAACAGCAAGCTGGAGTTCGTTGATGGTCTTGACCGATACAAGGTCGAAGCCGTGACCTTCGGCGGTGTCCAAGGCAAGAAACTATGGGTAGAGTTCGGTCAGGAAGACGGCAAGTATCGCTCAGAGACGTACGTGGCCGAAAAGGACAGTGTGATCACGGTGCTGACGCTCGCATCATTCGGTGGGACGTTCGGTGATTACGAAGACTACTTCCAGCAGATCGTCAACTCGGTGAAGCTCGCCACAAAGGAACGCCCGATCGCACCGAAGGTCGACACCGCAGCGCCGGCCGGACCGGAGCCGCCGTCGGATACGCTTCGCATGTATTCGGCTCCCGAGTTCACGATCCAGATCCCGCAGAACTTCCAGGGCACCAAGGGCAAGTCCTCCGGTCTTTCCTCGATGAGCTTTGCCGGCTCCCGTCTGGATTGTACGATCCAGGTTGACGTCTTCGACGCATCGAAGCAGAAGAACCTCGACAAGATCGCCGAGCAGAACAAGGCAACGTATTCTGGCGCGGACCCGAAGCCATCAACCATCGGCGGCAATCGTGCCGTCTATTTCAACTACAATCCGAACGCACAGGTTGCTGCCCGTGCCTATTACACGGTCAAGGGTGATCGCATGTTCCGCATCACCGTAAACTGGTTTAAGCCCGAACAGAGCGTCTACCTGCCGATCTTCGAGAAGTGCGTCTCAAGCATGTCGCTCAAGTAACGGCAGCACTGGTGGTCACGCTGCTTGCAGCGGCAATACTGCCGCTTCGGCGTGCCTCGTCCGATATCGATGAATCAAGGCCCCATGCGATAGCCCTTATTAACCACGGCTATCACATGGGGCTTGTTGTTCCGGTACGTTCGGCCACGTATGATCTGGCCGCAGAGTTCGGCCTATCAGGCGACGGTGAGGTTGTTGAGATAGGCTGGGGCGACAGTACGTTCTATACCATGAATGCGGGGTTTGATCTTGTCCTCGGCGCCAACGCCCTGTTCGGCGGGTCGCACAGCAGTGTATTGCACGTGCAGCTACGCCATCGCGACACCACCAACGATGTGCCGCTGCTGATCAGTGATGCAGACCTAGAAGGCATTGTGCGGACGGTGCAGCGAATGGCAAAGCGATCCGCCGACGGACGCCCTCGCCTGATCGGCCACGGCTATGGCGGAGAGTCATCGGCCTTCGTCATGGCTCACGGTGACTACAGCATCCTACGCACATGCAATCAATGGACGTCAGACGTCCTTCTCGCCACGGGTCGCTCCATGCCCCTTTGGTGTCCCCTCCCACACAGCGTATTATGGAATGTCGATGTCACTCCACATTCCGATGCTATGTTGCAACCATGACCGTATCCAACGTCATAACAGCGCTGTGCATCGTGATGCTCGCGGCCTCATGTGCCAAGGATGGCATTGCAGATCCGACAGGCGAGCCACCCAAGGTGACACGCAAGATCACGGATTACACCTTCCGCAGGGTCCCGGGTTCATCGATCACGTTGCAGTTCAGAACGCTGTCATTCTTGGAAGGTGGCGATACCAGCATCGTCACTGGCTCATCCTATCGCTACACGGTGGTCGACACGGCATTCATGCGGACAGACGGTAAGCGATGTATTGCGATACAGCGTGAGACGATCACCGATGGCGAGATTCGATTTACGGATACCACGCATCAGTACACGGACGGCTCGGAGCTGGTGAATTTCGAACGGATGACAGACTCCGTGGGCAGACGTCGACTGGCGGAGCCGCTACGCGTTGGTTCGTGGTTTCTCTATCGCAATCCCTTCGGCAATGTCGAGTCAAACCGCTACGCCATCATCGGTGTCGATGTGCCCGTCGAAACGCCGCTCGGAACCATGCAGGCTGTCCATGTGCGTATGGCATCACAGACGCCTGACCCGGTTGGCACAAGGCAGTTCATGGACGAGCAGTGGCTGGTGCCCGGCATGCATATCGTGCTGCAGCGACAGACCAATCGATACGTACTGAACGACGGCAGCCCGACGTCAACATCGATATCGGAGTTCATCATTACCGAGCGGTCCTGGTAAGGCAGCTTCCTGCACGCTATCCTAACACGCATGACGAAACGCTTCCCGCAACACCCACCACGTACAGCCGTAGCGTGGCTCATCGTCGCCGTTCTGTGCATGCTCGCGCACCAGGGTGCAACCGCCATTCCCCAGTTCAGCGCGCTCAGCGGCAACCGCTGCTCCAACTGTCACGTAGCACCGCACGGTGGCGGCCTTCGCTCCGAGACAGGATGGTACTCCTACTACGACGTCGGCTTGATCTCACGCGAGAATTCGGCTGTGAAGTGGCTCTACGATCTGGACGAGTCCAACTCCTACCTCGACGGCATGCTCACAGCCGGCATGGACTTCCGGGTACAGAATACGAGGTCGTTTTCCTCTGACGATGCCAAGCGTGTCACCTTCCCTATGCAGGCATCCCTTTATGCAGCGCTCACGCCGATCAGTGGCGTTACCATCGAAGGTGGTTTTAATCTAGCAGCACTCCGCACATCCTCATCCGGCAGCAAGGTTGCGTATCCGGGACAGCGTGACGGCCATGTGAGCGTGATCGTCAAACCCGACAACGCATGGCCTTCGCTCCGTGTGGGCCTGTTCCGTCCCGGTGCCGGCGTCCGCTACGACGACCACACCGTCTTCCCCGTCTCGCTCATGACGTCGATCGGACGTCAGCCGCTCTTTGCCCCCAATTGGGCCGAGTATGGGGCAGAGGTGAACTATGAGGGACTGAAATGGCTAACACTGTCGGCCGGTGTCTTCGGATCCAGCGCACTGTCGGAACTGCAGGTATCCGACGGACAACGTGTTGTGCCGGCTCTGGCCAAGGACGATGCACCACTCATCAGCGCGAAGGCCGTGCTGTGGCCGCGTGCATTCGACGACATGCTGAACGTCTATGTCGGCGGCTCCGTCCTCGCCACCGAGGGCTTCACGCTGTCGAATGTCTTTGCGGGCATCGGCATTACCGACCACCTTTCGGTGACGGCGGATCTGATGGCGATGACAGCGACAGACATTGTATCAACGACAACTGGCATGGTCGAAGTCATGTATCAGGTAACGCCCGAGATCCTGCCCTTCGTTCGTTGGGAGGGTGCGTCAACCACATTCGCTGCGCTGAAGGCTCAGGGCAAGCCCGACGATGTCGTCTATGCCGGCGTCATCGGTGCACACGTCTTTGTACTGCCGTACGTCGTGGTGCGTCCGGAATACCGCATGTGGGACACGCGCATTCCCGGTGTTACCACCCGGTGGAATTTCCAGCTCTACATGTTCTATTGAGCTACGCCGGATTCTTCACGAAAACAACTCACTGACCGGAGGATTCATGGTAGGACGCATCATCACATGGCTTGGCATTGCGGCCATCGTTGCCGGTGGCATCGTCTGGTTCAGCCATGGCACGCATTGGTATTCCAAGGACAGAGAGCGTATTGAAACGGTGGTCAAAGACGAGTTGTTCGGCACGGAACGTATTGAGATCTCGTTCCGCCCGAAGTACATCTTTGGCATGCTGCCTGACGATCTTGACGTGGCGCGCTTTCCGAACAGCTACATCTTTGTGATCGGCTGTGGCGTGACGGCCATTGTCATTGGCACATTCATGCGACGTCGCACCGTGGTTCAATCCTAACGACCTGTCACCTATGCAAACAGAGCACGAACAACGCAGAGCGTTTCTGATGCGCGCCCTTGGTATGGCCGGCATCAGCGTGAGCGCGGCCGCCGTGAGCTCCATCCTGAGTTCCTGTGAGACCACGGAGACGGCCCCTTCGGGCAAGACCTTTCTGTGGAACATCAGCAACGTCGGCGAACTGGCTTCTCCGGGCGGCTTCAAGGAGCGCGTCATCGAAGGTCTGAACAACAACCGGCCGGTCTTCATATCACGCATCAGCGAGACGACGTTTGCCGTGTTCGATACAACCTGTACGCATGCCGGCTGTGCCGTCACGCCTCCGGAGACGCCCGGCGCAAACTGCATCTGCCCGTGTCACGGTGCTCAATTCTCGTCACGCGACGGCGCGGTGCTCGTCCAACCCAACAGCGGCTCAGCCACGAATCTGAAGTCGTACCGCACGTCGTTCGACGCCTCCAAGAACGAGCTCCTGATTTTCTCGTGAACAGCGTTATTCGCGAAGCGTTCGGCGCTATCCGTCAGGGTCGGCACGCATCCGCCGTTCTCGAAGAGCTCTTCCGCGTGGAACAACCCGACGCCACGCGCGCAGCTTCGCTGCGCGCCGAGCTGCATGCGGCCATCCGCGATGCGGGTATGCCGGCGTGGTTGCGCGCACGCATCGACGCCGCCTGGGGTGCACGTGCCGACGCACTTGTCGCATCCCTGATGCACGACGCTCCGACGTATCTCCGCGTGAACACGCTAAAGACCACGACGGACAACGTGATGCAGGCCCTGGCGGCGTTTCGTCCGCACCGCTGCGACCTTCCCAACGCCATCCGCATCGACGCACCGTTCGGGTTGTTCAAGAGCGAAGCCTTCCGGAACGGCTGGTTCGAACAGCAGGACGTGGCCTCGCAACGCGTTACGCTCGACCTGGACGTGCAGCCGGGCATGCGCGTGGTAGATGCCTGTGCGGGCACCGGCGGCAAGGCCCTGCATATGGCCGCCCTGATGGCCAACCGCGGCCGCGTCATCGCCATCGACATCGTCGAGCGCAAGCTCGACGAGCTGCGCCGGCGCGCGCAGCGCGCCGGCGTGACCATCGTCGATACACGCCTTGCAGCGTCCACCAAGACGGTCAAACGCCTTGCGGCGTCAGCCGACCGTGTGCTGGTCGATGCCCCCTGTTCCGGGACGGGCGTGTTACGACGAAATCCGGACATCATGATGCATCTGACAGAGGCCATGTTCGACGAGCTCCTGCAGATCCAAGCGCAGATCCTACGGCGGAGCGCGCTCGCCGCGCGCACGGGCGGACGCGTGGTTTACGCCACATGCAGCATCCTGCCCGAAGAAGGCGAACAGCAAGTACAGCGGTTTCTGGCCGACCACCCCTCGTTCCGTCTTGTTGCCGAGGCGCGCTCCATGCCGGACGTAGCCGACGAAGATGGCTTTTACCACGCCACACTCGAGCGCACAGATGATGCCTGACGGCAACGCTCATCAGGACAAGACTGCAGCGCACACCATCGTCATCTTCGACGGTGTCTGCACGCTGTGCAACACGAGTGTCGACTTCCTGCTGCGGCATGACCGCACTGGTCAACTGCGCTTCTGCGCTTTTCAGAGCGATGCCGGTCGCGAGCTTCTGGCACAACAAGGCATGCTCACGGCACCGGAGACGGTCTATGTTCTCGACGGCGGCGTGCTGTACACCGAGAGTACGGCTATCCTGCGTCTGGCCCGGCACCTGCGGTGGCCCTGGCGCGCCTTAGGCTTCCTGCGCGTTTTACCACGCCCGCTGCGCGACACGATCTACCGCCGGATTTCCCGCAATCGCTACCGTTGGTTCGGCAAGCGCCCCACCTGTCGGGTACCGACATCCGCAGAGCGAGAACGGTTTTTGTAGGGGCTTCACCCCAACCCCGAATACCGCTCGAAGAAGGCGCTGAGCTTGTCGATGACGGACTGCTTTTTTGCGGCGCGACTGTTGTCCTTCGAGAACAGCGACACGGGAGGCAGGATCCTGGTGATGGCAGTGCCGGCGGTGGGAATGCCGCCGTCGCGGAAGGCATTCGACATGAAGTCGTGCGTGGGCTCCGGTTTGAGCTGTTCCTCGGCAATGATGCGATCGAGCTCGCGGACCTTGCTCTGGGCGATGAAGACCTGCCAAGCATCATCGATCTTGTCTGTGGTGGTAACGGAGTTGACGAAGTTCTCGATGAGGTCTTTCTTGTTGCGCAGGGCAGGACTGGAGTTGATGGCGCGTTCGATGGTGGCTTTGATCTCCACCTCGCCCCCTGACCCGTGCTTGGCAAGGTACTGCTCGACCAGGAGCAGGATGTAGTCGACGTTGATCTCTACCTGCTTGATGAGCTCAATCTCGAAGACGATATCCTCAAGAATGGATTCCTTCTCCGACTTGGCACGCGCACGCATGTCTGCGTGGATGTCCAGGTACGTGCTCTGGTAGTCCTGCACGTCGCGCTCGCTCAGTAGCGAGTCTCCGGTAAAGTCATCGAAGGATGTGAGGATGTTCCGCAGGCGCAGCACGTCGCCAAATAGTTTGACGAATTCCTTCTGCTCGTCTTCGCCGGTGATGGTCTCTCCGGGCGCAAAGCTCATCCGAAGCTTCTCTATGAGCGCTTCGTATTCGGCGTAGTACTCGGCGTACGGCTTCAGCAACACAACGCTGCGGGCATTCTTGTTGCCGAACAGCGCCAGGGCGTCGTTGGTCTCCTGCTCGAGGTTGCGGAAGGAGACGATGTTGCCGTAGGTCTTTACGGAGTTCAGGATGCGGTTGGTGCGCGAGAACGCTTGGATGAGGCCGTGCGCACGCAGGTTCTTGTCCACCCACAACGTGTTGAGCGTGGTGGCATCGAAGCCGGTAAGGAACATGTTCACCACGATCACAAGGTCGAGCTGACGTGCCTTGAGACGCTGCGAAAGGTCCTTGTAATAGCCCTGAAACTCGTCGGCCGAGGTGTTGAAGGACATGCCGAACATCGCATTGTAGTCAGCAATGGCCTTCTCCAGGAAGTCGCGCGAGCTGGCATCGAGCGCATCGGTCTCGAAGGCCTCGTCACCCAGCAGCCCCGTCGTTTCCTCTTCGTTGGCCGCATAGCTGTAGATGATACCCACCTTCAGACGCTGCGCCTCGGGCAGGTCCTTCTGCTGCTCGGTAAACTCGGCATAGTAGCGTTTGGCGGCGTCGATGGAGGCCGTGGCAAAGATGGAGTTGAAGCCGGCAAGGGACTTTCCGGCCGCGTGATAGGTTGATGCTCGCTTGGT